>CAIJGS010000395.1 GCA_903820285.1 uncultured Verrucomicrobia subdivision 3 bacterium | reverse complement strand
CCCGTCGCGCCGCTTTTTAAATTTTCAATTGAAATTTCATCATGTCCCCGATTTCAAAAAAACATTCGTCCGGCTTTACCCTCATTGAATTGCTGGTGGTGATTGCCATCATCGCCATTCTCGCGGCAATGCTGCTGCCCGCCTTGGCCCGCGCGAAACAGCGGGCGCAACTGGCCCAATGCCAGTCGGATTACCATCAGGTTTATGTGGCGTGTACGCTGTACGCGAGTGATTTCAACGATGTTCTGCCCGTTTCTACCGTGGGCAATGCCAATGCCAACGGCCAGTACAACAACCTGGGCGGCGAGCATTACACGCGTTACGTTTATTCCGGGGCGGCCAACACCCAGGTGCCGCGCACCAGTTTTGCCGGCGTGCAAAATCTGGGCTATCTCTATGCCGGCGGTTATGTGGGCGATGGCAAGGTGCTGTGGTGCCCCAGCTATCCTGCCGGCTCGACGCTGGCGATCGGGAATTATGGCAACCCGGCTTTCATGAGCACAGATTCCGGCGGCGTCACGCGGTCCACGATCCTGTTCAATCCGCGCATGGTGAATCCCACCAACAACATCGCCCGTGCCTATCAAAAGACCGGCCAGCTCCCCGGCCATAAACTGTTCGCCCTGGATTACCTGCCGGACACCGGCACCGCCACGGCCTTCAGTCCGAAAACCTTCGCCCACTTTCCGTCCAAAGGCTTCGACGTGCTCTTCACCGATGGCGCGGTCAAATTTGTGGTCAGCCCGGCGGCGTTCAATTTTCTGGTATCGTCTCCCGGATTGATCACCGATGAAAGCATCCCGTCACATGCCGAATACGGCCAGTTATTCGACTGGCTGGAAAATGACGGCGGGTAGGGCTTATTGAAAAAATGCGGCTAATTGGGGCGCAGAGTTATGAAGATACGCAATCAAACGGGCTAGGCATGGATTTCACGATGGGGTGCGAATTCGGTGAGAACACAGGCGACAGCGCGACCATTTTTAGCTGCGATTTTGAGGAAATAGCACAACGATTGGAACGATACCTTCAAGTTTTTACTTTCGTTCCTGGCAGTAGGCCATAAATACTCAACCCTAGCGCAATCAACGGTGAAAGTTGAAGCAATACATACCAACCCATCATCAAAAGCGAAAGTGGTGCCGGCGGCCGGTATCCCGGTGATTTAGTCCCGGGAAAGACATGGTCAAGTAATGCAACAGCCAGCTCAGAGAGGAAGAAAAACGTCAGTTTGAAAACAACCATCCAAATAATTGTGAAAATAACTTTCGTGTTCACGAATGTGGAACGCTGACGAACGCGGAAAAATCTGAATCCTGCGAACACGAGTCCAAATGCCAAAACGAAAAAGCCCATAAATCTGAAGGACCACCACGTAAAGCTTACCATCCCGGCGAATAAACATGCACCTGTCAAAACGACAAATGAAGCAATAATAAGAGGCTTGTGCCGGCTCATTAAGCCAAAAATTAAAAGTGCCATGGCAGCAACCGCAGCCATCGCTGAAGTTGGATTAAAGCCCATCTCAGCATCAATATTCGGATCAGCCTCAATTTCATGATTGAGGGCAGCCTGCCAGGCTTCTTTTGTGTGCGTCTGCAGGGCGACAGCCACTAAATCAATGGTAGCAACGCTGCTTTGAATTTGATTGGTCGTTGCTTGTCTGGGGTCTGCACCATAAGCCGGATCCAAAAAGAAAAGTCCAGCCAGGCATAGAATTGTTAGGATGAATTTTTGCAAAGCAGTGTAAAAGTTGACCAGAAGTAGAAAGCTGGCTTGGCGCTGCGTAACGAAGGGATGTCGGCACCCCCGTCGATTTGCTCGTGAACCACGGTGGCGGAACTGCCCGCTTCATCAGCGGTTGGGTTCGTTGCTTTGGTTGCCGGCTTTTGCATCTCTACAATAATGGTGGTGGATTGTGTAAATTCTGGGCTTCGATTGCAACGGCGGCTGCCGCACGAAACGCTGCCGCCATGTCGCCTCGGTCGGTCAGATTGCAGCGCCAGTCTTGTCCGGTGCCGATAAATGAACCTTTTTCGGGAGTCGAAGCTGAGAAGATAATTTCTCCATCGACCTCCTCAACATCCACACAAGCGAAACTCCGGGTAATGGCGTGCCACGTTTTTTCACCCGTGGCCGCGAGCAGGGGCTGCATCACCGCTTTGTAATCTTTCGGTTCTGGTGCATCCTCCTGGCAGGCTGCGAAAGTGCGGTCAACGGCTTCTAAAATCTCACTCACTGTCGCTGCGTGGGCAATGCGAAAAATGGGTGGCCCACAATATCTGCCATCATCCCCATATTTATGCCTGAATTTGTGTCTGGGCCGGAAAATAATCCGGTCTTCCCCGATAAAAATGGTAATGTTTCGATTCATGTCTACTTGGTGGCACTTAATGATGAAGGCTGAGCCACCGCTATGTGCGGTTGGCTTCGACGATTCGGCGGCAAGTTGTGTTTATAGATCATCAATCTCCGCTCCATTGATAATCGTATTCCGCCGGTGGATTGTAAAACATCGCCAGTGAGCCTGCCTGTCCATTCCAATATGTTTTGAGATAGCTGACGTGTCCATCCACGAAACTGACCATGTTTTTTGAGTTGTTGAAAAAGCAGCTGTTCGGATCGGAAATCGGTTGTTTCGGCTGATGCCATGAATAGGGAAAAAAGGCTGGTTGCTCCAGGACCAGAACGGTTTTGTCCGGGTGCTTAATTGAATATAATTTCTGACCGGCGATGCCTAGAATTGCGCCGTTCCCACTCAAATTCGTCAGGTCTTTGTTTATCCCATTAAATGCGTAACTGGAATAATTGGCATTCCCTGACTCGTGCCGCCCCGTTGGCGAAAACACCGCCATATGATTGGAACCTGTCCAATAGCGGAAGGTATCCGCCGGGCAGGCAAATAGTTTATCTTGCGGCGATGGCGGTCCGTCCAAGCCCACGTAGTTTTGCACCAGCGTTTTGTAATAATTAACAATTCGATTGGTGGTCAGTGAGGCGGGCGAAGTGTCATTCGCATCGTCGGAATACATGCGAATCCCGAGATTGATCTGTCGCAGGTTGCCCGTGCAAGCGATGCGGCTTGCCCGCCCTTTCGCGGCCCCTAAAACCGGCAGCAGCAGAGCCGCGAGAATGGCGAGAATGGCAATCACCACCAACAACTCCATGAGGGTGAAGCCGGCAGCTGCTCTGAAGTTGTTAACCGTGCCTTTCATGTCATTGGGCAAGCTGCTTAACGGTACTGTGAGCCACGTTTTTGTGGCTTAAGGTCTTTCACGGGTCCGGTTCTAATCCAATTTTTCTTGCGTGTCCAGAGGTATTTGGCAAAACAGCACTGCCTGATAAAATGGGTGCGAATTATATATTGTCGCGAAGGTTCTGGCTGGATCCATGGCATCGGTTCCGGTCACTCGCGAGATCGGCTGGCTGGTCAACTTGCGGCGGCGGGTGCCATGCGCCCGGCCACGCTCCGGCAGAGAGGGAGTTTGCCCGGCTTTGGCCTGCCGCTTTTCATTGGCTTTGGCGGTTTTTTTTGCTAATGAATCTGGCAAACATACACACCTAATCTCATGGCCAGACTATTTCTCGGACTCGATTCCAGCACCCAAAGCCTCAGCGCCGTCGTCATTGACCTCGACTCGCACCAGGTGGTTTACGAAAAATCCCTGAACTTCGACCGCGCGCTGCCCGGTTACAAAACGCAGAATGGCGTGCTACCGCATCGCGACCCGCTGGTGAAGCACAGTTCCCCGCTGCTCTGGGCCGAGGCGCTGGACGAGATTTTTGCCGCCATGAAAGCCGATGGCGTCGCGCTCGGCGAAATTCTCGCCATCAGCGGCAGTGGCCAGCAGCATGGTTCTGTTTATCTCAACCGCACCGCCGCCGCCGCGCTCAAGGGCCTGAATCCGAAAAAGTCGCTGGTACAAAATATGCGCGGTGTCTTTGCCCGCAAGACCTCGCCCATTTGGATGGATTCCTCCACCGCCGCCGAATGCGCCGAGATCCGCCAGAAGCTGGGCGGCATCAAGGCCACTGCCGCCGCCACCGGTTCCGATGCGTTCGAGCGCTTCACCGGCCCGCAGATCCGGAAGTTTGCCAAGACCGAACCCAAGGCTTACGCCGAGACCGCGCAGATCGCGCTGGTTAGCTCCTTCATGGCCTCGCTGCTGGCGGGCAAGATTGCCCCCATCGACTACGGCGACGGCGCAGGGATGAACCTGATGGATATTCGGAAGAAAGTCTGGCATGCCGGCGCCTTGACCGCCGCCGCCCCGAAGCTTAAAGCCAAACTGCCGCCGCTCGCGCCCGCCGGGAAAGTGATCGGCAAGGTCAGCGCCTATTTTGTCCACAAGTACGGTCTCAATGCCGAAGCCCTCGCCACCGTCTGGACCGGCGATAATCCGGCCAGTGTGATCGGTCTGGGCCTGATCCAGTCCGGGCAGGTGGCCATCAGCCTGGGCACCAGCGACACGTTCTTTGGTTCCATGGCCAAATGCCAGACCGACGCCCGCGGCGAAGGTCATGTGTTCGGCTCGCCCGCCGGCGGCTACATGACGTTGATCTGTTTTAAGAACGGCTCGCTCGCGCGTGAAAAAGTTCGCGAGTTGTACGGTCTTAAAGACTGGAATGCCTTCGGCAAATTGCTCGCCAAAACCAAGCCCGGCAATAGCGGTGCCATTCTGCTCCCGTGGTTTGATGCCGAAATCGTCCCACGCGTGAACCGTCCCGGCATTCATCGCTTTGATCTGGCAGAAAAGGATGCCGCCGCGAATGCACGCGCCATCTTTGAGGCCCAGATGCTCTCCATGCGCCGTCATTCGGCGTGGATGAAAGTGGCGCCGGAACGCATCTTCGCCACCGGCGGTGCCTCCAACGACCCGGCGCTCCTGCAAGTGCTCGCGGATGTCATGAACTGCCGCGTGCTGCGCATTGAAGTCTCCAAGAGCGCGGCGCTTGGCGCAGCGCTGCTTGCCGCCCATGGCTGGCTCACTGACGCCGGGGAAAAGCCGCAGTGGGCCAAACTGGTCGCCGGGTTCACCACTCCCGTTGCCGGCAGCGAAGTGCGTCCCGACAAAAAAGCCGCGAAGATTTACGACCGCCTGCTGGAAAAATTCGCCCAATGCGAGCAGACCGCCTTGGCGGCACTTTGATTGGCTGATCAATATAGGTTTGCTGGAACAGGGCAGGGAGACTTCTCCCTGCCTTTTTTATTGGGGGGGGAGTGCAGCCAACCGATTGTGATGAGCCGGCTTGGGGAAAAAAGTGAACGGTTGGTTAACGATGAGGCTGTAAACCAGGAGGTTTAACAGCCGCTGCCAGAAAGAAACATACTTTGTGGATGGTGGAGCCAAGGAGGGTCGAACTCCTGACCTTCTGAATGCCATTCAGACGCTCTACCAACTGAGCTATGACCCCGTCCACAAAGGGAAAAAGAGAATAGTAAATTACGCGGGGAAGTCAAACATTTCATTGCAGGAATTTTATTGAATCTTTTCGGTCAAATCGTCTAGCGTCTGACGTGGCATCCAAAGCATTGCGCATCGCGTTCCTGACGCACGAACCTTTTTATCCGCCGTCCGGCGGCGGTTCGGCCGAGGCCGTCTATCTCGTGCGCGAAATGGTGCGGCGCGGCCACGAGGTGCATGTGTTT
>CAIJGS010000394.1 GCA_903820285.1 uncultured Verrucomicrobia subdivision 3 bacterium | reverse complement strand
GTTGAGACAAGACAAATCGGCCGGAATTCATGGCCAAAAGCTTGCCCGGAATTCAAAAGCGTCACATCTGTTTTTATCAGCAACCAGCTCATTCTAATTATGTTTTACAAACCAAACAACCGCTCAACCGGACACCCCTGAATGGAGATATATTTGTTCAAGCTCTCTTTTCTTCCCATTTTCAAAAAAAGAACATGACTTGATATCGCCGCAGCCATCCATAACAAGACTGCCAACCAGATTTCTGGATATGTCCTTCCGCGCACCAGAGCAACCCGCACCACATAACAGCAAAATTGTTTCCACAGCAACAAAACTGCTTAGTAACATTTTAATTATTGGTTTTGGCATAAAAAGAAGGATTTAAATTTGTGCCATCCTAGGAACTCACTATAACGCTTATACCCTAAAGTGGGCAACCCCAATAACATGGACACGGTTTGGCCTGCGAGGGGGGAATCGGTCAGATGGCCAAAGCATCTCCAATACGCTGGTGCGACTGCCACGGCTCCCGCGTGCGTAGAGCGTTTTGGAGTGCGGTGGCAGAGCGGAGCGGCGACACCGCTTTCGGGCGGATTGGGCGAATGGTGAAATTCCACCCTTGTCGCGCGGGCGAAAGCGGCGTATTATTGCGCTGGTGGCCGTCTGCAAAGACCCGCCGCAGTCCATGACACGCCAGGTTTGTCAATGACCCGCAAAGCGCGCGGAGAGCCTTGGTTCGCCCAGTCCTCTGGAGCTTTGTCCCCATGCGCCGATTCGCCAAAAGCCATGCGATCAGCTACATCATAGTATTTCCTGTTCCAAACTGCATATGCCGCTCCTACGGAGCTTGGAAATTTGATGGCCTGTTTCTACAAATATTGCGCTCCTCTGGAGCTGAGCCACGCACTCCATGAGTGGAGTTTCAAACTGCAATTGGTATCAGTTAATTATTAAAAGAAAACTGGCTGTAACGGTCAAAACCATAACAGCCAGGTTGATTGAATTTTGATCTTGGATGGTTTAGAAACCCACCGAGGAGCGGCTGCCTTGCTTGGTGATTTCTTCTTCGTCTTCCCAGACCGCGAGGCCCTGCTTGTCCGTGAGGGAGAGCTGGAAGCTGTAGGTGGACTGGCGGGTGTCGCCGGCGCGGGCGACGGTTTCAATGATCTTGCCCGAGAGGCTGAAGTCCGGCGTGCGGGTGGTCTTCTGGTCGCTGGTGAATTCCTGTTCCTGCTGGATTCCCTTGGCCAGCGGATCCTCGGCCTGACCGCCCAGACCAAAGGTGGTGGTGGTTACCGCTTTGCCGCTTTGCAGGAGGGCGACGCGAATCTTCTTGGTGAGCAGGTCGGTGTCAATTTGTTGGCCGGTGTTGTTGATGATCCGGCTCATGGCAAGCACGGCGGGCGGGTTTTGCACGCGGTCGAGGGCACCGGCGGCGAGCAGCTTGGTCACGGAGGCACTGGCGGCCTGGATGTAATCCTGAATGTTGATGCCGCTGACGGTCACGACGTTTTCACGTCCGCCGGTCTGGACATAGTGGGCATCGGTGGCACAGCCGGCCAGGAGGGCAACTCCAACGGCGGCCAGGGGAACTAGTATCTTGGTCTTCATTTTAAATTTTAGGGGGTGAAATAAAATTATGGGAATCAATCGGCATCAATCAGTTTCAGACGGAAATCCTTGCACGCGGGATTGGGGGCGATGCTAGAGACGAACTTGTCTTCCTTGCCTTCGATCTGGGCTGGCGTGGTGGCAGAAATGATGCTGGCAACCTGCATGCCATTGGCATCGAACCATTCGAACTGGTAGGTAAAGTGGTGTTGCGAACGGGAACGGTTCTCCAGTTCCACCTGCACGCTCAGCAGACCGCCGGGCGTCATGGCGGTATTGACACCCAC
Organism: uncultured Verrucomicrobia subdivision 3 bacterium; assembly: GCA_903820285.1. Taxonomy (GTDB): domain Bacteria; phylum Verrucomicrobiota; class Verrucomicrobiia; order Limisphaerales; family UBA11358; genus UBA11358. Next base: position 7,456 of record CAIJGS010000394.1, on the reverse strand, counting down.
GATGCTGACGTGGCGGCCGAGGCCGGAATCGGTGATCACGCGCTGGTCGGCGACCATATTGCGCTGGCCTTCCTTCTGGGCGTTTTCAACGGAATTGACGGTGGTGCCACAGCCGGTCACGGCCAGCGCCAAGGCACCGGCGGCACAAACAACCAAGTACTTCATATTTTTCATTTCAATTTAAACTGGGTCACCAGCAACGGTGTGCCGGTATTGACCGATTTTACGTAGATAACGTTCAAAATACCATCACCGACCATAACGGAGGTGCGCATGCCGTTCGGCGTGGACAGATCCAGCCGGCGGTCGGCCGGGGTGGTAATGCGGGCTACTTGAAATTCCTTGGGCAGGGTGGTCCAGGTGCGTTCATCGGCGATATTGACGGAGGCTTCATAAACCGCCGTGCCCAGCTGCATGAACAGGCCGGCAATGTCGCCGCCGGACTGCTGCGCCGCCTGGTTGGCGGCATAGGCGGCCACGGCCTTGGTAACCGTGGAGGCAATGGTCTTGGTGATGACCACGGGCAGGTCATTTTTGAAATCCAGCGCCACGATGCCATCCAGACTGGCCACCGGCTTGGTGTTGGCCGTGGCGCCACCGGCGGTCACCAGCAAGGTTGGCGTATAATTTTCGTTTAATTTCAGGGTGGGGAAGGCCGCTCCCACGTAGGACACTTTGGAAACGATGATGGGAATATCAATGCGGAGCTGACCGCGTTCCGGGGCACAGCCGGTCTCAAAAATCACATAGGTGGCGGGCGTGAGCGGTTTGCCATTGGCCACCTCCGTGGCGGTGGCGAGGTCCTGCTTCACGTAATCGTTATCCGGGGCAAAGGCGGCAACACGTTCAAAGGATTTCCGGGCTCGTTCCAAATCCGAGCCATCGGCGGCATTGGCCAGAAAGAAGAGGCCGTCCAGATACACGGTGAACGGATTCACGTAATCGGCATAGACAGTCACCTTGTCCAAATTGGAGGTCACCCCGACCAACTGCGACTGGAACTTGGAGTCATTTTGCGCCTTGTCCATCGTCGCCTTGTCCTTGCTCTTATCCGCCTCTTCCTGGGTCTTCTCGATGCGCTTTTTGTTGGCTTCCACGGCATCCTGTTGGCGCTGATAGGCACGGATGATTTCCGGCCGGGCCTTGTCCGGATCGCCGAGCGCGAGGTAGTTCAGGGCCTTGTAAGTGTTGAGCATGATGCCGTCATAGGAACGGCCTTCATAGGGCAGGTTGGCCTGGTTGGAGAGCAGGGCGCCCGCTTCATCGCTCACGCTCACCTTGGCCTTGAGCGCGTAGTCATCAATCTTGTTTTGCGCGTCGTCAAACGCCTGGTTGCTATCGCCATACAAACCGGCCGCACGTAGCACGGCACCGTCCTCGAGCCGCCAAATGATGGCATCCTTGTTGCCAGCGTTGTGATCGGCCTGTTTTTTGGCCTCCACAACGGCATTGGTCAGGTCGCCCTGATTCCAATAAACGATGACTTTATTCTGCTGCTGATACGTCTGGCAGCCGGTGGCAAACAGGGCCGCCGCCACGAGGGGCAGGGCATGACGGACGACTTTGATCAGCGCGAGGTTCATTTTTGGCGTTTTGGTTTGGTTTCTGATTAATGGCGTACGGCGTAAATTCCTCCTGCCGGTTCGGCGGGATCAGGGGGCGACCGGCGGCGTCACTTTGTGGAGCACGGCTCCCTTGTCGATGCCCGTATCCTCCACGATATCCGCGAGGGAGGTTTTGGCATTTACCTGGGAAATTTTCACTTTGCCAACCTTGACCTCTTCGCGGCCGAGCACTTCGCCGGTGTCCGGGTCTTTGAGTTCCTCGCCCTGGGCGAAGACGTTGTACACTTCCCCCACTGCTACGCCGCCGCCTTCGCCGCGGTTGATGGTCACGACATTGTCGCGCCGGATCAGGACTTTGGGCGGGAAAATGACATCTGCCACGTGGGTGGCAATGCGGGTGGCGGAGGTTTGCGCCACGGCGACCATCATTTCATCGCTCAGTTCGCCGTCCTTCACGGAGTAACTGCGTTCCTGCTGGATCTGCTTGAACTCGTCGTTACCGGTCTGGTAATTGGCGGATTCCAGCAGCTTGCCGGTGGAGGAATCATAGATTTTGCCGACGATGGAGAAACGGAACACGCGCTTGGTGGCGGTGCGGCCGGTGCCTTCAAAGGTGGCGGTTTCCACATAATCTTGAAAGTCGTCCACGGTGGCAACGAGCAGATATTTGGCCCCGGCGAGCTTGCCGGCCTTGGCGGCGGTCTTGGCATCCACGTTGCCGGAGGCGCCGAGATCCTGTTCCTTCAGCACCTCGTTCAGGTCGGTGCGGCCCACCACGTCAAATTTCCGCGTGGCGCTGATGCGATCCACCAGCTGGCTGTCGAGCGATTCGACGATGCGGTCAAGCGAGGACTTTTTATCCGGGCGCAGGGCGCTGGCCAGCGACGGCGTGGGTTTGATGGAGGCGATGGCGATGGTGGCTTTTTCCTGGGCATAGGCCAGCACGGGCAGCGCAATGGCGGTAATCAGGGTCAGACCGGTTTTGAAAAGGGATTTGTTCATGGTCGTCAAAAATATCAGATGCAATGAGGTTAAAGCAGGCTCTTATGAAATTGAAGGTTTTCCTTGGTGTCCACGCGGTAATGGCTTTCGCTTAAAAACTTGGCCAGGCCTTCATAGACTTTCACCTGGGCGTCGGTCAGTTTCTTGCCGTTGACCAGGTCCGCCAAGAATGAGGTGGTCGCCGTCCAGCGCGCATAGCTGTCGGCAGTCAATTGCAAAGCCACGCGGAGGGCCTGACCTTCGCTCACGTTGATGGTGCGTTCCCAGGTGCCCGTCCCTTCGCGGGTCAGGCGGATTTTATGGAGGCCGGGGCGGGCCTTGAATTCACCCGGGGCGGAGCCTAGCACGACACCATCCAGTTCCACGGTCACATCCAGCGCCTGAACCGGCACCGGCAAATTGGTCAGCACCACGGTGTTATCCGTGGTGAGGTAAAGCGGGGGGATGGTGACCGGCTGGTTCTGCGGATCGGCCAGCGTGCAGCTGACCCGGAACGTCACCTGATCCGCCTTGGCGGTGGTGGCGGCCAGCGTGCCGACGGTTTGGACGATGGTATCGGCGAGCTGCTGGGCGGCGTCATCCAGCAAGTCGTTGAGCACATCGGTATCTTCCGTCTGGACGTTGGCGGTCTGGCGGGTGGTCTTCTCGGCCATCACGGTGTCGCCCCGCACGGCCCCGCCGGTGCCGGTGTCCACGATTTTGTAAGTCACGCGCAGACGGTGGGTGACATTCACGGTGGCAATGCCATTGCCATTGTAGGTTTTGGTTTCCGAGCCGAGGCTGGTGATGGCGGGAACAAGAATATAATCCGCGCCCAAGGTTTGGGCGAGGTTTAGGGCGGTGGTGCCACTCTCTAGCGCCTGGTCCACGGCATTCAATTCTCCGTTAGAGTTGTTGCCCGTGGCATAATTTTTCAGGGACCGCGTGACCACATCGCGCGAAATGACCGACAACCCTTTGCCGGCGACCCGGCTGGTGACGAGATCTTCGAGCACAGCCACTTTGTCATTCAGGCCGGCGGCGGCGCGATTTTCCACAATAATGGCAATCTTGCGCTGGGTATCCTTGGGCGTGTCCTGCTGGTAGGTTTTGGTGGTTTCAATCACCTGCCGTTCTACGACGAAGTGGGTGGTGGTATTCTTCAGGTTGGCATCCGACTCGATCGGATTGGTTTGGGCGCGCCCGGCGGCGGCACAAAAGCCGGCCGCCAGTATCAGGGGAAGAAGGAGGTTTTTCTTCATAAATGAGCAATAATCAAACCGGTCCAAGGAACGGGATTATTATTTGTTGGTATTGGGAGCAGCCGGCGGCGGGGGCGGGTTGCCCGTGGGCGCGGGGGCCTTTACCGGGCGGCCGTATTGATCCACGAGCACATCATAGGGCACCTGGATGGTGCGGCCATCGGCGGTGGTTTCCGTGCGCCAATAGCGGACCATGTGGTAGCTGGGGTCGAAGGTGGTGGCCACGCCCGCCGCGGTGCCTTGCACCACGCCTACGCCAAAGCCGGCGGCATTGCCTGCCACCGTGCCCACGCCGGTGCCGATGGCCTTGCCAGCCGTTGGGCCGGGTTGATATGGGCTGCCCACGCCATAATCCGTCCGGCACCCGGTGCCCGTCAGTGTTGCCAGGGCCAAAATCGTGCCAACCGGAAAAAAATGGAATGTTTTCATAAAACCAGCCTATCAGTAACTATCAGTAATTTAAGAATGACCCAAAACCAATGGAAAATTTTCATAACCGGCCACCCTTGGCAAGTAATATATGATTATCCCCCTGTACACCAGTTGGCACCCGCTTCCCAATAAACAGTTACCGCCAGTCTGGCCAAGCTCGCCGATGTGATATCAAGCACTGATATCAAGGGTTTTGGTCCCCTGTATAAACCAGGCCTGGCTGATTTTTCCGGCTTCCACGCGATAAATGGCCACCAATTCCAGCCGGCCCGCTCCTTCCGGAAAAGTGCGGGTCACCTCTTCCTGGTCAATGACGGTGTTCCCGGACACGATGCGGTTTAAGAGCCGGGCAAAGAGATTCGGTTCAGCAAAACGGGTCGCAAACCGTTCCCGGATTTGGGCGGCGCCACTGGCCAGCAAGGTGGCGGGAAATTCAAACTGGCAGGCCGTGTCGGCGTAAGTCGCCATCATCGCGTCCAGATCGCGGGCATTGTAGGCTTCAAATTGACGTTGGACCACGGCTTCAATGTTAGAGGCAGGCGTCATAATTCAGTCAAGGTTCAGTAAATGAACGGAACCAGCCGTCTGGTCCGCTGCATATAATTCCGGTATGGCTCACCCAACCCGGCCAGCAGCGTCTGTTCTTCGATCCGGATGCGCCACAGCAGCACCGCGTAGCAGGGGATGACGACCAGCAGCAGCGAGACCCAGTTTCCCAGGCTCAGACCAAGGCCCAGCAGGACGATCATAACGCCGGTGTAACTCGGATGCCGGATGAATCGGTACGGGCCGGTGTCCACCACGTGCTGATCACTGGCGATGGCCACGTTGGTGGTGAAAAACCGTCCCAGATGAATGATGGCATACCAACGAAAGATCAGGCCCGCCCACATCATGGCAAAGGCGGTGTGCCGGTTGATTGGCAGGTACCAATCATGCACGCGATAGGCGGCGGTCACCGCCAGTGTGATTGCCACGGTATTTACCAGCCAGATCCGGCCCAGCGAACCGCTGTCATGTGAGGTGGCGTTGGTCCGGGATCGTTTCCACAGGGCCAAGGCCAGTTCCGACAGAAACCAGACATAAATCACAAGGTCTGACGTGAACAGTTTCATGGCGGTGGCCGGAACGGTTGGCGCAGAACCAGAGTCGTCACATGGGCTTGATGACCTTGAACTTGCCTTTAACCTTCTTGTCGCCCTTCTGGGTTTGCACAATCTTTTTGGCGGTGATGCCGTCAGAGAGTGATTTTCTGACCGCTGCCTCCGCGAATTGCGGGTTCAGGTTGATGAGTTCCTGGATCGTAAAATCTGCCACCGGCCAGTTCATGGAATTTGACATGGCCGCAGTCTGTAACATTACCGCCGGGCAGACAATCAAATCTGCGGGGCGGCCTGGGTGGAAATTAACTTTTAGGCGCGGTTGGCAGCGCCTCGAGGGCGGCCTGGATTTCCTTGAAATGCTTCTGGGGATCCAGCGAATCGGTCACGTGCAGGATCTTGCCATCCGTGCCAATCAGGAAGCTCACGCGTTTGGCCATTTTAAGAAACGACATTTTGGCGTCGTAGGCCGTCACAATTTTGCCATCCGGATCGGCGAGGAGCGGGAAATTCAACTGATGTTCGGCGATGAATTTCTTGTGGTTTTCCAGCGAATCAAAGCTCACGCCAATCACGACGAGATTATTGGTTTGGAAATGGCTCATGCGGTCGCGGAAACCGCAGGCTTCGGCCGTGCATCCCGGGGTATTGTCCTTGGGGTAAAAATAGAGCAGCACCAGTTTTTTGCCGGCGAAATCGGCGAGTTTTACCGTGTGACCATCCTGATCCTGACCCTCAAAAGCCGGGGCGACCTCACCTGCCTTTGGCATGACGGCATGACTGGTGAGGGTGGTAAGGGCGCCAGCGAGCAGCGTCGCCAGCAAAACTTTGATTTTCATTGGATTAAAACCATCGTGACTTGGACGCTTTCCCCGGGAAAACGTTCACGGTCCGTCACGGGTTTTTACGCGGGCCGGCCACGCGTGCACGGGGGGAGCGGCGCAGGCCATTTTGCAGCCAGAGCCACCAAACCATCCAAAAGGCTTCATTGATGATGCCCCCGGCCATCTTGGACTGGCCCTCGGTGCGGTCGGTGAAGATGATCGGTACCTCCGCCACGGTGAAACCCTGCCGCCAGAGCCGGTGGGTCATCTCAATCTGAAAGCTATACCCGTTGGAGCGGACCTCATCCAGGTTGATGGATTTGAGCGCCTCGCGGCGGAAGCACTTGAATCCGCCCGTGGGATCGGAAATGGGCATGCCGGTCACGCAATTGACGTAGATACCCGCAAACCGGCTCAAAATCAGCCGGCTCAGCGGCCAGTTGATCACGCGGATGCCGCCCCGGTAACGGGTGCCGAGCACGAGATCAGCATTTTGCGCCGCCTTCAGGAAGGCGGGGATTTCATTGGGATCGTGGGAAAAATCGCAGTCCATCTCAAAGATGAACTCATAGCCGTGTTCCAGCGCCCATTTGAATCCGGCGATATAGGCACGGCCCAGACCGTTCTTTTCGGTGCGGTGCAATACCTTGATTTGCGGATGCTTCGCCGCCATCTCATCCGCCAGTTTGCCCGTGCCGTCCGGGGAATTGTCATCCACCACCAGCACATCCATGGCCACCGGCAGCGACAGCAGTTTTTCCGCCATGCGCGGGAAGTTCTCCCGCTCATTATAAGTCGGCACGATGATGAGTGTCTGGTTCATGCGGCGGACAGATTGTTAAGAAAACCCGGCCCAAAAACAAGCTGACAGTTAAGAACGGCCCTCCCGACGGTAAAACCCGGTTGCCTGTCAGCGCGTCTCTGGTTAGTCTGCGCCATGATTTTTTCGCTGCCGACAGACTTGGAAAGCCTGCGCTGGCTGCTGCTTAACCCGCTGGTATTATTGATGACCGGGTTTCAGCTGTGGATGTTCATTCACGCCGTGCGCCAGCGGGACTGGCTCTGGGCGGTCTTTATTTTTATCGGCTGGGGCCTTGCGGCGTTCATTTATTTTCTGAATGTTGACACGGCCAAGGCCACCGGCTTTGAGCTGCCCGGTACCCAAAGCCGGGCGCGCATCCGGGAGCTCAAATCCCAAATCCATCAGCTCGAGAATGCCTACCACCATTACCGCCTGGGCGATGTTTATTTTCAGCGTGGCAAATATGCCGAGGCCGAAAAATGTTATCGTG
>CAIJGS010000393.1 GCA_903820285.1 uncultured Verrucomicrobia subdivision 3 bacterium | reverse complement strand
CCGTCACCCGACGTGCCCCCCACCAGCACCCCGGCGGAGATCTCCGCCAAGTTCGCCACGACATCCCACCCCCACGGTGCGATGCCCAGATCGGCCATCCAGTGACCATCCTTCCATTTTCGAATGCCGCTGTTGCAAGCAACCCAAAACCCGCCGCCACGGGCGGCGCAAATGCCCTGCACATAATCGTTCGTGGACACTTCGACGGTCAAGCGCCCGTCCTGGAGAGCGGAAACAACCCCCTCACGCTCAACCCAAATCGTCCCATCCTCTCCGCGCGCGAGCGATACCACCTTGGTGACGCTGCCCGCGACCGGCAACAGGAGCCTGCCATCGCGCACGCGGGCCAGTTCGCCGGCCTCATTGAGCAGCCAAATGTCGCCCGCGTTATCCGCGCTGATGGCGTATATTTTTCCGCCGCTCCAGTTGACGTGCAATGGCACCCCGGTGAACCGACCGTCCCTGAATTGCAAAACGTCGCCGCTCTCCGTGCCGATCCACAGCGTGCTGTCAGCCGATTCAAACAGGCTCGTAATGCGGCTGCTGTGGAGTTCCGGCGTGTTATTTTCATCGAAAACGGTAAACCGGACGCCGTCGAACCGCGCCAGTCCATTGTAGGTGCCAACCCACAAATATCCGTCCCGCGTCTGGACCACGGCCGTGACCTTGTTTTGCGGGAGCCCCTGCTCGACCTGCCAGGTGCGGGTGAAATAGTTCGGCGCCCCGCCGGCAAGTGCAGGAAACGATGTAAATGCCGCCAAAACGGTCAAGAACCGGAAAGCTGTCATTATTTTGGCAACAAATGGGGACATCACCGCAGTTTGGCCGCAGCCGGTCAAAAGCTGCAAGCCAAAAGCTGCCGCCGGCTCATTCATTTTAACGACAAGACAAAACCACCGGCATCGGCAAAAATTGTCAATTGTCACCGCAAAAATTTTATACCGACATGATTGCTTTTAAATCCTGTGTCACCGCTGGGCTGGTCTGCCTCGCCGCTGCCGCCCACGCCGCCGCCCCCATACTGTTGAACGATCCCGTGGACGTCAGCGGCGACTTCCGCGCGCTGGAAAATTCCTACTACCTGGCGGATCATCTGGGTGATTTCAATCCGGAAACGCACGCCGGAACCATTGTTTACCAGCGTGCGCAGTATCGCGTCCGGCATGCCTTCGACAACGACTTGTCGCTCATCACGCCCGTCCCGCCCAACGAGTTTCCCGAAAACGAGTACGCCGCCAATCCCGCGCTGCCGTTTTCCGTTGAATTCGTTTCGCCCCGTGCCTTGCGCATCAAAATGGCCAGCGGGCCGCAGACACATGCCCCGCAGCCGGAACTCATGCTCGCCGGCGAAGTGCCGCAGGATAATTCGTGGAAATATGAAAAAATTCCCGGCGGCCACCGTTATACCAGCTCCGCCGGTTCCGTGACCATTGGGGATAAGCCCTTCCATATTGAAATCCGCGACGCCGCCGGCAAATTGCTGACCGCCACCGACCACGCCGACGACAACAAGTCCACCTTCAGCCCGGTGCTGCCGTTTTCCTTCGTCCGCCGCGCGGCGGATTATTCGCGCAGCTATAACGCAGCGTTCACCCTGGCCCCCGGCGAAAAACTGTTCGGCACCGGCGAATCTTTCACCAGCCTCGACAAGCGCGGGCAAAAACTCGTGCTCTGGACCGACGACGCCAACGGCATCGAAAACCCCGGTGTTTACAAGCCCGTACCGTTTTTCATGAGCAACCGCGGCTATGGCATGTTCCTCCACACATCCACGCCAGTCACCCTGGATTTCGGCCACGATTTCAGCGGTCTGAACTCGATGATGATCGGCGACGACGAATTGGACCTGTTCGTCTTCCTCGGCACGCCCAAGGAAATCCTGGATGAATATACCAAACTCACTGGCAAAGCTCCCCTGCCCCCGCTGTGGTCCTTTGGCCTATGGATGAGCCGCTGCACCTATAACGCTGAAAAACAAGTGCGCGATATCGCCGCCACCCTGCGCGAAAACAAGATCCCCTGCGACGTACTCCACCTCGACACCGGCTGGTTTGAAACCGACTGGCAATGCGACTATGAGTTCTCCAAAACCCGTTTCACCGACCCCCAAAAAATGCTCGCCGACTTGAAAAGCGAAGGCTTTCGCGTCTCCTGCTGGCAGCTGCCCTATTTTGTGCCCAAAAACAAACTGTTCCCTGAACTTGTGGCCCAAAACCTCGTCGTCCGCGACGCCAAGGGAAACCTGCCCTACGAAGACGCCGTGTTGGATTTCTCCAATCCCAAAACCGTGGCGTGGTATCAAGGGAAACTGGCCGCCCTGCTGAATCAAGGCGTCTCTGCCATCAAGGTGGATTTTGGCGAAGCGGCGCCCAACAACGGCATCTGGGCCAATGGCCGCACCGGATTCTACGAACACAACCTCTTCCCCCTCCGCTACAATAAAGCCGTGGCGGACATCACGAAACAAACCACCGGTGACAACATCATCTGGGCGCGCAGCGCCTGGGCAGGCAGCCAGCGTTATCCGATCCACTGGGGTGGCGATGCCGAAAGCACCGACGCCGGCATGGCCGCGGAACTGCGCGGTGGTCTTTCATTTGGCCTCTCCGGCTTTTCATTCTGGAGCCACGACGTCGGCGGTTTCACCGCCACATCGGTGGATAACATGGACAAAGACCTGTTCGCCCGCTGGCTCGCCTTTGGCATGCTGAGCTCCCACAGCCGCTGCCACGGCATCGCGCCCAAGGAACCGTGGCTCTACGGCACCGAATTCATGGACAAATTCCGCACGATTGACGGGATGAAATACCAGCTGATGCCCTACGTCTACGCCCAGGCCAAGGATTCCTCCGAACACGGCCTGCCGATGGTGCGCGCGCTGTTTGTGGAATTCCCCGATGACCCCGGCTCCTGGCTGGTGGACGACGAATACCTCTATGGCTCCAGCCTGCTGGTCGCACCGCTGCTGCACAAAAACGAATCTTCGCGCGCCGTTTATCTGCCGCCGGGAGCGTGGATTGATTATCAGTCCGGCAAAGCCTATGCCGGCGGCTGGCAAACCATCGAAGCCGGCGCAATTCCGGAAATTATCCTCGTCCGCGACGGCACCGTGCTGCCTCACATTTCGCTGGCGCAAAGCACCGCGCAGCTGGACTGGTCGAAGCTGGAACTGCGCGTTTACGCCAAAGATGCTTCTGCCGCCAAGGGCCTGGTCTTCCTGCCCGGCGACAGCGCGGCGCACGAGGTCACCGTTACCAAGTCCGGCGATAAATTCAATCTGGACACCGACCCGCTAAACGGAAAAGTCGCCTGGACCATTTCCGCCGGGGAAATTCGTTGAATATGAAGCTTCAAAAGCAATGGTTGCTCGCCGCCACACTGCTCAGCGCCACGCTGATATGCCGCGCTGGCAATTACACCAACTTTTCCGTCGCCGTTTACATCCCCGTCAACGTCGTCCAAAGCTTTGAAAACCCGCACAAGCTCCAGTCCGACTGGGATTGCATCAGCCGCCAGTTAAAGGTGGACAAGGTGTACATCGAAGTGCAGCGCGATCGCCGGCTGCTCTCCGATGATTTGGCCGAGCGAGTTAAAAAGTTCTTTAATGACCGCGGCGTGCGGACCGCCGGCGGCATGGCGCTGTCCGAAAGAAACATCGGCGGACAGTTTCAATCCTTTTGCTATACCGACCCGGCCGACCGTGCCTTCATCAAAAGTGCCGCGGAATTCGCGGCCAGACATTTCGATGAAGTCATCCAGGACGACTTCTTTTTCGTCACCACGAAAAATGATTCCGACATCGCCGCCAAAGGCGGCAAAAGCTGGATGCAGTTCCGTTTGGAATTGATGGATGACGCGGCGGAAAACCTGCTCGTCAAACCCGCCAAAGCCGTCAATCCCAAGGTGAAAATGGTCGTCAAGTTCCCGAACTGGTATGAGCATTTCCGGGGTTCCGGCTATGACCTCGCACGCGAACCGGCCATTTTCGACGGCATCCACACCGGCACCGAAACGCGCGATCCCGTGATCACCGACCAGCATTTGCAGCAATACGAAAGCTACGAAATCATCCGCTACTTCGAGAACATCGCGCCGGGCCGCAACGGCGGCGGCTGGGTGGACACTTACAGCCTCCGGTATCTCGACCGGTACGCCGAACAGGTTTGGGACACGCTTTTTGCCAAGGCGCATGAGTTCACCGTTTTCGAGTGGTCGGCGATGACGCGGCCGTTTGAAACCGGCGACCGCACCGCCTGGGAAACGCTGCCAACCAGCTTCAATGTGTCCGAAATGACCAACGGCATTCCCGCCCCCACCTGGGCGCGCGTCGCCGGGTATTCGCTGGAACAGGCCGACAGATTTCTCGGCCGGCTGGGCAATCCCATCGGCATTGCCAGTTATCGTCCGCCGTCCGGCAGCGGCGATGAATTCCTTCATAATTACCTCGGCAACCTGGGCATTCCCATTGACCTCCACCCGGACTTTCCCACGAACGCCAGCCTCGTCTTGCTCACCGAATCCGCCAAAGCCGACCCCGACATCGTCGCCAAAATCACCGGCCAGTTACGCGCCGGCAAATCCGTGCTCATTACCTCCGGCCTGCTCCACGCCCTGCAGGACCGGGGGATTGAAGACCTCGCCGAAATCCGCGTTACAGCCCGCAAATTTCTTGCTCACAAATACGCCGGCGGTTTCGGCGCGGGCGATTTCACCACCCTCGACGCCGGCACGAACCATGACGTGCTCTTCCCCGAAATTGATTTCCTCACCAATGACTCCTGGTCGCTCGTGCGCGCCGAAGCCAACGGCAACAGCTTCCCGCTCCTGCTGCTGAACCGTTACTCGCTCGGCACGCTTTACATCTGGACCATGCCGGACAATTTCAGCGATCTTTACGCCCTCCCGCCGGAAGTCACCGACGCGGTTAAAAATTATCTCCTGCGCGGATTTCCCGTGCGGCTGGATGGCCCGGCGCAAGTGGCCCTCTTCGCCTATGACAACGGCGCCTTCATCGTGCAAAACTTTTCGGACACCGCAGCCGATGTGAAAATTTCTACGCTCGGAAATGCGGCCAAATTAAAAAACCTCGTCACCGGCGAAACGCTGGAAGGCCAACTGCCGCCACCCCGCAGCTGGAACTGGCGGAACGAAAACACAGAAGAACGCGTCTCGTTCGGCACCCGCCTGCCGCCGCACAGCTACGCCGTGTTCGCCCCCGACACTGCGGCACAAGCTGACGCACGCTGACACCTCCGGCGGAGCGCGGTTTGTCTCAAACCGCAGCACGCGCCAGTCCAGGCAGCATGTATCATCCACGCCCACCGGGCTGGCAACCCGCTAAGAGTTAGGACAACTCGCGCTCCCCCCTCCGGCTCGTTTGTTTTCATGACAAGACAAACGCGGCCAAATTGGCCATGCTGTGCCCATTCAAAAACCGTACATGAGACACCTCCGCCTGACCTTTGTCCTCGCCCTGCTGCTGGGAACCCTTTCTTCGCTTGCCCAAACCAATTCGCCGCGTGAAAAATTGTTGATGGACGCCGGCTGGCGCTTTGCCTTCGGCCACGCGACCGATCCGGCCAGAGATTTCGATCCCGCGCCCGCCGGCGAAATGTTCAATTACCTCACCAAGGCCGGCAACGGTCGGGGCGCGGCCGCTGCGGGCTTCGATGACAGCAGCTGGCGCAAATTGGATCTTCCCCACGACTGGGCCGTGGAGGCCCCGTTTGATGAACGCGGCAGCGGCAGCCACGGCTACAAGGCCATCGGCAAAAACTTTCCCGAACGCAGCGTTGGTTGGTATCGTAAGTCGTTCGCCATTCCCGCCGCCGACCTGGGCCGCCGCATCACCGTGGATTTCGACGGCGCCTTCCGCGATTCGCAGGTATGGGTTAATGGCTTTTACCTCGGCCGTGAAGCCAGCGGTTATTTACCCTTCAGCTACGACATCAGTGATTATCTCAATTATGGCGGCAACAACACCATCTCCGTGCGCGTGGATGCCACCCTCGAAGAAGGCTGGTTTTACGAGGGTGCCGGCATCTACCGCCACGTCTGGCTGGCCAAAACCGCGCCGTTGCACGTTGCCCGGTACGGAACATTCGTAACCACGGAGGTGAAGAAAAATTCCGCCGATGTGACCGCCCGCGTCACCATCAACAACGACCAACCGACGAATGCCACGTTTGAAATCCGCCAGACCATTTTGGACGCGGATGGCAAATCCGCCGCCACCGGCATGCTCCGGAAACTGGCCCTCGCGCCCGGCGAATCCCGCGAGTTTTCCTCCGTGCTCGGCGTGTCGCACCCGAAACTCTGGTCATGCGAAACACCTGCTCTGCACCGGCTCATCACCACCGTCTGCCAGGGCGATAAGATTGTGGACCGTTACGAAACGTCGTTCGGCATCCGCACCTTGCGCTGGGACGCGAATAGCGGGTTTTATCTGAACGGCCAGCGCGTCCAGTTGAAGGGAACCTGCAACCATCAGGATCATGCCGGCATCGGCGCGGCCCTACCCGACGGCGTGAACGAATTCCGATTGGAACAGTTGAAGAAGATGGGTTCAAACGCCATCCGCACCAGCCACAACGCCCCCACCCCCGAACTGCTCGATATCTGCGACCGCCTCGGCCTGCTGGTCATGGATGAAAACCGCGAGTATGGCATCAACCCGCAGCAGCTCGACGGACTCAAGCGGCTGATGGTGCGCGACCGCAATCATCCCAGCGTCATCATCTGGTCGCTCGGCAACGAGGAATGGAGCATTGAAGGCGCTGACAAGGGCACGCGCATCACGCAGACGATGCAGACTTTCGCACAGCAGGTTGACCCAACCCGCCGCTTTACCGCCGCCGACAGCGGCGGCTGGGGCGGGGGCACTTCCGTGAGCATTGATGTGATGGGCTTCAATTACTACTCCCATGGCAACACCGATCAATACCACCGCCAGTTTCCCAACAAGCCGTCCGTGTCCACCGAGGATGGCAGCACATTTTCCACGCGCGGCGTTTACGTCCAGGACCGCGAACACCAGCACCTGACCGCCTACGACGTGAACAAGGCCGACTGGAGCCTGCTCGCGGAGGAATCCTGGCCCTACTATGCCGCGCGGCCATACATCGCCGGACAGTTCCAGTGGACGGGCTTTGATTATCGCGGCGAGGAAACACCGTTCGGCTGGCCCGCCGTCAGCTCGCAATTCGGCATCCTCGATATCTGCGGATTTCCCAAGGACAATTTCTATTATTATCAAGCGTGGTGGTCGGATCATCCCGTGCTGCACCTGCTGCCCCACTGGAACTGGCCAGGCCAGGAAGGACGGGAGATTGAAGTCTGGGCGCACAGCAACTGCGAGGAAGTGGAACTCTTCCTCAACGGCGTGAGCCAGGGCCGGAAAAAGACGGTCAAAAACTTCCACCTGGAATGGAAGGTAAAGTATGCGCCCGGTATTCTGCTCGCTCGGGGTTACACCGGCGGCAAGGAAATCATCACGGATAAAACCAAAACCACCGGCGCGCCCCAAGCCGTCCAGCTCACCCCCAGCCAAGCCACGCTAAAGGCCGATGGCGAGGATGTCGCCATCATCGCCGTTTCCGTCACCGACGCCCAAGGCCGCCCCGTGCCGGATGCCTCGAGCCATGTCCATTTTGAACTGACCGGACCGGGCAAGATCCTCGGTGTCGGCAACGGCGACCCATCGTCGCACGAACCGGATGTTTACCTGCCCGCTGAAAACCGCGCACCAGAATGGCAGCGCAGCCTGTTCAACGGCCTCGCGCAGATCATCGTTCAAGCCACCAAGGAACCGGGCGAAATCAAACTCACCGCGCGCGCCGATGGTCTGACGCCCGTCACGCTAACCATTCCAGCGCAACCCGCCACGCCACGCCCGGCGGTTGCCGGCAGGTAAGGGCGGAAACAAATCATACCTTTACCTGTCAGCCGCTGCCATGGATCCCCACTGCCCCGTCGGGCCCGCAAGGTTATAGCCCAGGCGGGAGCAGTCCGCGAGCGCAGGCCTGGGTATCCGCCACCCATATTTCACCCGCTCTGAAAGGGAGTGACCCTCATCCGTGTTCATTTGTCAATTCGTGGTTAAACAGGCCGGGCCGAAACCATTCATGCGATTCAGTGTTAAATCACACCATGAAGAAATCGTTCGCACTCATAATCGCGACCGGCGCATTGTTTCCAGGCGGCGGTTGCACCACCAACCATGGACAGGCTGGCACGAAATGGGAGTATCAGGAGGCAGCGAACAACGCGGAAGCAAATCAGATGGCAGACAAGGGATGGATTGTTGCGGGTTTCAACAAGTACACCGACGCCACTGGGCAACCCCAAACTGAGTACACGATGAAGCGGCCAAAGCAGTGAGTTGGCCGACCTGCCACGCGCCTCTTCCGGCGTTCGATATTGGTTGTTGGATGTTTCAAATTTCGCCCCCTTGGGCGGAGCGCGGCTGTGTCGGAGACCAGCCGCAGCAACGTGGATTGCAACGGGCGCGAGGAACAATCCGGCGCGGCTGAACGTTCGGACATTGCTGCGGCTGGTGCTATCGCACACAGCCGCGCTCCGCCAAAGAAGAATTTTGTCCTGCACCCTATAACCTCTACACGCGATTGACAGGCCGGTGCCAAAGTGGCACCGTATGGGCATGGAACATGTAGTGGAGCAGCCTCGCAAGCGGATTACGGCTCGCGTATCTGACAGTGTGCGAGACACATTGGAACAGGCGGCGGAGCTTTTGGGCGCGACGGTCAATCAATTCGTCGTCCAAACCGCCTATTTGGAAGCGCAACGTGTGATTGAGCGTGAGTCGGTCATTCGGCTTTCGCAGCAGGACGCGCAAAAGGTGCTTGCCCTGCTGGACAACCCGCCCAAACCCAACAAGCGTCTGAAGGACGCGGTCAAAGCATTCAAGGGCACGGTGCGTGCGTAAAATTGAACTGCTTGCGAAGTCGCACGACCGGGACGGATTTGACTGCGGGAGCGAGCCCCTCAATCTGTTTCTCAAGCAAACGGCGCATCAACACGCGGAGCGCGGCATCTCGCGCACCTTTGTTTTGGTGGATGAGGCCGCCGCCCCGCCCAAACCCATTCTTGGCTATTTCTCGCTCAACCTCTGCCAGCTAAAGTCAGAATCCCTGGCGCCGGGAGAGGCGAAAAAACTGCCGCGTGATGTGTCTGGTGTCCGGCTGGGCCGGTTGGCGGTAGCCAAAGGCTGCCAGCGTCAAGGCATCGGGAAAATCTTGCTGATTGCGGCCATGGGCAAGTTTATCGAGATTTTTAACACGGCGGGCGGAATTGGTCTGTTTGTGGCTGCGAAAGATCAGGCCGCCAAACGCTACT
>CAIJGS010000392.1 GCA_903820285.1 uncultured Verrucomicrobia subdivision 3 bacterium | reverse complement strand
CATAAAATACCGGGAATTGAGGTTGAAATTTGCCCGCTGGCACAATCGCCAATCAGGTACGGCATTTTTTGCCAACCCGGCCAGACGCCGGGGACACTGGCAGCAGGCGGGAACTTGTGTTGGCGCCGGATTCAAAAACAATATGAACGGTTGCGCCCATGGCTTCGGCAACGCGCCGCAACATCCGCAGCGAATGGCCTTCGTAAGCCGGTGATTCAAGGCGGCTGATTTGCTGCTGGGACGTTTTTAACTTGCGAGCAAGGTCTTTTTGGGAAAAACCGGCTTCTTCGCGTAGCGCGACGATTTGCAAAGCGACATCCCAAGCTTTGCCCGCTTTCTCAAAGCGTTCCGCAAAACCGTTGTCATTCATCTGCTCGGCAAGATATTGGTCAAAGTTCGTTTTCATTTTTCAGAGCGATTCTGCCAGTCCAGCATCCGGGCGCGCGCCGTGTCGAGGTCGCGTGTCGGGATGGACTGTCCTTTATTCCGGATGCCATGCACGGCAATAATGCGGCGGCCTTTCATAAAAAACCACAGGACGCGGGTGTTTAAATTGTCGACGTGCCGCAGTTCAAACAGCCCTTCCTCAAGCGCCTTGGTCAGCGGCTCGCGGTGATACTGGCGATTTTTTAATTTTGCCAAACCAGCCAACACCGCCGCAAAGTCACCGGGATCGCTGGCTTTGAGTTCGTCAAGAAACGCCCGAACCGGCGAACCTCCGTTCGCTGTCTCATAATCTCTACGTTGAATTCTATAATCATTCAACATCAAATTTGATGTATAAGTTTACTGCGGCGGAATTGCCCAGCGCCCGTCAATGAGACTGGCCTTCACCGGCCCGGTGTGGGCAATGACCGATTCCCACAGCTCCGTTTTCCCGCTGGCCGGAATGGCAATGATGTCCGCTTGCGCATTCGCGGACAGTTCCCCGATCTTGCCGGCCATGCCGAGGGCGCGCGCCCCATTGATCGTCGCCATGCGCAAAATTTCCGCCGGTGAAACCTCCCGGTCATGGTTCGCCAGTTCCCGCATTTCGGCAAACATATCCAGCTCGGGTAATTTTCGCCCGGACTTGAGGGTGGTGGCCAGACTGTCGGTGCCGAGACACAGATTGACCCCCGCGTTGGCGAGGCGCGCTCGCTCAAATGGTGGGTGGCGGAAATATTCGTGGCTGCTCGGACAGTGAACCACATGGGTCTTATTCTTGGCGAGCAGAGTGGCATCGCCCCGCGCCAGGCAGTTGACGTGTATGGCCAGCACGTTTTCGCCGAGCAGCCGGTTGCGGGCCAGATGGGCCACCGGCGAACCCAGTCCGCAATCACTGTTATTCCGCTCATTCCGGCCCATCCATTGGAACATCCCACCCCGCGCGTTCCGGAACATTTCAAATTCCTGGACGGACTCGGCCACGTGGACGCTCACCAGCATTTTTTTCCGTTTCGCTGCCCGGGCGGTGAGTTGCAGCAGTTCGGGCAGGGTGGAGTAGGGGGCATGCGGCGAAAGCATGGCGCGATTACGCGCATGCCGGAGCTGCTCGATCTGCTCCATGGTTTCGCGGAGAATATCTTTTGGCAGGCGTTTGGCGCGGATGCCCGTCATTTCAAAAAACGAGAACACCCGCAGCGGCGTGGTATCCCAGACTTCTGGCAGCAGATCGGCGATTACTTCGATGTCGCCCACCGTGGTGGTGCCGGTCCGCAATAGCTGATGGGCGCCGCGCACCCAGGAGCGGGCGTAGTCCGAGTAACCCCAGCCGGACTTGGCGGCGATCATGGAGCCAATCCAATCCGTAAAATTCTTGGGCTGGGGCAGTTGCCCGGCCATGTCGGTGTAATCCAGATGGCAATGGGCATTCACCAGCCCGGGGAGCAGGATGACTTCCCCGAGATTGCGCACTTTGCCCGTCAGATGCGGCCGCAGGTCGCGCCACGGCGCCACGGAGCGAATCTTGTTCCCCACAATGAAAACCGCGCCGTCCTCGATGGGCGGCGCGGTGATGGGGAGAATCGTTTTGGCCCGCAGAATCATTTGCTGTCGGCTTCCTGACGGCTGCGCTTGGTACGTGCGCCCAGCGTGTGTTTCTGCGCCTTTACCTTGTTATGACGTTTGCGGATCTGCTGCTGGATCTTCTTGATCACGTTGTCAATGGCCACATAAAGATCGTTCTCACGCGCTTCGGCAAACAGGTCCGGTCCGCGAACGCCCAAGCGGATGGAGCAGCCGTATTTCTGGGTGATAATGCCCTCGTGATCTTTTTCCAGCGTCACCCGGGCGTCAATGGCCCAGCGGTCGAGATGCTCCAGCTTGTCCAATTGATCCAAGACGTGTTTTTCAATAGCCTCGGTGAGGGTCAGATTGTGGATGGAGAGAATCAGTTTCATATCAAAAAGATGCCGCCATTCGTTTCCGAAATCCAGTAATTACTGCTTTGAAAGTTTTTTTGACAGCGAGTTTCATGCCATTTTGCTTGTGATTTTTTCGGCCTCATTTATGTTCTCGCCCATCAATGGGACCTGGAATGCAACTTTCGCAACGGCTGGCCCAGACTCTGGTGCTTTCCCCCCAGCTCCAGCAGTCACTGGCCCTGCTGCAAGCCCCTGCCTTGGAGCTCAAAGCCCTCGTGGAACAGGAGCTCCAGCAGAATCCCGTTCTGGAAGAAGTTCCCGAACAGGAGGCTGAGCAGCGCGAAAAAGACACGGATACCGATACGGGCGAAGACAATGAATTGCCCGCCACGGCCGATCTGGCTGAGCCGCCCGAAGACGTCAAATTTGACGGGGACACGGAAAAAAACACCGATCCCCAGGAACCCGCAGACGATTTTCAGGCCGAATTCGAAAAACTGGTACAGGCAGATCAGGATTGGCGCGATAATTTTTCTCCCAGCAACATCACCAGCCACAATTCTCCCGAGGACGAGGAACGCCGGCAGTTCATGTTTGAATCGCTGACCTCCGTCACTTCGCTGGCGGAGCACCTGCTGGATCAGGCCCGCGAGGCGCAACTCACGCGCGAACAGCGCGATATTGCCGAGATGATCATCGGCAACGTGGATGACCACGGCTATGTGACGACGACGGTGGAGGAAATGGCCGCCATCTGCCGGGGTCGCCAGTGCCTCAAGGAGCGGTGGAATTTTCTCACGGGCAAAGCGCCCGCCGCCGCCACCAGCCTGCCGGTGGAAAAAGTCCGGTCGGTGTTGAAATTGGTCCAGACCTTCGACCCGCCCGGCATTTGCGCCCGGGACTTGCGCGAGTGCCTGTTGCTGCAACTGGAGCGCGACGACCGGCAGGATTCGCTGGAGTACCAGATCGTGCGGGATTTTATGGAGGCGCTTGGCCGCCGCCGCATCCCCGAGATAGCCCGGGGCACCGGCCAGCCGGTGGAAGAAGTGCAGGAGGCCTTGGTACGTGTTGGCCGGCTCGACCCCCGGCCGGGCCATTCGTTCCTGCCCGAACCGGAACAATATGTCGCGCCCGAAGTCTTTGTGCACCGTTCCGGGGACGAATTTATTGTGACCACCAATGAGGAGCAGATTCCCCATTTGCGCATCAGTAACGTGTACAAGGACCTGATGGCCCAGGGCGAAAATTCCGCCGAGGTGAAATCCTATATTCGCGAAAAGATCCGTGCCGGCAAGTACCTCATCAAGAGTCTCCATCTGCGTCAGCAGACCATCCTCAACATCGCCCGGGAAATCGTCAAACGACAGCACGACTTCATGGAAAAGGGCGTGGCGCATCTGAAACCCATGACCATGGTGCAGGTGGCGGAAGTGGTGGGCGTTCACGAAACCACCGTGAGCCGCGCCGTCTCCGGCAAGTACATGGAGACGCCGCACGGGGTGTTTGAGATGAAATTCTTTTTCACCGGCGGTCTGGCCACCGCCACCGGCGAAAACGTGTCCAACACCAGCGTCAAAGACATGATTGCGGAAATTTTCCGGGGGGAAAATCCCTCCAAGCCGCTTTCCGATCAGGAAGTGCTGAAGATTCTCTCCGAGCGCGGCATCACCATCGCCCGCCGCACCATCGCCAAATACCGCGACGAACTGGGCATCCTGCCCTCCAGCCAGCGCCGGGTGTATTGACCGCGCAAGCCGGCTGATTTTGGTCAGTCTGGAACAAAATCGCTCGGCTGAAAACGCTCCAAGTAATTGACTGGCAGCTTGAATCAAGTGGTTTATATGTTTCAAATGAGTCCATTTTAAATGTCAAACCGTAATTGACGGAATCGCGCCTCACTGCTACCTTCATTGTTCATTTATTCGATTGATAATCAGTTGGATTCCGTTATGAAAAATAATCAGTTGGCAAAATTAGCGGTCATCGGTGGAGTGCTAAGCATGATAGTTGTCAGCCGGGCGCAAAATTTCGACATGGTCTTGACCTATGCCGAGGCGCCCACGGCAACCAATTCCAGCCTAGCCGATACATCGATGTATGATTTTAACAGTCTTTCCACTTATACCCACCTGACCAATGTGGGCTGGAGTGGGGTGGGAACCTATGACCAGCTATATGTGATTAACGCCGACCAATATGGCGGCGCCGCCGGTTCCGGTTATTCGAGCGGATCGCCCTATCCCGTGGCTTCCGCCAGTTCCGGGCTGGGAAACACGCCCAACTACACCCTCACCCTGAATACGCCCGCCGCTTATTTTGGTCTCTGGTGGTCGGCGGGTGACGGTGCCAACATCCTTACCTTTTACAACGGCGGCACCCAGGTGGCCCAGTTTACCACGCAATCCTTGATGGATTTGCTGGCACGGACCTATTACGGCAACCCTACCCCGGGCCATCTGGGCCAGGATGCTGGCGAGCCTTTCGGCTTCATCAATTTTTACGGCGTGGGTGGCACCACCTTTGACAAGATCACCCTCACCGACAATGCCGGCAGCGGCTTTGAATCGGACAACCACACCGTTCGCACGGCGGCTTGGGGTTCTGATACCAATGACGTCGGCCCCTATTTGCCCGGCGTGCCGGTCGAAGAAGTTGTCAATGTTGCCGGCTCACAAACCGTCATTACCAACACGGCTTTGATGAACCCGCTGGTTGTTTCGGCTCCGGAACCCGGCATGAACGCCCTGTTTGCCATGGCCGGTCTCGCGGGTCTGGCAATGGTGGCCCGCCGCCGCGCGGTCAAGGCCTGATTCACCCTGGTTTTTCAAACGTGCGGACAAGTCATTGTCCGCACGTTTTTTGTTTTGAGGCCTTGGTTGATCCTGGATGGCAAACCCGGCGCGGATGGCTGTCCGCCAGCTGTCACCAAAAAAGTTTCTTCGCCGCCACTCTTTCCGTATGCTCTGCCCATGTGGTTCGTCTGGCTATTGATTCTGGCGGTATCGCTGGTGGGCCTCCATTTATGGTGGCGCCGCCGGTTTGACGACCAGCGCCGGCGGCTGGCCGCCGACATGGAGAGTTTTCAACGCAAACAGCAGCAGGTAACCATGGATGCCAAGGTGCAGCAGCAGGTGCTCTTCAATTCCATGCTCGAAGGCCTGTTGCTGCTTGATCGTCACCGCAAAATTCACCTCGCCAACCGCGCCTTTAAAAACCTGTTTGGCGTGAAGACCGAATTGCGCGGCAAGACCGTGGTGGAAGCCCTGCGCATCCACGAGCTGGACAACCTGGTCAAACGCGCGGAAACCGAACAGCAGGTGCTGGATTACGAATTGCAGCTCCCCGAATTGAGCGGCCGCTGGCTGCAGGTCAATGCCGCAGCTATCACCAATTCCGCCGGCGAACGCGAAGGCACCATCCTCGTGTTTCACGATCTAACGAGGCTTAAGCAGCTGGAGCGCACCCGCGAGGAATTTGTGGCCAACGTCAGCCACGAATTGCGTACGCCGCTTTCCCTCATCAAAGGCTACGTCGAAACCCTGCTGGATGGTGCCATGCACAATCCCGAGGTGGCGGAACGGTTTCTCAAGATCATCGACCGCAACAGTCACCGGCTGGACCTCCTGATTCAGGATCTGCTCATCATTTCCGCCTTGGAATCAGGCCGGGTGAAACTGGATCTGCAACCTGTAACCCTCGCGGCCATTGTTGAAAAGGTGTTTTCCGATTTAAGCGCCCGGGCGCAGAATAAAAGTGTCACCCTTACCGCCAGCCTCGACGGCTTAGTCGCACATGCCGATCCTCATCGCGTGGAGCAGGTGGTGGCCAATCTCGTGGACAATGCCATCAAATATGGCCGGTTCAATGGCCGGGTGGCGGTCACTGCCAGTCCGTTTGCCGGAGGCAAAATTGAAGTCCAGGTTTGTGATGACGGCCCGGGCATCCCGCCGGAGGCTTTGCCCCGGGTTTTTGAACGGTTCTACCGGGTGGACAAGGCGCGGTCGCGTGATCAGGGTGGCACCGGCCTGGGACTGGCCATTGTCAAACACATCGTGCAGGCCCATGGCGGGGAAGTTTGGGTGAAAAGCGAACTGGGCAAAGGCGCGGCATTTTCCTTCACCCTGCCGGTGGAAACGGAATCGGACACCCGGTTTTTGGAAGCCAAGGCGAAATCAGCTTCCTGAACCCCGTTCAGCCCTGCTTCATTTTTTTGATCAGCACCTTCGAATTCCGTCCGCTCTGATCATATTTTTCGCGGCGGGAGGGGGGCAGATCATCCGGCGTGCCTTCGGCAAAACCGCCCTTGGATTGAAAGTAGGTGAACGCCTGGGTTGACAGCGTGATGATTTCGGTCAGCCCGATTTCCCGCGCCTTGTTCTCCACGAACTGGATCAGTTTCCGGCCGATGCCCTGGTTTTCGTGCGAGGGATTGACATACAGGCACGCCAGTTCGCCCTTTTTTTGCTCCGGATAAATGTGCAAAGCCACGCAGGCGACCGGATTTTTATCAATTTCGAACAAATAATAATCCGCCAGGTTTTTCTCGATCATGGCCCGGGTCCGCTTGACCAGCTCGGAGGCTTCCACGCCCTGTTTGGTCAGCAACTGAATGGCGCGGATGTCCTTCTTTTTGGCCAGCCGGATTTGCTGATATTCGTTGGCGTAAATCAGCGTTCCAATGCCTTCGTTGGAAAACACCTCGGCGAGCAGACCTTCATCCACTTTGCCATTGATGATATGCACCCGGGGAATGCCCGCTTTGCAGGCTGCCATTGCATGCTGGGCTTTGGACAGGATTTCCGGAGTGAAACCGTCGGTCTGGGTTTGCAACAAAAGCTGAAGTTCCGAAACAATCAATTGCCGGATCAACTGGCCGTTATGGATCAGCCCGTCATTGGACGTGATATAAATCACCTTGGTGGCCTTTAAGGCCTCCGCCACGGCCACGGCCACGCCATCGGAATTCACCCGGTACGTCTTGCCATCGCCGTCAAAACCCAGCGGTGGAATCACCGGCACCACCCCCTGCGCGAGCAGCGCCTGCAGCAGTTCCGTGTCCACCCGTTCCACCTTGCCGGTAAAGAGATGATCCACCCCTTGGATGATGCCCATGGGATGCGCGATAATGGCGTTCGTGCTCGCCGCCCGAAGATCGTTCGCCGAAAGTCCTTCGAGAATCTCGTGGGTCAGCCGGTTGGCCGCCGTCAGGGCCAGCTTCAGCGTGGCGGCATCGGTGATGCCGGTGCCATCCAGATTGGAGGGCGCGACGTTCTGTTCCGCCGCGAGCGATTTCACCTGGGCGGCCGCCCCGTGAATCAACACCACCCGGATGCTAAGCGAGCGCAGCACAGCCACATCCAGCAGCAGGGTGGCAAAGTTTTCGTCGGTGACAATGGCGCCGTCCACCGCGAGAATAAAGGTCTTCTCCCGGAATTGCGGTATGTATTGCAGGATGCCCCGCAGGTCGGTTGGTTTCACGTGGCTGATCGATCAGTTTTCAGGCTGTAAGAAGTATTCGGTTTTGGCCGCGATTCAAACAAATTTTTTCAATTCCGAATAATTTTCTCGCCGCCGGGCACCCTTTCGCGTATCTCTAAACCAATAGGACGCAGGAATTTTAATGCAGGTTTTTCTAAACGGTAAATTTGTACCCGAGCACGAAGCCGTAGTCCCCGTAAATGATCGCGGGCTGCTGCTTGGGGACGGGCTATTTGAAACCATGCGCGTAGCCCATGGCCGCCCTTTCCGCTTTGCCCAGCATCTGGAACGCATGACCCGCGGGGCGGATTACCTCAAAATCAAGCTGCCCTACACCCCCAAGGAAATTCAGAAGTTCGCCGCCCAGCTCATCGAAATGAACGGCGTCAAGGAAGCCATCCTGCGCGTTACGCTCACCCGGGGCATCGGCATCCGCGGTTATTCTCCCAAAGGCGCCGACAAACCGACCATGATCATGGCCTTGCATGTCCTCCAGCCGGTGGATCTCAATGAACCCGTGCAATGGAGTCTCATTACCTCGTCCGTCCGCGTGCCGGCGAGTGATACGCTTTCCTCTTACAAGACCATCAGCCGCGTCTGGAATGTCGCCGCCCGCGCCGAAGCCGAAGCGCAGGGCGCGGACGAAGCCCTGCTGCTGAACACCAATGGTGAAGTCGCCGAGGCCGCCAGCGGCAACCTGTTCTGGGTCTATCGCGACAAAATCTGCACCGTGCCCACCGGCCGCGGCGTGCTGCCCGGCATCACCCGCGCGGTTGTTCTGGAAATCTGCCAGTCGCTGGGGCTCGAGACCAACAAGCGCGTCATCAAACCCGAGCACCTGCGCAATGGCGAAGGCATTTTCATCACGCAAAGCGCCTATGGCATCGTGCCCGTAGTGGCGTTCGATGGCGAACCCGTCGCCCCGTCGCCGCTGGTGGATCAAATCGGTTCCGCCTACGAGGAAATGCTCATGCGCGAGGGCTGATCTCGCTCATCCTCTGCATTAGCCCGCATCAATTCGTCTCCCGCCCCTTGTGTTTCTGACCGGCATGGGCGTATGTTGCCTCATCAACCACGAGGTGATATATGAATGCAAGCTTGGACCGTTGTTTCTCCTTCATCAACAGCCAGTCCGCGAATAAGGCTGACTCCCTGAACCACACCCTGCGCCGCGCTGTCACCATTTCTCGCCAGGCCGGCTGCGGGGCCGTGCACGTTGCGGAAAAGTTGACGGTACTGCTCGAGGTCGACGCTCCCCGGCAGAATACCGCCTGGACCGTGTTTGACCGCGAGCTCATGGACCGCGTGCTGGCTGATCACAATCTGCCGCTCTACCTGGCCAAATTTCTGCCGGAAGACCGCATCTCCGAAATTGATGACACCCTCGCCGACATCTTTGGCGTTCATCCGCCCACCCGCACCATCGTGCAACAAACCGCCGAGACCCTGCTGAAACTGGCCGAACTGGGCGGCGTCATTCTGATCGGCCGCGGCGCCAACATTGTTACCGCCAAACTGCCGCACGTGCTGCACGTCCGGCTGGTGGCACCCTTGGACGACCGCATCGAACGCATTTGCCGCGACGACCGCAAGACGCCCGCCGAAGCCCGGAAGTTCTGTTTGGAAGAGGAAGCTGCCCGGGCCCGCTTTCTGAAAACCTATTTCAACGCCGACATCAACGACCCCTCCCTCTATCATCTGGTGATCAACACGAGCCGGGTGGGGTATGATGCGACCGCGCGACTTATTGCCGATGCCGTAATGTGGCTGCCGTAATGGAATCAACTTGGGTCGCGCCCTCATTTATGGCTCAATAGCCGGGTGGCGCGTCGCTCAGGTAAGAATGGCAAATCATCGTCTGGCCGGAATAAATCCGGTCGCTTTTTGGCGTGGCTGTTTCTGATTTTTGTGGGCGCCTCGCTTTGGATTGGTTGGGAAATCTTTCGTGCCCATCAGAAAAAGCCAAGCCATCCGCCCGTGAAAAACGTGCACCCATCCCTGGCTCCCGTTCTGCCCAAGCCAATCCCTGTGCCCGCTCCGCCACCGGTGGTCGAACCAATTCCACCGGTGAAAACCAACCAGCCGCCCCCGGCAACCGTTCCGGTTCTTACGCCGGTACCGCCCAAACCGGTGGAAATGCCCAAAACGAATATTGTCGTGGTCGCCCCGCCGATGAGCCCGCCGGTCACTCCTAAAGTGATTCCGCCCGTGGTCGTCAATCCGCCAGGAGTCGAATATCCACGTCCCGTCAAAGATGTATTCGAGGCGCAGATAGCCCTGGCGCGCCATGCCTTCTCGTCTGGTTCCATTGATGGGGCCATCGGTTCACAAACCCGGGCCGCCATCTCCGCCTTTCAACGCAACACCGGCCTGCCGCCCACCGGAACCTTGGATGCAGCAACCCGCGCCCAGCTCACCCTGGAAGCTCCGGTACTGACCGATTACACCGTCACCCGCGCCGATCTCGCCCGGCTCCAACCCATCGGCAAAACCTGGATTGCCAAATCGCAGCAGACCGCCTTGGATTATGAAACCATCCTGGAACTGGTGGCCGAACACGCCCATGCTCATCCACTTCTCATCCGCAAACTGAATCCCGGCGTGGATTGGGACAATGTCACCGCCGGCACCGTGCTGAAAGTGCCGGATGTCGAATACCCTGATCCGGATGACAAGGCGCTGTTCATTATCATCCATCTCTCCGAAAAATATCTCGAAGCCTTTGGCGCGCAAACCAACCTGCTCGCGCATTTTCCCTGCAGCATTGCCGCCAAGGTGGAGAAGCGCCCTGTGGGCGAATTGCATGTCGCCGTCATCATCCCGGATCCCAATTACACTTTCGACCCCGCCATCTTCGCCGAATCTCCCGAGGCGCAGCAGATCGGCCATAAACTCGTGATCCCGCCCGGCCCCAACAATCCCGTGGGTGTCGCCTGGATCGGCCTCGACCGTCCCGGCTACGGCATGCATGGCACGCCCGTGCCAGAGCAGGTCGGCCGCACCGAATCCCACGGCTGCTTCCGCCTCGCCAACTGGGACGCCGCCTACCTGGTCAAACTCGTCTGGATCCATCTGCCCGTGGAAGTCGTACCCTAATTAAGGTGCGTCTGACAGCAGGGCGGATCCCCTCCGGCGGAGCGCGGCTGTGTCGCAGACCAGCCGCAGCAATGTGGCCAACCGAGCCGTCCTTGCGAGTTGACTCAACGTGTTGCCTGGCGAACGTTAATGCGGCCAAGTTCAGTACCTTGCTTCGGCACCCCAATTATTCGATTTCCTTTCCTTCGTGGACACCAGCCTGGCTGCCCAGCCTCTGAATTAGTGTTTCTTCGTATCCATTCGTGGTTAACACTCTCTTGCCACCGTCCCAATTCCAATTTCCACCGCAAATTATCATTGCCGCCGGCCGGGCTTTAGCCTAAGGAATAGGTGAACTTAAATTGCACCTGCTTATGAACCTTGGAATTATTCTTGCGGAACCAGCCGCCATGGCCCTGGGCCTGATGGCGTTGATCGTGGTGGGCGGGCTTTTGCTCGTCATCGTCATCGTCGCGGTCTTCGGCATTGGCATCTACAACAACCTCGTTACCCTGCGCAACCGTTACAAAAACGCCTACGCGCAGATTGATGTCCAGCTCAAGCGCCGGTACGACCTCATTCCCAATCTCGTCGAAACCGCCAAGGGCTACATCAAGCACGAGCGCGAAACGCTCGAAGCCGTCACCCAGGCCCGCAACATCGCCTACACCGCCTCCAAAGCCGCCGCCGCCAATCCCGGCGACGCCAGCGCGGTTCAAGGTCTCATGGCGGCCGAAAGCGGTCTCGGCGGCGCACTGTCCCGCCTCATGGTCGTGAGCGAACAGTATCCCGACCTCAAGGCCAACCAGAACATGATGCAGCTCACCGAGGAGCTCACCTCCACGGAAAACAAGATCTCCTTCGCCCGCCAGGCCTACAACGATTCCGTGATGACCTACAACACCACGCGTGAAGTATTCCCGAACAATCTGCTCGCCGGCACCTTCCAGTTTACCCCGGCCGAACTGTTCATCGTGGACAAAGCCGAACAAAAAGATGCGCCCAAGGTTTCCTTTTCCTAAGTTCTGAACGGGGCAGGGGCCGGCCCGGCGTGGCGGGCCCGTTTATTACCCGGTCAGTTACGGACTCGCACCTCATGGACTTTTTTGCCCGACAGGATCAGGCCCGGCGCAAGACGAAGTGGCTTGTCGTTTACTTCGGCATCGCCGTGGTCACCCTCATCATTTCTGTCTATGTGGTCGCGCTCGTCATCTTCGCCGGCGTCGCGTCCCGGTCACATCATCGCAACTATTACGATGGCGGCCAGACCCAGGAATTGAACCTGTGGAACCCCGAGGTTTTCCTCGCCGCCACCTTCGGCGTGCTCGCCGTGGTGTTTCTCGGCAGCGCCTACAAGACCAGTGAACTCTCCGCCGGCGGCAGTGCCGTGGCCAGTCTCATGGGTGGCACGCAAATCAGCCAGGACACCGCCGATCCCAATGAACGCAAGCTCCTCAACGTCGTCGAGGAAATGTCCATCGCCTCCGGCGTGCCCATGCCGCTGGTTTATGTGCTGAACGAGGAGCACGGGATCAACGCCTTCGCCGCCGGCCATAACCCCGGCGACGCCGCCATCGGCGTCACGCGCGGCTGCATCGAACGCCTTTCCCGCGATGAACTCCAAGGCGTCATCGGCCATGAATTTAGCCATATCCTGAATGGCGATATGAAGCTGAACTTGCGTCTCATCGGCATCATCTTCGGCCTGCTTTGCCTCGCCACCATCGGCCGCATCCTCATGAGCACGCGCGGCGGCAACAGTCGCGATCGCAATGCCCTCCCGCTCTTTGGCCTCGCTCTCGTCATCCTCGGCGCCGCCGGCGTTTTCTTTGGTCGCCTCATCCAGGCCGCCGTGAGCCGCCAGCGCGAATTTCTCGCCGACGCCTCCTCCGTGCAATTTACCCGCAACCCCGGCGGCCTGTCCGGCGCACTCCAGAAAATCGGTGCCTACGAATACGGCTCCAAAATGGAATCCGAGCACGCCCCCGACATGTGCCACATGTTTTTCGGCAACGGGCTCGGCGAAACCGTCTTTGAACCCATGGCCACGCACCCGCCGTTGCCCGAACGCATTCGCGCCATTGATCCTTCCTGGGATGGCCAGTTCCCGGAAGTCAAACCGGCCGCTGAAGAGGATGAAGCGCTCGCCAAAGTCGTTCATCGCCCGGTTCCGCCGCCCTTGCCCGGGCCCTTTGGCGCCGCCCTGGCCGCCTCCGCGCTGACGGTTGGTGCCACCGCCGGTACCAGTGGCGGAGCCACCCCGCCGCCCGTGCTCACGTCCGGCTCCATGCTGTCGGACATGGGCAATGCCACGCCCGCCCATCTCGCCTACGCCGGCCAGATTTACGAGCAACTGCCCGTCGCGCTGAAAGCCGCCGTGCGCCAGCCCCTGGACGCCACCGCCTTCACCTATGCCTTGCTGCTGGATAAAGATGCCGGCGATGCCACACTGCGCGCCCAGCAGCTCGCCGAAATCGCCACGCGCACCGATGCCAACATCTCTGCCAAAACCGCCGCCTTGTACGCGGAACTGGCGCAACTTCAACCGCGCGGCCGGCTCCCGCTGATCAACCTCGCCATCGGGGCCATGCGCAATCTGACCGCCGCCGATTTCGGCCGTTTTCTTGGCACCCTCGACTGGCTGGTTGCCAGCGACGGCCAGATCGAACTCTTCGAGTTCGTCCTGCAAAAGGCCGTCCGCCGCCATCTCGCGCCGCAGTTCGGTCTGGCCCGCCCGGCCACCATCCAATATTACGCCCTCAAACCGTTGCTACCCGATTGCGCCGTGATCCTCTCCGCCCTCGCCGGCGTGAGCAGTCCGGACCCGACCGAAGTCGCCCGCGCTTTTGCCTCCGGCCTGCCCGCCCTCCGTCTCCCCGCCGGCACCGGCCTGAACCTGCTGGCTCCCGAGCAATGCGATCTCTCCCAGATCAGCACCGCCCTCGACCGCCTCGTCTCCGCCGCTCCCCTGATCAAAGGCAACCTCCTCGCCGCCTGCGTCGCCGTCGTGAGCGCGGACGGCGTCATCATTGAAGCAGAAGCCGAACTCCTCCGCGCCATCGCCGACTCCCTCGACTGCCCGATCCCGCCGGTGATTGGCGGGGTTTAAACGGAAAGTTGTGGGACAACTCCTCGTCTGCTGGGGAACAATTAGCTTTGCATTAGGATTCTATTATTTTTTTAAAAACACCTTTACTCATTAACTGACAGGCGTATGCTAACGCTTGTACCCGCCGTTGCGCCGCTGGCGCAGTCAGACCAAACCATAATAAAATTATGACTACAAAAAACAGCACCGCCGCTACGAATCGCCTTGGTATTTCACTCCCGGCCATGAAACCGTCGCTGGCCTTTGGCACCGTCGCCTTGTGCGCGGCCAGCGCCCATGCCGGCAACACGATTGTGACCACCAACGTTAACATCACGGTCTACGCCTCTGGCACGAGTGTGTTTAACTTCTCATACTCCAGTGGCCAGATTTTGATCGACCTCGGCACCTACGGTGCCTTGGGGAACGCCTCCATGAGCTTTGTCCCTATCGGGGTACAAGGCAAAGTGAATGCGTTTGAAAGTTACGGCGGTTCCAGCGGGGTTACCCCTGGCTTGCTGGCCGGCGACACTGAAACGTCCAACTCGCCCAAACAAAGTTATTATTTTTCAACCGGAGATGAAAATTTAACGGATCAATACGCCGGGGTTGACCTGTTTTTGGGCGGTACGTACCCTACCTTTTTGTACCAGGTCGGGTATATTGAATACTCCACCAGCGGTTCTTACGAGGGCGGACCTGCCTCGATCACGATTGAACAGATTGCCTTCAACAGCACGGTGAACGGCCCGATCACCATTCCGACGGCGACGCCGGAACCGTCGAGCCTGGCGTTCCTGGGCCTCGCCGGTGGCGCGGTGGCGCTGCGCCGGTTGCGCAAAACCCGCACGGCTTGAAGCGGGTGGTACGGTGCCAAACACGTAATGGTTTGATCTGACGGGCTGGCAGGATTTATCCTGTCAGCCCTTTCATTTTGATTCGCCATGTCAACTGATGCGTCCGCCGTTCCCCGTCTGCTCGTTTTGGGCTATCCCAAATGCGGGAATGTCTGGCTGCGCGCGTTGCTGGCCGATCTGCTTCCCGCCGGGGGCCTGCCTTTCCGCCAGGTCATGGCCGGCCATCCGCTGGCCCCAGGGTTGGAACTGATGGACCTGGGCATCAAAGACCAGGCGCGTCAGGATCAGGTGCGGTTCGCGCCGTTGCGGGCCTACCAGGACATTCCGGCGGTCTTCAGTTGGGCCATTCCGGATATCCATGCGTATGCGGCCGCCACGAGCATGGCTCACTCCCATTCGCCGTGGACGCCGGAAACAGACTGCCTAATCCGCGCCTTCAGTCATCATCTGATCATCATCCGTGATCCCCGCGATGTGGCGGTGTCCTGGTCCCGCTGGATTTTCACCCCGTTCAACCGGTTGCACCGGCCCACGCTTCACCCCACGCCGGAGGCGCTGCTGGCCGAGGATCTGCCGAAACGCGTGACGGAATGGAACACCTATCATCAGAGCTGGCTGACGGCCGGCGGCGCGTGTTTGTCGCCGCACGTTGTCTTCTACGAGCAGTTGGTGGATGACACCCCCCGGGAGCTCGGCCGCATCGCCCGGTATTTGGGCCTGAATATCAGCGAAGACTCGCTGCGGCGGGTCGCTGCTCAACACGCGCTGGGGGAGATGAAAAAGCGGCAGCCGCACCATGTCTTCCGCGGCGGCTGGGGCGGCTGGCTGGAACATCTGGATGACCGCCAGATCCACACCTCCCAGCGTATCTGCGGCGTGCTGCTGAAGTCCCTGGGCTACCCGCTCAACCGCGCAGATTCTTCCGGCTGGACCCCCGACCGTTTGCGCGTGCCCGGGCGAAATACCACTCCCCCATGACCTGTTGTTTTTTGGCTCTCGAGGGCTTTACGGCCAATGCCTTGCTTGCCGCCCGGGCGGCGGGAAAGTTGCCGTCATTGGATAACCTGGCGGCAAAAGGGGTGTTGGGTGAACTGACGTTTCCACTGGCCGATGCCCGTGTGGCCATGCTCGTATCCGCCATGACCGGAACCTGGCCGGATCAACATGGCATTCTGCTGGCCCGGACGGTTGAGCCAGCCGGACAGACGTTGCGCCCATCGCAGGCTGCCGACCGCCAGGAACCGGCTTTCTGGGAATTGCTGGATAATCACGCGCTGCCCGGGATCAGTGTCGGCTGGCCCTTGGCAATCACCGGACAAACAAATAATACCGCCATTGTGTCGGCTGGCTTCGGCCGCACGCCCACCCGGGACTTCCAACCGGACCTCAGCCGGTTGGTGCATCCGGCGAACCTTGCTTCCCGGCTGGCGGATTGCTGGTTGCGCCCCGAAGAACTGGAGGCTGGCATGATTGCCGCGCTGGCCCCGCAATGGCGCACCGTCAACCAGACGGTGGACCAGCGGCTGAGCCTTTTGGGGGGCGTACTGGCGGAGAACGTGTCGCGGCACGCCGCCTTTCTCGAACTGTTGGACACCCATCCCGCCGCAATGGCGTCACTCTGTCTGAGCCTGCCGGGAGAGCTCGCCAGTTTGGAACGCGCCAGCCAGCCGCTCGCGGATGATCTGTTTGCCGGTCTCGGAGAACGGGCGCTGCCCTTGCTGAATGCTTTTTTTACCGAAATTTTTAACCGGTTGCCGGTCGCCACCCACATTGTCGTCGCCGGGCTGCCCCATGCCGAAACCCCGGCTGAACCCGGGTTCGTTCTGTTAAGCGGACCGAACGTCAATCCCGCCGCCTGCCTGCAAATGGCCAGCGTGCTGGATCTCACGCCGCTTGTCTGGCAAATCTGCGGTTATCACCTGCCGGGGCTGGCCGATCCCGGGTTACATGGTGTTTTCAAAACCGCCCCTGCGCGGCAAGCCTTCGACCATCCACAGAATCCAGCTCCGGGTCAATCACCCTTGAATTATGCCACCCTGACGGCGGTGACGGAGCCCCTCATTGAGCAACCCGGCGAATCTTTACCGCCCGTTGAACTCTGGCGGTATCAAGCCCTGGGCATCCTCGGACGTTCCCTGCTGGCACGTCAAGCCTGGCTGGGGGCATTGCCCGTGCTGGCCGCCAGCACCCGTCTGGCCCCCAATGACCAAAAAGCGCATCTCCGGCTCGGCGCGTGTCAGCAAGCCTTGGGTCTGTTGGAGGAAGCCCTGGACACGACCTATGCCTGCATTAATCCACAGCTCGGCAGTGATCCCGAGCCCTTGCTCCGGGCGGCAGAACTGGAAGTGCTGACTGGCCATCCGGAGCGGGCGCGAAAATTGCTGGAGCAAGCCGCCCCGAAACTGGCCAAAGCCCCGCAGTTGCGCCGGTTGCACGCGGATATCCTGATTTACTTGCGCGAATGGAAAGCCGCGACGGGTCTGTGGTCTGCGCTCGTGGCGGAAACTCCGCAGAATGCCTACGCTCAAATGCGGCTGGCCCGCTGCCATCTCGCCCAAGCCAACTGGCATGCCGCTTTCGATTGCTCCCTGGCCTCGGCCAGACTGTATGCCCCGAATGCCCGCAACTATGAAATTCTCGGCCACGCCCTCCTTGGAATGGGCTGGCAGGAACAGGCATGGAAGGCTTTTGAATCCGCCACCGCCATCAATCCCGCCTGGCCGCGTCCGTGGGCCAAACTGGTGTTGCTCGCCCGCAAGATGGATAAACCGGAGGCGGAAATTGCCCGCCTCACGGCCCATTACCAGCAGGTGAAGGACTCCGACCACGAACAACAAGCCGCCCGTAAAGCCACCGCCCGCGCCTGTCTGATCGGCTGACCGGCCGCCGTGTGTTGCCCGCAACTGTTGTCCTCCCATCCGGGTCAATCAGTGTCCAACCGTGGTAAAAAATAATTGGGTCCAGCGTCACGCTGGTAATGCGTCTTTATCGTTAAAACATTGGCTTTTTCCTGGATTGGGGAAATTTTCCCACGACTTTTTCGCCCGACCCCATTTTCACCCAATGTTTATGCGGGTTTCCTTAAATCAGTTTTCCTGATATCACCAGATTTTAAATTTTTTACCCCACTTTTCCCCAATAACCACGGCCCTCCCACCCGAGTGCGCTGTGAGCGCGTATTATTTTTT
>CAIJGS010000391.1 GCA_903820285.1 uncultured Verrucomicrobia subdivision 3 bacterium | reverse complement strand
CCTCGGCCCCGATGGTGGTGGTGACGACCGCGCGGCCCACGGCGGCGGCTTCCAGAATGCGGGTGCGGGTGCCGGAGGCGATGCGCAACGGCAGCAGGACAAACTGGGCGGCGGCGATGGCGCGTTCGATGGAGTCCACCGGGCCGACCAGTTTTACCCGATCCGTGCCGATGGCGCGCAGGCGTTCGGCAAAGGCGGCGGGCGGATTTTTGCCGGCGATATGAATCATGACCCCGTGGCGTTTCAGATCGGCCTCGATGAGGGGCAAGACTTCATCCACGAGAAACTGGAAACCGTCCACGTTGGCGGAGGAATCGAGACTGCCGAAAAACAGAATCACCGGCTGGCGTTCCACCGCCGGCTCGGCGAGTCGCGGCATTATGTTTGGCAGCACTTCGAACAACCCGGGGGCGGGCTGGGGTGCCACCAGGTCACGGACATCGGCGAGTTCGGTGGAATTGGTAAACAGGAACAGCCAGGGTTTGCAAAACAGGTTGCGCTCGAAGCGTTGCAGTTTCCATTTCTCGAACAGAAACCAGCGTTTTTTGAAGGAACGATGGGCGGCCCAGGTTAGGGCGACGAGGCGCGATGACACCATGTCCACATCCACCACCACGGCCGTGGCGGGCGCGGTGGCGGCGATCTGTTCCAGTAATTCCCACGCAATGGTGAAACGGCAGAATACGAGGTCGTACCGGTTGGCGCGCAGCAATTGCAGGAATTTTTCGCGGTCCGCCGCCGGAAAGGAAGGAGTGGAGGCCGGACGCGGAAACGGTGCCGGCAGGGTGGCCAGGGTGGCCAGGGGCTGGTGGCGGGTCCAGGCGGGTTTGCCGGGCGTGCCTTCGGAGCCGATCAGCACCAGGTCGGTGGCGAACTGTTCGCGCAAGGCGTCAAACAAAAACCGGCTGCGGTTTTTATCCCCGCCGGATTCGTTTTCAAACGGGACGTCGAGATAAAGTACGCGGGCGCGGTTCATGCGGAGACAGGTTTTTTGCGGCCCAACTTGCTGCGGATGCGGGTGGCATAGTCGTTGCGTTCAAAGGCATCCAGGCTGAAACGCCAGATGCCCCAGACGCCGACTACGCCGACCACGGCCCCTTCGGCAATGACCAGAAATGAATTGCTGCCACTGGCCCAGAACGGCTGGAAGTGGAAGGCGGCCGCCACCGCCAGCATGGGCAGGCAACCCACCCAAGCACCGACCACGGTTTGCTTGAACAGCGCCCTACGGCTGATTTGCGCCTCATGGGCGGCCCAGCCCCAGATCCAGCCCCAGCCAAAGACGAAGGTGGGAATGACCGAGCCGAGGGCGACTCCGAGAATGCCCCATTCGGCGCCATAGGCATGTTTCAGCCAGACCGTGAGGCCGATGCTTAACACCAGATTCGCCGCCGCCTCGGCAACGCCCTGGAACATCATGCGTTTTTCCTGGCCGGCCATCATGAACATGTTTTTGAACACGCCATGGGTGAGCACCAGCGAGTAATACCAGAACACCAGCAGCTGTCCGGCCCAGAACATTGGCCCACTCGGGTCCTTCATGCCGGTGAGCAGACGGATGACGCCAGTCATATACACGGTGGTCAAAATATAGAGCGGCGTGGCGGAGAGGATGCTGAAGCGCATGCCCCGGATCATGATGCGGCGCAATTCGGAAGCATCGCCGCTGGCGTGCAGATGGGCGGCGGTGGGGGACAGCACATCGCCAATCTGCCGGGTGAACAGGCCGAACATTTCGCCGACTTTGCTGCCGGCCTGATAAGGCGTCACCTGGGCCACGCCGAGAATCGAGCTGATCACCGGCTGGTCGGTCTTGTTGCGCAAAATGTTGCCCAGCGTGTTGGCGTAGGCGTAGAGGCTGAATTTGCTGGTTTCAACGATCGCCTGCCGGGAGAACAGGGAGGGCCGGATTTTGACCTCCGGCAGATAGGTCAACGCCATCCGGGCGGCCACAAAGTAAGGCAGCAGGAAACTGAGCAGGGATAGCAGCACCAAGGTCATAAAACCCCAATTTAGCAGAAGGCTGGCGGCGATGACGGCGGCATTGATGAGGCCGCCCACAATGATCACATTGTTCCAGGCAGCGGTCCGTTGCTGGCCCTGCAATACCTCGGGAAAGATGCCGAAGGGAAAGGCCACGCCGATGCCGAGCAGAAATATGATCATGATCCGACGATACTCTTCGCGGTGGGCGGCGCTGACCTGGAAGAAGTCAATAAGTGGTCCGGAAAAGATGATGCCCAGCAGCACGGCCACGGTGGCGCCAATCACGTAGAAATAGAAAATCGTGCTGAGCACGCGGCTCATTTCGTGCCATTCCTTTTTCACGGAGAGTTCGGCTACCCGCTTCTGGGCGGAGTAACCGAAACCGAAATCGAGCAGGATACCGTAGCCGAAAACGGCCCAGAGCAGCGACCAGAACCCGAACTGTTCGCTGGTCAGATTATGGAAGAGTAGCCGGAAAGTGACCAGACCCAGCACCATGCGCACGATGATGCGCACGTAGCTGCTGATGGTGTTTTTCAGGACTGCTTTTTGGGCTTGGCCGGGTTTCATGAGCGGCGCGCGCAGTGTTCCTCGGCGCGCTGATAGAGAGTTTCCAATTGTTGTCCTATTTGTTTCCAGTCGTAGTTGGCGAGGGCTTCCTGGCGGCCCGCCGCCCCCAAGGTTTTGCCCAGACCCGGTTCGCGGGCAAAACGTTCCAGCTTGGCGGCCAGGTCTGCCACGGCTCCAGCGGCATTGGGATCGATGAAAATGCCGGTCTCGCCATCCCGCACGAGCGCCTGCAAACCGCCCACATGGCTGACGATGACCGGTTTGCCGGCGCTCCAGGCTTCCAGCACCACAATGCCGAAGGGTTCGTGCATGGAGGGCAGCACAAACAGGTCGCAGGCATGGAATGCCTGGATCAGTTCGGGATTGTCGTTGCGCATGCCCGGCAGCAATTTCACCCGGCTGGCCAGCCCGCTGGCGGCGATCAGTTCGCGCAGTTTGGTGGCATAACCCGGCTGGGTTTCCGGGCCGATGAACACCAGATAGGCATCCGGGCGGGTGGCTTGCAACCGGATGAAGGCTTCGAGCAGCAAAAGCTGGTTTTTCTGGGCGTCAATTCGGCTGATGTTGAGCGCAAGGAATGCCGTAGGCGGAATGCCGTATTTGGCGCGGAAGGCGGCGCCATCCGCACTGGCAAATTTGGCGCAGTCCACGCCGTTGGGCAGATAGGAAACGCGGTCATGGCCCAGCTGCTGGCGGGCTTTTTCCATTTCGCTGTGGCCCACGCAGATGACAACGTCGGCATCGGTCAGTACCCGGCGGGAACCAAAAAGTGCGCCCAACGGCTTGCCCCATTCGGTTTTGTTCGCAACCGGTTTGAGCATGAGATCCAGCTCGGACTGCGGCACGTCAAACACCCCGCCATGCAGCGAAACGACGAACGGTTTTTTGCGCAGCCGGGCGGCCGTGCGGACTTCACCGCCAAGGCGTTTCAGAGCGTGGGCATGAAAGAGGCGAACGTCCGGTGCCCGCAGCAAGGCGGCGAACAGGGAGAAGGAAATCAGATTGCCACCTTTTTTGTCCAAGGCCGCCTGGTCAGCCGGGGTCAGCCCGAAGAACGGATAGGAGTACGGGAAACGTCTGACGGACACGCCGCCGATGGTTTCTTCGCGGAGCCGGGCCAGCGCCATGGACGTGTAAATAACCGGATTCAGCCCGGCCAGTTTTTGCTGGCGGGAAATTTCCAGAATCACGGTTTCCGTGCCGCCCCATTCCTCCGCCACGAAACGGCGGGGGACATGCAGGATGGTTGTGGCACCGCCGGGTTTCATTTGGCTGCGGAATTTTTCTCCTTCGCCAGCAACGCGGTTTTTTCCATCAGCCGGCAGATGTGCGGAATATGGGTGACCTCATCGGGAATCACCGGCTGGTTGGTGCAGAGGGTGGCATAGCTCTGCGGATCCGTGGGATGATACCCGTGCATGGCGCGGATCGGACGTTCACCCATGTGGCTGGGAACGATCAGTACGCCTTCGCGTACCAGAAAAATGGTCTCGCCAAAATACCGGTCCTCGAACAGCGCATGGTAGCGCTCCAATTCATCATCCGGCAGGATGCGACCTTCGGGGACTTTTTGCAGGGTTTCGGCAATCAGCTTGCGGGCATTATCATTGAAATACCAGAACCGGCCCATGGTGGAATCGTAAACCACGGCGTAGTCCTTGCCCATTTCGAGGGGCAACGCATCAAT
This sequence comes from uncultured Verrucomicrobia subdivision 3 bacterium, assembly GCA_903820285.1. Lineage (GTDB taxonomy): Bacteria > Verrucomicrobiota > Verrucomicrobiia > Limisphaerales > UBA11358 > UBA11358. The sequence goes on along the minus strand of CAIJGS010000391.1, from coordinate 549 downwards.
TTTGGCCTTGAGGTCAATGAGTTCGTCGCAATTGGCCATGCCGTGATCGCTGAAAATATAGAGGTGAACCTCTTCATAGCTGTCTTTCGCCGCGGCGAGCACCTTTTCAATCCAATCTTCGTATACGCGCAGTTTGGCGGGCACGTCTGGGGATTTATTGCCGACCATATGCAGGAGACCGTCGAGGCCCGCCCAGTATTGGAAGACAAAATCCACGCTGCCGGATTTCACGGCGGTGATGATGTTATCGCGGTTCTGTTCCTCGGACTTGGTGGTGTCGGTAACGAAATACGGGATTTTGTGTTGCGTGAGAAAGTCAAAGATGTTGGGTCCGCGATTCATGCCGCCGGGCTGGAGCGGACTTTTTTTCTCGGTGAAATCAAACAGGTGGATGTACTTGAACGGAATGTTGTACAGGTCGAAGTAGCCGCGGAATTTGAGCTGCACCTTCACAAACTTGGTCAGCCAGCGGCGGAAAATGCGGCGGCTGGTTACAGCGGCGGGCAGCCAGCGGAGCCAGCGCAGGGAGGCAAAGGGGGAGTGCTTCGG
>CAIJGS010000390.1 GCA_903820285.1 uncultured Verrucomicrobia subdivision 3 bacterium | reverse complement strand
CGCGACACTCCGTTCGCGCCGTCGTGGCGAATCAGTACGCGTTCGTTGGCAGGCGGCGGCGCGCACGGAGTGACGCGCCCTACCCGGCATCAAGCCATTCCACCGATTATTGCCAAGACTTGGTATCATTCCAGCCGGAAGCTCGCCGGCGCAAAGGCGCCCAACTTGAAGGTAAACGCGCCGTGGCGGATCTTCACCGGCTCACCCGCTGGTTCCCCGCGCAGATTCACCGGCACGGCCTGCGTCGCGGCGAAATCCGCCGGCAGGGTCACCGTCAATGAACCAGCCTTGCCCGCCTGCTCCCACACGCGCAGCAGCGTCCGGTCGCTGTAGGGATCGGGACCGAACAGCGTCACCAGCACCCCGCGTTGAGACAGCTTCAAACCCGTCTTCGTCACCGGCAGTTTCCCGCGCGCACCGTCACCCGCCGCCGCCACCAGCGGCAGTCGCGCCTCCCAGGACGGCGTGATTATATTCTTGGCCGCGTCGCCGCCGTGCACCGCCCACAGGCGCACCCGCGACGTCCACGAGCCATCCTGCCAGAGCGGAAAATTCGTATCCCACTGATTGTTGTACAGGTTGATGAACACCCGGCCGCGCCGCGGGAAATCGTGCATCGAAAATTTCCACAGTCCCGGGTCGCCCAGGCTCACCAGTGGCGAATCCAGCGGGCACAGGCACACGCCGTCGCCATCCGGACCGGTCACCGTCATGCCCGAGTTCAGGCACAACAATTCGCGATTGCCGCCGTCAATGATGTCTTTGGCCGGATCAATCAGCGAACCCAGCCGCGAGAGTTCAAACTTCGGCTGTTCAATGTTAAACGGCAGACACAGCCAGCCGCCCTCGGGCAGCGGATCTGGCGTCTTGTCATCCACCGACCATTCCACGTCCAGATACGGCTGCCCCAGCGCGAGCGTGTATTTCAACGTCACCGCTTTCGCCAGCGGTGCGGCATCCGCCGAATGGAGCACGATCGTCTTGGCTAGCGCCGTGGTCTGCACCGACACCGTCCAATTCGTCAGGCCCAGCGCCGCATGCGGCAATTGTTCCGCCACCGGCACCGGCTTGCGAAAATCACTGGCGGGCGAAAGCCCCCAGCCGCGCGAATACGACTCCACAAACGCATCCGTTTCCGCCTTGTCAAACCGCTCATGCAGATACGAGCCGAAACTGTTTTCATCCTTGGCCGACACCAGTTCGCGACCCGTCTTCAAATCCACCAGCGACACCACCCCGCCGCGCGCCGCGTCCACCTTGAGCCGGAAAAATTCGTTCGCAATCTCGCCCGTCGTAGTCGCAGCCAATGGCTTCGCCGCCATACCCGCCACCGGCTGATACGTCTTATAGCCGCCCGCCGGAATGTCCTTGGCGAAGAAGGTCAGCTTCCCATCCGCCAGCGTCACTGCATCCGTCACCTTGCCACCCGGCAATTCGCGCACGCCCGCATAGTCGCCGGCCGGTGCTGCCACCGTCACCGCGCCGTTCCGGGCCCACGGGAGCGGATTATAAACCACCACGCGCGGACCTTCCGCCGCCACGTTCTGCGCCAGCAACTGCATGCGGTCCGCGAGCGCATTCGTCACGATATTCTCAGTGGTGTGGATGTAGGCGCGCTTGTCGTCGAAGGACTTTAGAAACTTATCATATTTCCCCTCCGCCAGCCGTTGTTTCCACGCCGCCCCGTACCAGAACCCGCCCGGCTGGCTGCCGTAAAAGCCGAACGTATGCTCGCTGTAGAGCAGACTGTTCTCAAAGGCGTTCGCCAGCGGTTCGGCGACTGGTGCGGTGGCTACTCCAGCCGCGCGCAATTCCGTGTCCAGCGTCGCCAGCGCACCCTCCAGCGGACGCACATCGCAGCCCGCCTTGGTTTCGATGGGCATGGACTCAAACCCGTGAATCCACGTATCCGGCATGTCCCCGCGCACCACGGGAATGTTGGTGTTATGCTCCGCCGCGAACGCGTCGTAAAAATCCTCCAGCCGGCCGAACTTCACCTTCACGCCGGGCAATGCGTTCGTCGCCTGCGCCACCAGTTTGTTCACCTGTTCCGCCTTGGGTGGGCCCTGGTTGTCGCTGGTCATGATCACCGCCAGCCACGTATGATACGGCCAGTCCGCCGGCGGTAGCAGTTCCGTGCCGTATTCCGGCGAGTACGAGGTGAGCAGGCGCGAACCATCCGGTCCCTCCCACCAGAACAGCGGTGGCACCTGCATCGGCTTGCTGCCACCGTTGCAGCCCACGTGCAGGAACGTCACTCCCGCGTGCGTCAGCAATGTGGGCAGCACCCAGGTATGCTCCGGCACATCCGTCATCTTCGCCGCGCGCGGGAGCGGGAGACCGAGACCGGCGGTCAGGTGGGCCGAATAGGTCATGCCCTCCACGAGATCTTCCAGATCCAGCGTCTCCGTCTGCAAACTGAATGGCATGGCGTGCACCGCGAGCCGGTTATCCTTCACGGCCTGCACCAGGCGTTCGCGCCGCTCGGGCGTCTGGCCCGACCACAACATCTCCTTCAACGGCCAGCCCGGAACCGTCCAAGTGAACCGCTGCTCCGGCGGCAGCGACTGGGACTGGTCGATCACGGCCAGGGCGCGATCCGCAAACACCGTCCGGTAACGGGTGAGGATGTTCGTGACGAGGTCCGTGTAACCGATGTCGTAATGCGTTTTGAAGACAACGACAATTTCCGACACCTGGTTGCCCGCGCGCCCCATCGGCGCCGCCACCAGCAGGGCCAGCGCGGTAATAATGTGAAATGGCTTCATGGCCAGAAAGCTACAATGAAACCGGGCGAAATACCCTACCTAATTCGGGGTAGTTCCACCCCGCTTAAGGGACCCGATAATCCTGGATAACCCGCAGCTGTTTATTTAGCACGCAAATCCGTTGCAGTTTCCACCCCGTGCTGACGTGCGCCTGGACCACCGTGTATAAAAACAGCAATCCGTCCTCCGCGTTGAGGATTGAGAATGTTCGGACCGCCGGCGCGTAGGGCCGGTCTTCTGGTGGCACCGGATTCATCTCATCCACCTCCAGTTGGATTTGACTCAGATCATGCAGCCGATTCGTATCGGTCGACCGACAGCCCGGCAGTGCTCCGTCGGACGCCAGATCCGTCAGAAATTTTTTGGCCGACTGCGAAAAATAATCCTGCGCCAGAGTCACCACCGGCAGTGGCCCCGCACTGGTGCGGCGCAGGTACATCATTTGCTTTGGAAAATTCATTGTCACCAGATGCCGCGACCAAAACCGCAAGCCAATATGGGGGCTGCCAAAATGTCCCCGATCCGTCCGTTCCCACCAGACGAGGTTGGTATACACCTCCCCGCCAAACCGACCGCTGGCGGCGCATAACCAGGTCGGACCGATCTCCGCCACCGCCGGTGCCCGGCGCTGCGCCTCGAATTCCTTTGCCTGCACGGCCAGGTCGAAATAGCCGCACGTCAATATGCGCAACTCCCGGGCGGGCTCGCCAGCCAGGGTCTCCCGCACACTCACCCACTTATAGGTATTATCTCCGCTTGCGTCGTTATGCAGGGTCAGGGGCCAGGCCCGGCCCCAGGCGGGATCCGCGGCCTGGTCCGGATCCAGCAAACGCAGCCGGTTCGCAGTAAAATCCAGTTGCACACAGTAGTGCTGCAAAATATCCATGCCCAAAATGCCCGCGACCGGCACCCCGGGATATATCTGCTGCAAATCGTGGGTGAATACGGTTGCCTCCGTCTGCAAAACCACCTTTCCCAAGGATAATTTGGGGGCCGGATACGACCGCAATCGCGTCTCGCCGCCGACTAAAAACCGAACCGCCGTCGTCCCCCGATACGGTCCCAGTTCCGACTCCAATGAACGGTCCAGTACCGTCCCCGGATAGCCCGTATCCACAAAAAAGGGCACCTCCCGGCCGCTGGGCAGACGCACCATCACAAAGAGATCGGACCCACGCCCCGCCTCGCGATTAATCGCCACGTCCGCCAGCGGGGCTGGCGCCGCCGCCCCGGTCAGCGATAGAACACACGCCACCAGCAAGCCAACCCAGGCTGCCACCCGGCCGCCGGACCAATTTCCGACCTTGAATTTGATCATTGAAAATTTTCGGGAAACCCTTTGCACCGGAGTTAAGCAATTGGTTTTGAACCGCCGGGCAGGTTGTAACAAGGTGGGCTGGCCCTGTCCAGCGGGAACTGGGCCGATCAGGACTGGAGTATGGGTAAACGACCAGAGACCAAAGCGTGAGGAGAGATGTCGGTAGCGTGATTACCGTGTCGTTGATCAAGGCCGGAGGATGGGCAATGGTCACGGGCGACGCCGAGGAAAACAGAGGTGGCGACGGCTCCGTCGCCCGGAGCGCGGCTGTGGTGAAACCCAGCCGCAGCAACCCGGCCAGACCAACCCGGGTGAGGAACAAAAAAGAAAAGTAGCAACTCCAGCCGCCAATTGGGCATTGAAGCCCCAACTCAGGCAGGAAGGTCCACAGCACTGGCAACACAAAAGCGGGGTGGCGGATCGCCATCCCCGCCCCGCCGGCCGTTCAGCTTTTTCCGGTGCGGAATCCGCCCGCCAGATAGACGATCAAACAGACCAGCAGGATCAGACCCAGGCCGCTGCCGCCGTAAACCGGACCGCCATAATAAAAACCGCCGCCACCGAACAACAGCATCAGCACCACGAGGAGTAATAATAGATTCATAACCATCACGATACCCTGCTCACCCGCCGGCTGGCCATTGGGTGTTTACCCCATGGCGGATGCCGCTTAAGCGTGGCGATGACTCGTCGTCCCCGGAGTGCGGCTATGGTGAAACCCAGCCGCAGCAACCTGGCCAGACACACACGGGTAAGCAATAAATGACGCATAGCAACTCCAGCCGCTGCTGGAACGCGGATGACCGGACCTCAGTTTGGAAAATCCGTGCCGCATAGGCGGGGTGGCGACGGCTTTCCGAATTCGCAGCTAACGTCAGGGGCCATGTGGAGTGCGCAGGCAGGACTGCGCTGGGGGACTGGGAGACTTGTCTCCCAGTTCCAAGCGGCGACCGGTCGCCGCACTCCACATGGGGGACGGGCTTGCCCCTTGCAATATCACTCACCGGCCCGGCAACTGGCCGGTAACTCGCTTGATTCATTTTGCTTCACCCAGTTCTTTGCCGTCGGCAAATAAGCGCAGGCCTTTGCCTTGGCCATAACGCTGGCCCGTTTGGTTATAGCAAATGGTCAGCCAGTGTCCATGGTAACGAATCTGGTCGAGACAGAAATAATCCCAGGCCGGCGGCACCAGCGGATTGACCTCCATCATGGCATCGGCCCGCGGGCGCAGGCCGATCAATCCGCTGATCACCAGATCGCAAAACCTCGAATGGTTGTAATTCTTGCCGCGCTCCGTGGGTTACACTGAAACAGTTTCATCCGGGCTGGGCAAGGAAATCTCCTGGAGCAGCGCCCCGG
>CAIJGS010000389.1 GCA_903820285.1 uncultured Verrucomicrobia subdivision 3 bacterium | reverse complement strand
TGGCGGTTGACGTGAGCAACCTCGTGGCAACGGTAGTTCATTTCAACCTCCCGCAAGGCTTTCGCGTGGATGAGTCGGGCTCTTTTGCCGGCGGTGGCAACACCAACAGCGCCCAATATGGTTCCGCGCTGTGGGCTCTGGATGTGATGTTCACCATTGCCGTCAACGGCGGTCAGGGAATCAATTTTCACAGCGGCGGCCGCGGAACCTCTTCATACACCCCGATTGCCGACAATGGCACGGGCGTGGTCCAGGGGCGGCCGGAATATTATGCCCTCAAACTGTTTTCCCTCGCCGCGCATGGCAGTGCTCTGGCAGCCGTCATTTCGCCGGTGCCAGCCATCAATTTCGCCGCCTATGGCATACGTTATACCAATGGTGCGCTCGGTGTCGTGTTGAACAACAAGGACACCACCAACGCTGTGCAAGTGACCATCAACCTGGGGACCAATGTCGCCGCCGCGCAGTCGCTGGTGCTGGCTGGCCCATCGCTCAACAGCACCAACGGCTATACGCTCGGCGGCGCAACCATCAATCCCGATGGCACCTGGTCCGGCACGTTTCCGCCGGCTATTCCCGCGGCGAATGGGCAGCTGACTTATACGGTTTTGCCGATGAGCGCTGTCTGGTTAAATCCGCTGCTGCCGCCGATCCTGGCCCCGCTCACCAACCGCACGCTCATCGCTGGCGCAACCCTGTTCGTGACCAATCAGTCGAGCGATCCCAATTTACCCGCGCAGACTTTGGGCTTTGCCCTGGCAATCAAACCAACCGGCGCCACCATCAATGCGGTGGATGGATCGGTGAGCTGGCGTCCGTCGGTGACGACGGGCGGGACCAGCAATCGCTTCATGGTCACGGTTACCAACACAGCGGGCTTGGCGGCTACCCAGAGTTTTTGGGTGGCCGTGCTGGTCCCGCAAAAGCCGGTGACCTCCGCCCCGGACTATTCGGGCGGACATTTAAAATTTACCATCGGCGGCAGTGCCGGGCCGGATTATATCATTCAGGGCACAACGAATCTGGCGGTGCCTTTCTGGCAGCCGCTGTTCACCAATCAGGCTGCGATCCCGCCCTTTCAATGGACGGACACGAATTTGCCACGCTCACAATTTTATTATCGCGTCCTGCTTGGCCCCTGATCTTTGCCTGCGAACATGCCACAAACGCGCCCACAATTCCATTTGAAAGACCATTTTCACTGCTGGCGTATTTAATCACATGAAATTTATAATCCATTGTCTTTTAATCGGCGTCACGGTGGCGCTGCAAATCCCTGTCCGTGCTGCGGAGTTGCCCCCGGCACCGGCCACCTTTTGCTGGGATGGCCCGGGCCTGCAAGCCATCCGCACCAAGTCGATGGCGCATGACGCTTCCGTGGCCAAGGTCATGGCCATCATCAACCGCGACGCCAATGAGGCCCTGCGTCAGGAAATTCAGGCGGTAACGGATAAGACTTTCCTTGCGCCAAGTGGAGACAGGCACGATTACGTCAGTCTCTCCCCCTACTTCTGGCCTGATCCCGCCAAGACCAATGGTTTGCCTTACGTAGTGCGCGATGGCGAAACCAATCCGGAAGCTGCCAAATATGACAGCCGCCGATTGGGCAAAGCGTGTCACAACATTGAAGCCCTGGCACTGGCCTATTATCTGACCGGGCGGGAAAAGGATGCGGATCGCGCCATCCACCAGCTTCGCTGCTGGTTCCTCGACCCGAAAACGCGGATGAATCCCAATCTCAAATACGCCCAGATGGTAAAAGGCAAAAATCAGGGCTCGCGGTGGGGCATTATTGACACCTGGCCGCTGATTCACGTTGTTGATGCAGTCGCT
>CAIJGS010000388.1 GCA_903820285.1 uncultured Verrucomicrobia subdivision 3 bacterium | reverse complement strand
TTACCACCATACTGAGGTATATAGGCCGTATTCAGAGAATGTGTAAAACCAAATTGAACCGAACTACCGGGCGCGTAAAGGTAGGTGGCCGAAATGTCCGCATACGGATTGACCCCGCCGGTTTGATGCGACGGATCATTATAATTGTCATTAATCTGAGCGCCACCCATGGCGGTAAATTTCAACGTGTCCGTCAGATTGCGCTGATAGCTGAGATAAACCGTATGGGTATAGCTATTGCGGGCATTGCTATAATCCACATTCTTATAGACGGTATTCGTGCCGACAGCTTCATTACCCGTGTAATCCACCCAGTCAAATGTGTAGCCCAACCCTATAATTGTCTCAGTGGAGGCATGCCATTGGAGGTCCAAAGTGACACTCTGATCCATGCGATCAAATTCACCGGCATAACTCGGACCAGCATTGTTGACAATATTGGAAACCGACTGGCTGCCGGTCTGATCATATGAGTACAGCGAGTTGTTGTAGGTCAATACCGTGCCAAACCGGCGGGTCCAGTCCGTGTGAACAGAAGCGCTGGCCGTGTTGTTTACAAAATTTCCATCAGCACGGAAAGGCAAGGTCGTGGCAGCCGAGCCAGCACTCAGCAATTGGGGATTCTGCGAAACATAAATATTATCGCTCAGCTTGGTTTCCCACTTTTCGTTAAAAACATGATCCAACCACAGATTGACCGAGTGGTCTTGATCATAGGGATCCTGATTCAGATGATCCCGGCCTTCGTAATAATAGAGGGCGTAAATGTAACGCAAACCCAACTCCGTCTGGGTCATGGGCTTAACAATCTGAAATTGCGGGGTCAGCTCGCCGCCAAAGCTGCCTCTGGGATTCTGCCCCACAGCGGCGAAGTTGTCGTCGTAAAAACCGCGCAAGGTGGCCGAAACCGACCAAGTCTTATCTCCCGACATATCAGGAGCATAGGCAGCATGAATATTGGCAGCACCGATAGCAGCCAAACCTATTGTCACGGCAATTTTTTTCATAAGCATTTACAACTATTAAGCAAAATATCGGCCTGGTTTTTTGTCTTCCTTAAACCCTGGTCACTTTTTTCCCACTTGAAACATGATGAAGATAACACCAAGGCAAACTGTGCGTCAAAGGAAAAAATCCTTTAATTTCACCACGGGGTATTAAGTTTTTTTCATGATTAGGCTAAGCCAATTGCCTGACTTAATTGCTTCATCGTCATCGAATTGATTACATCTGCCTTGGCCAACCCGCCTTTTCGGGCCATCCCGGCCCCCAGCCGTAAATAACCGGCATGCACATTGCGATGGGCATCGGGGTTAATGACGCATTTCACTCCCTTGCTTATGGCATATGGCCAATGCCGCCAATCCAGATCAAACCGGTGCGGATTGCAGTTTAATTCAATCCAGGTGCCCGTTGCCGCACAGGCATCAATGACCGCATGCACATTTACCGGGTAGGGCTCGCGCTCCAGCAGCAACCGCCCGGTCGGGTGTCCGAGCATATGGACATGAGGATTTTCCGCGGCCATGATCAGCCGCCGGGTATTTTCCGCCTCGCTGCCGCCGGGCACATGCAGACTGGCCACTACCACCTCGAGCTCCGCCAGCAGTTCGTCATCGAAATCCAGCCGATCCTTTAAAATATCCACCTCGCTGCCCGTCAACAGCCGAAACCCGCTGCCCCGGGCGGCGATCATTTCGTTGATGGTTTTGATTTCGCGAATCTGTTCGCGCAGGCGTTTCGCATCAAGCCCGTTTGCCTGGAACGAGGATTTGGAATGATCGGTGATAGCCCAATACTCCAGCCCAAGATCCTCCATATACTCGGCGATTTCCGTCAAGGTGTTCCGGCCATCACTCCAGTTGGAATGGTTGTGCAGGGCACCCCGCAAATCCGTCCACTCAATGAGGCGCGGCAATTCATGCTTCTCCGCCGCCGCAAATTCACCGTGATCTTCCCGCAATTCCGGCGGCACAAAGGCCAGGTCCAGCGCCGTGAATATATCCGCCTCATCACGGCAAGCCACGCACAAGGCCGGATCCCTGGTTTCCGTTTGGGAACGGAACAGGCCGTATTCATTCAGCCGCAGTCCCCGCTGGATGGCGCGCTGACGCATCACGATGTTGTGCTCCTTGCTGCCAGTAAAGTAAGCGAGGGCAAAGGGGAATTCCGCATCGCTGACCACGCGCAGGTCGCATTGAATGCCGCCGGGCAGAATGACGCTGGCCTTCGTATCGCCCTGCGCAATAACTTTTAAAAGCCCGGGCTGGGATACAAACTCCGCGATCACGGCGGTGGGTTGTTTGGAAGAGGCGAGCAAATCCACATCGCCAATGACTTCCTTGAACCGGCGCAGACTGCCCGCCGTGCTGCAACGGATCACCTCCGGATGTTCGCGCAGATTTTCCAGCAGCGGTTCGGCCGCCACCAGCGCATCCACCAGCAAATGTTTGCTGGCATAGGTGCGCTGACGGGCGATGCCCTCCAGGATGTTGGTCTGGGTTTTTTCGCCAAAGCCGTCCAGTTCCGCAACGGTGCCGGCCTGACAGGCGGCTTCGAGTTTCGCGATGGAATCCACGCCCAAGCGCTGGTGCAGGGCCCGGATTTTTTTGGGACCGAGTCCGGGTATGGCCAGCATTTCAAGCAGTCCGGATGGCAGGGAGGCCTTTAATTCATCGTAGTATTTCAACCCGCCGGTCTCGACGAGTTCGGTGATTTTCTGTTCCAAGGCCGCGCCAATGCCCTTGATTTCACCGAGCCGTTTCTCGGCCACGATGGCCGCCAGCGGTTCCCCCAGTCCTTCCAGGGTGCGGGCGGCGCCGGCATAGGCCCGGGTCTTGAAGGGATTCTCTCCCTTCAATTCCAACAGCAGGCCGATCTCAACCAGAATCTCCGCCACTTTGTCTTTATCCATCCTTCCAAGATGACGCCGCAAGTTCCAAGTTTCAAGTTGCACCTTGCTCCGCTACTATTTTTTCATGGCAATCCGCAGACAACTGCCCATCGCGCTCACCATCGCCGGCTCAGATAGCGGCGGGGGCGCCGGCATCCAGGCCGACCTGAAAACCTTTGCGGTGCTTGGGGTGCATGGCACCAGTGTCATCACCTGCCTCACCGCCCAAAATCCCCGGCGTGTCCTCGGGGTGGAACCCTGTTCACCGGCCATGTTAAAGCGGCAATTGGAAGCCATCTTCAGCGAGCTGCCACCCGCCGCCATTAAAACCGGCATGCTGTTTTCTGCACAGAACATCCGGCTGGTGGCGACATACTTAAAAGCGGCCGCCGGTGGCGTGCCGCTGGTGGTGGATCCGGTGATGGTCTCCACGAGCGGCACGCGGCTCCTTGCGCCGGACGCGCTCGCGGAACTGCAGCGACGGTTGCTGCCCCTGGCCACACTCATCACCCCCAATCTCGACGAGGCCGGCATTCTGACGCGAGGAAAAATAACCAACGTGGAAATGATGGGTGCCGCGGCGCGAGAAATTCATTCCCGCTATGGCTGCGCCGTGCTGTTAAAAGGTGGCCATTTGCGGGGGACTACCGAGGCCGTGGATGTTTTTTTTGACGGGCATACCGAGTTGCGGCTGGCCGCACCTTTTATCCGCAAGATTGTAACCCATGGCACCGGCTGCACTTATTCGGCGGCGATATGCGCCGCCCTCGCCCGGGGAAAGAGCCTGCCCCAAGCGGCCAGGCTGGGAAAGAATTACATCACCCGGGCAATTGCCGGGAGCCGGCAGATCGGGGGGCACTTTGGGTTGGGACTGCCGGACTGACGGTTAAAGATTGGGCCGGCGCAAACGAAAGTAGTGCAGGTCCAGATCGTTATTGTACGTCGGAACTGAAACCACATTCGTGGTACCACCCGGGGCAATCGGCCCCGGGCCAAGGTTGATCACGTTCGTATTCACCACATTGGTGGTCGTAACCCAAGTGATTGAATTGGTATTTATCGTGGGTACAGTCAGTTGATAGCTAGTGCCGACGATGACCGGGGTATAGTTGGTGACCACCACCCAGTTTTGCTGCGAATAGTTGGTGGCAGCTTCAACCAAAAAACCGGCGGGATAAACCGGCCAGGTGATGATGGCGTTGGTTCCCACCGAAGTTAGCGTGGACTTTGCCGAAAAGAATTCATACGCCAGCGCATAGGTCTCAGTGGGGCTGACATAGGATCCTCCGCCCGCCTTCCAAACTTGCAGATCATATATTCCGGGGCTCAGGCTTGGCACATAGACATGTTGGACGTTATCCACCAGACTGGTGCTGCAACAAACCAACTGGCCGTTCGTGGCATTATAGAGGAATACCCCAAGGTTGTTGATGGCTGACTGACCGCTTTGACGATTCCAAACCAGCGTGGCGGTGGCGGTATAAGCCGCTCCCTTGGGGACATTGGTGACTGCAAAGAAATAATGATTCACCGCGTCGGATGAACCGCTGCTGGTAATCGTATCCAGATCCCATCCGCGCAGCAGGCAGGAATTGGTGGCCGATTGGGTGAAGCCGGATATCGAACCGAAGGGGGAATGATCGCTTCCAGTGGCCGGCAGGGAGACGGCGGCATAGGAATGTTTGCCGCCCGCCAGCTGTTCGTAGGAATTGAGCAAATTCAAGATGCCGGCACCATATACCGTGTGCAGTGGTGCGGACGGGGAATTGGTCCAGCCAACCGGCTTGACCGCACCATTGAGCAACAGCGCTTTGATCGTGCGCATGTTAGTGGCCGCATTGGTGTCACTGCCGCCATCCCCGCGCGTACCCGCCTGCAACAGGATGGCCGCCGAACCGGAAACGAGGGGGGTCGAATAGCTGGACACACTGTCTTGGTTTCCCCAAGCCGTGATATCTGGTTTGCTGCGGCCGTCCGGAGTGGGACCATAGGCGGAACCGGTATTATTATAAACCCCCACGGCAATGCCATTATAGCAGGTTGCCGGCGAATAAATCGGCGAGTTGTTAAAGCCAGCTCCGCTTACAAAAAGAACCCCAAACTGATCCGCATAATTATCAAACGCCTGATCCACAAAATCGTAATAGACGCCATACGTAAAACTTTGATTTACCACCCGCGCGGGAATCGGAACGTCAGCCGCGATATAATAATTCAAAAACGTGCCGGCATCGTAAACATTGACGTGCGCAACATTGGTGGCCACCCCAAATGACATGCCATAAAAATCATTGCCAACACTGTCTGAATGGCTGGAATCAGTGCCCAATGTGTTAGGATAACCGTTCGTGCTGCTCGCCCCGTAGATATAAGAAAACAAACCCACCGGCTGACCAACATTGGCCGGATTCACTTCATAGACCGATGCCACCGCCTCGGCCTGGCCAACATATACCCCGCCGCCATTCAGGTTGGTGGTAATCGTACGCAACGCAGTCAAACCGAAGGTGTCAGGATACGCGCTTCCGGCAATGGTGGTTTGCGTTCCCAAAAACATGACGTTGGTTGGAAATGAATCAGCCTTCGCCCGACCGGCGAATAAAACTGGCAACACCATGCCAGCAAATAATAATGTCCCTGATGCCTTCATGATAATGTTTAAATTAATCCATCTACCCAACCATTTACCAAACGTTAATTTAGACACAAATTTGGTGAAAAGCAAGAAAATGGCGGTGGTTACCGCCATTTTCACGCGGGGGCGTAAGCCGGAACTATTTGCAAACAAAGGTCTTGTTTACCAACCACACCAACCACACAAAACGAAAAAGCCGTACAGAATAAATTCTGTACGGCTTTGGAAGATTATCAGGAACTGATTATTTGCTGGAACGGCGGCGCCAGACCATTCCCAAACTCGCCAGACCCGCACCGATCATGGCGAAGGTGGTGGGCTCCGGAACCGGGGCAGCGGTGAAATCATAGGTAATGACGGACTGCAAATCAGCCGTTGTGACGTTGATCTGGGTCTGATTGCCATTGTGCGAACCAGAGAGCAAAGTAATGGTGCTGGCCGGCAAACCTTCAGTGCCGGTTCCGGTGAAAAGCGCCAAGGTCGAAGAATCGGTAATGGTACCCGAGTCAGCGCCACCGGTGGTGCTCAAGGAGGGAGAATTTGTACCCCAACCAATGGTCCCCGGCAGGTTATAATGAAAACTGCCGGTGGTCGCATCAACGACCGGGCCGCCAGAGGTACCAAACAAGTCGTAAGAACCAGGGTTGGTAATAAAAATCTGCAGGTCCGACGCTTCCGTGCCGTAGCTCGAAGTAGCAACATTGTTGGTGATGTGCAACACACTGTTGATCCCGGAGCTCAGCGTAATATCAATGGAGCTCAACGTCCCCAAAGCAGGATTAAACTGGGGGATATTCAGAGTGGTGGACCATTCCGTCAAAGTACCCGGATAGGAGTTAGTGTAACTGATGGTGTCCGCTTGGACACTGAGACCAGCTACGACCGCGACGGCTATTGCCAATGTTTTCTTCATAATTGTTCTGTTTAGTTTAAAATTGGTTCCTTCAAATCCTGCTGATCGGGACGAAACTTACAAATATATTGACATAAAACAGGATTGTGTCAACCCGTGATTAACTTTTTTTTATAAGGATCATCCGCTTTGTTTTCTAGCCACTGCCCGACGCTTTGCTTTTTGCTTAATAGTTAAAATTCAATGCTTTGCAGGCCACAAAAATTTGTCGGACTAGTTTAAATGAACCTGCCGTTTCAACAGATTGGCAGGAAAACCAGCCTGTTTGCGAAACCGGCGATGCATCACCAGACCGGCGATCCCCATCCCGCCAAACGCTAGGATCGACGGTTCCGGCACCGGGGCGGCTGAAAAATCATAAGTGATCACCGCCGTGAAATCCGAGGTGGTCGTTTGGGATGCGCCCGTGTTGCCACCTAGATTTGACAGGAACGTGCGGGTAAAGGTATATGCCGTGAAATTCATGTAACCAGTGCCAGTGAAATCGGCCAAAGTCGCGCTATCCGTCACCAAGTTGCCGGCGGCGGAAGCACTAGAAGTTAGCAAACCGCTGATGATAAAATCATTACCACCAATGTCATAATTAAAATCCGGACTGGCGTAGTCCAAGACGGGCGAACCGCCAAACAAAGCGTAAGTCCCGGTCGATAAATACTGTTTTAACTGGGTAATGGCAGTGCCTGAGCTGGGAGAAACACTGTTATTCTGAACGTTAAGCGACGTGGCAAGGTCCGATGTGACGGAAACCTGGATCGAAACCAAATTGCCCAAGGCCGGATCAAACTGCGCCAAAGGCAATGAGTTGGTCCAATCGGTTAACGTGGAAGCGATCGAATTGGTATAGGAGACCGTTCCCGCCTGGCAGGAAAGTCCCGACACCAACAGCAACATTATCAGCCACTTCTTCATCGATTGACTCTTGCTTTCTACCACAACTTTCTGGTGCGGCATTCAAATAAATAGAACGATCATTTCCCGGCGGCACGTCGCCGCCACCACAACCCCGCCAAACCTACTCCAACCAAGGCAAGCGATCCCGGTTCCGGCACTGGAACCAAGGGGAATGGGGTAAAATCGTAAGTGATGATGGTTCCGATATTGGCGGTGGTAACCTGGGATGAGGCGGTGTTTCCCCCGCTATTCGACAGAAATGTCCGGGTACCGGTACTGCCAATCAAATGCACTGAACCGCTACCAGTAAAGGCACTTAACGTCGATGGATCCGTAATCAAATTGCCGGTGGCGGAAGCATAACCCGAAATTGGACTGCTAAGCACTCCGCCGCCGCCGCTCAGAGTGTAATTGAAATCCTCGCTGATATAATTCAAAACCGGGCTGTCAGAAAACAAATTATAAGTACCACTGGGCAAATAGACCTTCAACTGGGTAATGGCCGTCCCATCGCTGGCCGTACTGCTGAAATTGGTGACCGACAACACGGTGGTCATGCCCGATTCAACCGTAACCTGAATGGAATCCAAAGTTCCCAATGCCGGACTGAACCGATGCAGGGATACGGTATTGGTCCAATCCGTTTGGACGGCACTGTAAATGTTGGTGTAAGAAATGATGTCTGCCTTGGCAGCCAGACCAAACATTACAGCAACTAAAATGGCAGTGGTTTTATTCACGTAAATATTAAAAAATTTTACATAGCAGACGACCGCCACAGCGCCTCCGATCATCCATCTACGAAAACCGATACTAGCAATCTCGCCCAAGATGTCAACCTGTAATACAGGCGAAACGGCTTCATTTCCCATAAAACTCACCGGTTTAATAGGCTCCACGCCAAAGTTTTTTAAACTGGATTGGCAGGTCAGGTTGCCAAACTCGGCAGAAAAATCCTGTCCAAGCCGCCGGATTCTGCCTTAACTTGGGGCGATGTCCGAATCGCTGGTGGTTAATGAGATTTATTTGAGCCTGCAAGGGGAGAGCACCTTTGCCGGGCTCCCTTGCATTTTCATCCGGCTCACGGCGTGCGACCTGCGCTGCTCTTATTGTGACACCGCCTATGCCTTCACCCAGGGAAAGAAACTCACTCTGGATGAGATGCTCGCCCGCGTCCGGGAGTTGGCCGCCAACTACAAGGAGATGGCACCGCCCTCGCCGGGAGGCCGCCTGCCGCTGGTGGAACTGACTGGTGGCGAACCGCTGCTCCAGAAAAACACCCTGCCACTGATGGCAACCCTCTGCGACGAAGGATTTACCGTCCTCATTGAGACCAGCGGGGCACACGATATTTCCAAAATTGATCCGCGCGTCCGGCGCATCATGGATCTGAAATGCCCCGCCAGCGGGGAAGTGGCGCGCAACCGGTTTGACAATATCCCTCACTTGAAGGCGACCGATGAAATCAAATTCGTGATCGGTACAGTCGAGGATTACGAATGGGCGAAGCAGCAAATCGCCACCCATGGGCTGACGGCGATCTGTCCCCTGCTCTTTTCCTGGGTGCATCCACTTGCACCGGACCAGCAGAGCAAGGTGCTCAAAACCGTTCCGCCGGGCCTCACACCCATTTCCCGACGCGAACTGGTGGAACGGATCATTGCCGACGCCCTGCCCGTTCGGTTTCAAATCCAGCAGCACAAGGTCATCTGGCCGCCTGAACAGCGGGGCGTCTGACCGCGGCACCTGAATTTCATTCCGTGAGCAACACTCAAACCATCCTCCAATGGCTGCACGATTACGAGTCACCCAACGTGACCTTCATCGAGCCGGATGGTTCCTGGCCCATCGTGTGGGAGCGGGCCCAAGGCGTTCAGGTCTGGGATAATGCCGGGAAAAAATATCTGGATCTCACCGCCGCGTTTGGCGTGGCGGCCGCCGGGCATGCGAATCCCCGCGTTGTCAAGGCCGGCCAGGCGCAGATGGGCACCCTGCTCCACGCCATGGGCGATGTCCATCCCCACGCACGCAAAGCCGATCTGGCGCGCGAACTCAGCGGCCTTACCTTTGAACGCTGGGCCGGCCGGCATCGTGGCAAAGTCATTTTCAGCAACTCCGGTTTTGAGGCCGTGGAATCCGCGCTCAAAACCGCCATGCTGGCAACCTGCCGCCAAGGGATCATCGCCTTTGCCGGAGCCTATCATGGCCTCGGCTATGGTGTGCTGAACGCCACACACCGGGAACATTTTCGCGCCCCGTTCCGCAGCCAGTTGCGCGAATTTGGACATTTTGTGCCCTTCCCGCTTGCCGCGGAAGGTTCCGGCAAAATGACCCGCAACGCCGAAACCTTGGCGCAAACCGAGACCGCAATCCGTAATATTTTCCAGCGCGAGAAAATTGGCGCCATCCTCGTGGAGCCCATCCAAGCCCGCGGCGGCACCAATGTTCCGCCAGCCGGTTTTCTGCCGCTGCTCCGCCAGCTATGCGATGAACATGGGGCGTTGCTCATTTTGGACGAGATTTATACCGGGTTCGGCCGCACTGGCAAATGGTTCGCCTGCGAACACAGCAAGGTCGTTCCGGATCTCATCTGCCTGGGCAAGGCGCTTACCGGCGGTTTTCCGCTCTCGGCGTGCATTGGCCGCGCCGACCTCATGGACGCCGCGTGGCCCGTCACCACCGGCGAAGCCATCCACACCAGTACCTTTCTGGGGCATCCCGTCGGCTGCGCCATGGCGCTGGCACAAATCCGGGAAATCAAAAAATTCAAACTCCCTGACCGCGCCGCCAAACTAGGTGAGTCATTGTTAAAACAACTTGCAGCCATGCGCCTGCCCCAAGGAAAGGTGCGTCACACCGTTCGCGGCAAGGGACTGATGGTAGGCGTTGAATTAACCCTGCCCGAAGGCACGCCCGCCACGCAAATCGCCTTGGATGCCATCAAAACCCTCCTGCATCGCGGCTACATTTTTCTACCCGAAGGCGAGCACGGCAACATCATCAGCTTCACCCCTCCGCTCACCATTTCCCCGACGCAACTCACCCGAGCCGTCAAAGCCTTGGCCACCGTTCTGGCCACTACCTGGTAACATGTGTTCCATACCACCCCAAAACACGTCACCAACCATGGCTTATCTGTGTCCACCCGTGTCCATCCGTGGTAAAAAAATTTCCCGATGAAACTCACCGAAATGCGCGACCTGCTGAAGAAGCGGGATATTCAGCTCACCAAATCACTGGGTCAGAATTTTCTGCACGATGCCCACCAATTGCAGCGTATTGCCAATGCCGGCAAGCTGTCGCCCGCTGACAAAATCCTGGAAATCGGCCCCGGTCTGGGACCACTCACGGAATTATTGCTGAAGCAATCCAGCCACGTATTCGCAGTGGAAAAAGACGGCCGCCTCGTGGAAGTGTTGTCGGAACGGTTCGGTGGCCCGGAGCTCGCCGGTAAGTTTGAACTGCTGCATGCGGATGCCCTGGAACTGTTGAAAAACGAACCGCGCGACTGGTCGGATTGGAAGCTCGTGGCCAACCTCCCCTACTCCGTCGCCTCGCCCATTCTGGTGGAACTCGCCTGCGGCGCGCGCGCTCCCCAACGCATCGCCGTGACCCTGCAACTCGAAGTCGCCCAGCGTCTCATGGCCCAGGCCGACGACGATGATTACGGCATCCTGACCCTGCTGGTGCAAATTGATTTCAAGCCCATCGAATGGTTTAAAATTCCCGCCGCCTGTTTCTATCCCGCGCCGGATGTGGACTCCGCCTGCGTATCACTCGAACGCCGTCCCGAACCGCTGTTGCCGGAAGCGCTCCGCAAAACCTATATCCGCCTCGTAAAACTCGCGTTTTCACAGCGCCGCAAAATGATGCTGAAATTGCTGAAGCAGGAATGGCCCAAGGAAAAACTGGAAGCCATCTTCACGCAACTGGGCATCTCCCATTTTGAGCGCGCGGAAAAACTCAGCCTGCAACAGTTCGTGGACCTGACCAAGCTATTGTCGGCCTAAAAATGGAGCGGACCAAAATCCTGTTCGTTTGCAGTCGCAACCGGCGGCGCAGTCTCACAGCGGAAACCATTTTCAGGGACGCGACCGCCTGGGACGTCCGCTCCGCCGGCACCGAGGACGGCGCCCGCATCAAGGTCACCGCCGGACAACTCGGCTGGGCGGATGTGATTGTGGTGATGGAGAAACGGCACAAGGAACGGTTGCGCCAGAAATATCCGGAAGCCCTGGACACCAAACCCTGCCACTGCCTGTTCATCCCGGATGATTACGAATACATGGAGCACGCCCTGATCGAAATTCTGCGTGAAAAAATGCAGGAACTTTTCCCCGAAATCAGCTAGATTGGGTCAGAGTTTATGAGCGAAGAGATTTTCGACATTGTTAATGAGCGCGACGAGGTGATCGGTCAGCGCCCGCGCCGCGAGGTGCATCAACTCGGTCTATGGCATCGCGCCGTGCACATCCTCGTATTCAACGCACGCGGCGACGTGTTTTTGCAGAAGCGCTCCATGCTCAAGGACACCGCCAAGGGCAAATGGGATTCCTCCACTTCCGGCCATGTGGATTCCGGCGAAGACTACGACACTAGTGCCGTGCGCGAGCTGGGTGAGGAAATCGGACTGTACGTAAATACCACGCCCAAACGCCTCTTCAAAATTGACGCCTGCAAGGAAACCGGCTGGGAGTTCTGCTGGATTTACCGGTGTGAAAACGAGGGTCCCTTTGTGCTGCATCCCGAGGAAATCGAAACCGGCGCATGGTTCACCCCCGCCGCCGTCACCCGTTGGGTGGAGGAAAAACCCACGGACTTCGCCCGCGCCTTCGTCCTGATCTGGAAAATTTATTTGCAACGGACCGCCAAATCACCGGTCGCTTAATCATGGGGTTCTACCCTTTTTTGGGTATGGCCAATTTCCCGGAAATCGGCGGAAATGGAACCTGAACATGTCCACCGCTCAACCCGGCAGCCCGCACAGCCACCAGACGCCCCCGGCGTCCGGCACCACTTTCAGTCGCAAGGAATTTCTCGGCCTGCTCGGCGGCAGTGCCGGCGCACTGATCTTGCCGCCCCAGGTTTCCGCCCGCGAAACGGCGGCGGATTCCGTGGCTGAAACCGGTCTGCCACCACTCATCGCCCGCCGCAAAACCCGCATCAGCTTCCGCTATTTCCTGCCGTGGGCGCCCGCGTGGGGCGACCAGAAATTCGCCGACCAGCGGCTGGAAGAGCTCGTCCAGTTCGGCCATGCGGCGGGCATTGATAGTGTCCAATTTTTCGTGAACACATTCCGCGCCTCGTACTACGTCCTGCCGGTGGATGTCGAGAGCCAGCAGCCTTGGATTGACTGGATGCGCGAAGTCGTGGCTCCCCGTATCCGCGCCGAAGGATTCGGTTTTGAACTCAATTTTCAGGAAATTCTTGGTGCCACCACCGCCGGCACCGATCTGCGGTCGTTGTACAAATGGAAACAGTTCATGGTGGATCACGAGGGCAAAACCTCGCCCGGTTCACCCTGTCCCGAAGATCCGGTATATCGCGTCGAAATGGCCAAAATGCTGCGCGGCTGGGCCGGCACCAAACCGGACATTCTCTGGATCGATGACGACTTCCGCCTGCACAACCACAGCACCGCCGGCATGTACTGTTACTGTCCGCTGCACCTGCAACAATTTGCCGCCCGCGCCGGCCGCGATTACACCCGCCAGGAAATCCTCGCCGCCGTGCTGCAACCCGGACCGCCTGCCGCCTTCCGCGCGCTATGGCTCGATTTCCTCGGCGACCGCATGGCGGAATTCGCGCAATGGATCAGCGACCAGATTCACGCCATATCGCCCGAAACCCGCGTGGCCCTCATGACCTCCGGCACCGACATTCATTCGCTCGAAGGCCGCGACTGGAAAAAAGTGCTCGGCAATTTTGCCGGCAAATTCAAGCCGCTCATACGCCCGACCTTCGGCCTCTATACCGGCACTACCTCGCCGCCCAAGTCCGCCAGTTCCAGCCTCACTTCCATCCTCTCGCAAGTGCAGGTGGTGGAACAATCCCTGGGTGAAAACAACTGTGACTTCGCGCCGGAGTTGGAAAACACGCGCTACACCACCTGGTCCAAATCCGTTGCCCACAGCACCTACGCCCTGTTGCTCGGCCAGCTCATGGGCCTGCCCCTGGTCACCGCCGCCGTGAATGATCTGGATGGTTCGCCGCTCGCCGAAGAGCCCACCACCGTCCCGCTTTTTCGCCATGCCCGGCCGCGCATGGAGGCCCTCGCCGCGCTCAATCTCAAATCCTGGCCCGTGCGCGGACTCGTTCTGCTTGCCGATAAGGACACCGCCCGCCAGACGCACGTCACGGAAAAAGCCGACTACGAGGACATGGCCCCTGGCACGTACCTGGAAGCCACCCTCGCGCAGATGGGCATTCCCTTCCATTACCTCACCGCCAAAGAAGCCGCCGCCAGCCGCGAAGTCGTGATGCTCGAAGCCGGCACCGTCTGGAATGCCAGCGATGCCGAGCTGGCACAAATCCTTCGCGGCGGCGTCCTGCTCACCAGCGGAGCCGCCCGGCTGATCGCCCAACGCGGCTTCGGTGACCTGATCGGTGCGAAGGTGAACCGCCACCGCACCCAAGGCATCCAGTCCGAGGAATATGTGGCCGACCGCCTGCCTGGCGTCACTACCATTCGCGTGCCACATCGCGGTGCCGACTGGGATGAATTGGAATTGGCCGCTGCGTCGGCGCAGGTCGCGAGCTGGTTCTGCGACCTGCTGGGGGAAAAACATATTGGCACGACGCTCTACCAGAATGCGAAGGGCGGCCGCGTGATCGTGTACGCCCAAAATTCCGAGATGCAAAGCGGCCTGTTCGGCAGTCATGCCCGCCGACGCTGGTTGCACGGCGTGCTGCTGTGGCTGAGCCAGGGCCGCTTCCCCGCGCTGCCGGTGATTCCGCAGCACGGCGTTTCGCTGCTCAAACAAAAACCGGGCCAGTCGCTCTACAGTTTCTGCAATCTGGGCACCGACGTCCTCACCCAGTTCACCCTCCGCTGGCAAAACGCCGCGCAAGTGAGGAACATCCAGTGCCTGCAAAAAGATGGCAGTTGGAAAAAGTTAAAATACCGCATTGAACCGGCGACCGATCATTGCCCGCCTCAAATCGTGGTGGCAACGAACCTCAACTGCTACGACTGGCTCGTATTGTTGATTCAGGAAAAAAACGGGTAAGCAACCGGCCGTTCACCACGGCCGCGCCAAATCCGGCCGCCGTTTCTTCGGCTTGCCCGGCTTGACCCTTGGTGCCGGCGAACCATCCTCCGCCAGCGGGGCCGGTGCGTTCGCCGCTTCCGCCTGAATCGCCGTCATGGATTCATCAATCACGGCCAGCAGTTCGGTCCGGCCATGCCCCGTTTCCGAGGAACAGCTGAACGTGGCCGGCGGCTGCACGAACCACGGCGAAATCTGCCCCATGAACGCCGCCTTGTTCGCCTGCGCCAGCGCGGGGGCAATCTTGTCCGCCTTCGTGAACACCAGCACGAACGGCACGCCGTTCCGCGTCAGCCAGCCGATAAACTCAATATCAATGTCCTGCGGTGGCAACGCCGATTCAATCAGCGCAAACACACAGCACAGATTCGTGCGGTTCTTGAGGTAGTTGGAAACCGCCTGGTTGAACTTCGCGCTGTCCTTGCGCGCGCCCTCCGCAAACCCGTACCCCGGCAAATCCACCAGCCGCCAGCATTCGTTCATCACGAAAAAGTTGATCAGCTTGGTAAACCCCGGCACCGGCGAAACGCGCGCCAGATCGTTCTTGCCCGAGAGCATGTTCAGCAAGGACGACTTGCCGACGTTCGAGCGGCCGATGAAGGCGAATTCCGGCAGCGACTCGTCCGGACACGTGTCCAGATCCGGCGCGCTGCATTCAAAAATGGCGGATGAAATATTCACAATTGGAAACTGCCCCGCCACTGTCGCACTTAATTACTCGAACGGAAACACATTATTTCCATTGGATGCCAGGCGCGCCGTACGCGAACGCCGGCGGACTTGTCGCGCCGTAGTCGGGCGTAGGCGGATTGGATGTGTCCCCTTCTTCGCTTCCTTCGTTCCCTTCTGTAAGATTTTTTAGCGTTCAGCCTTCAGCCTTTTCTTTGCATGCTTGTCGCGCCGGCGTCGGACGCCGGCGGATTGGATGTTTCCCCGTTCCTATCCCCCCGCCGCCGCCTTTGCCGCCGCCAATTCCTCCGGCGTCAGCCGCGCCGTCAGCTCATCCAATTTTTCCCGGGCCGGTTCACAGCCTTTGGCCACCGCCTGATGCAGCCATCCCCACGCCGCCACCGTATCCTGTGTCAACCCTCGGCCATCGCGCAACAATTCGCCCAGCCCCATCATCGAATGACTTAAACCTTTCGCCACCCCCAGCCGGTAATAATGCGCCGCCTGCGCGAAATCCTGCGGCACCCCTTTGCCGTTTTCATAGCTGTCCCCCAGATTGTGCAGGCTGATGGCATGGCCTTGGGCCGCCCCCAACTTAAACCATTTCACCGCCTCCTCATGATTTTGCGCCACCCCCTTGCCCTGATTCAGGCAATGCCCCAGATTGCATTGCGCCGCGGCGAACCCACGTTCCGCCGCCCGCCGATACCACCGCACCGCCTCGGCCTCGCGCAGCGTAATGCCCTCGCCTTTGGCATACATCAGGCCGAGGTTGTACATGGCTTCCCGGTTATCCGCCGCCGCCGCCTGGGTATACCAGTCCATCGCCTTGCCCGGATCTTTGGCCACGCCCTGGCCATACTGAAACGCCACGCCCAGATTGTTCATGGCCATCGCATAACCCAGCGCCGCCGCCTTTTCATAATACTCCACCGCCTTCGCCTCGTCTTTCAGCACTCCCCAACCATTATTATGCAGTACCCCCAAATTGTAGAGCGACGCCGCAACCCCTTTGGCCGCCGCCTTGGTATACCAATCCAACGCCTTTTGATAATCCCGTTTCACGTGCCGGCCCGTCTGGTGCCAGAACCCCAGATTATGCTCCGAAAGGCCGCACCCTTTTTCGGCGGCCGCCGTAAAAAACGCGAACGCCTGCTCATCCGATTTCCGTGCAAAATCCGGGCGCGAATAAACCACCCCGATATTGTGTAGCGCCAGCGGATAATCCAGCGCCGCCGCCTTTTCATACCAGCCAATGGCCACCTCGTAATCCCGCTCCACCCCTTCGCCGCCCATATGCATCAGGCCAAGATCATTCATGGCCTCTTTGTTGCCCTGGGCCGCCGCCGCCTCGAGCCATTTGATCGCTTTGAAATAATCCCGGGGCACCCCGTCGCCCTTGCGATAGAGCACGCCCAGTTCGCGCTGGGCCAGCGCAAATCCCTGATCCGCCGCCTGCCGATACCAGTCCACGGCGGCCGGATGATCTTTGGCCACCCCTTCACCCTTGTAATAAATCACCCCCAGCAGCGCCTGCGCCAGCGGCACGTTCTGATAGGCCGCGCTGCGCAGATGAACTATGGCCTTCGGCACATCCCGGGGCACGCTTTTGCCCAGCCAGTAGAGACATCCCAGATACAGCCGGCTGCGCGCCCAACCCGCTTCCGCCAACCGCTCATGAATCGGCAGAATTCTTTGCACCCTTTCCAATTGCTTCTGCCGGGCCACTTCCGGTTTCCAGAACCGGTCCCGCAAATCCTCAAAACGCTCCCCCTTGTCCCATTCCGTTATCATCTCGGAGGATTCCCGAAAACGCTTTTTCACCTCCTGACGGCGAAGGGCCAGCCCAGCCGAGGACGACGCCGAAGCCCTCAGTTCTCGCCCGGTTTTCGTCCGGTACACCGTCCGCAGAAAATTCCGCAGAATTTCCCGGCTCACCTCCTTGGGCAGCGGACAGCCCGCCAGTTCCTGCGGTAATTGCATAATCCGTTCGTAGGCTTCCCGTCCGCTCAGCACCACCGAACACTGAAACACCGAAAAATGCCGGTCCGCAAAATTACTGGTGATGATTTTGGCGACATACCACAGCTCCGCCGTGAGCGTTTCCAAACGTTTCGACTCGTAAAATTCCGCAAACAGCCGGATTTGCCAGCCCGGCAGCCGCGCCAACTCGGTCTGCAACGCCGCAATCTGCGCTGCGAGATCCTCCGGCTGCGCCGCCTTGGTTTTGGCGATCAACCGCCACCAGCGCGGATGCCACCAACTGTCGATGATTACACGAATACCCTGCCACCAGTTCATGGGTTCATCATAATGACAAACCAAAAACCGAAAAGAGCAAAGCTATCAGCGAAAGAATCGTCCCAACCGTGATGAGTCGGCTACTTCCGCAACGCCAGAGAATCAAAAAACTGGCCGCCACGCCAAGCAACGCCGCCAGTGAACCGAGTCCCGCAAACGCACCGAGATGATGCTGAATAAACCTGTCGAACGAATAAAAAGAATGGCGAAAAAATCCGTCACGCTGCGCCTGATAAATGCCGCACAGTATCAGCCCAAGACTTCCGAAAACAACTGGAAGAAAAGCCACCGGCCCGTTGGCTGTGCTGTTTCTGTGTGTGGTGCCGCCTGACATAATATTAGCTGTGAACCGGCGGCGGACTTCGCAGCCTCATTCGGGGTTTTCACAGCCTACTACTTTTCATAATTCGACCCTAGCAGAGGGAGTTTGATGTTGTCCACCATGAATTTAAACCAGTTGCCGCGTGAAATGAAACTATGAAACAAGCGTAGCAGGGTCGCCAGCGGTGGGAGCGAGAGGAGCGCGGCGTTCACGCCGCTTCAACGTCCAAAATGAAAGCGGCCCGGCCTATGCTGACGCCTTGGTGCCTTGGTCATTAAAGCAGGCTGAAGCCCGCGCTCCGTAAGAGCCGGCCTGGTGCCGTTTCAAACTGGAAGTGGTCTGAATCACTCAACGTCACCCCGGCTGACCTCACTTCTTCTTTACCGTCCCGCCACCACGATCGCCGCGACCGACCCGTTCGACTTCAGCTCGCGACCATACCCCACCGTGGCCTTGAACCGGATGTCCGGATGTCCCGGCACCGCCACCTCCGGCACCGAACTGTACCCGGCACCGCCGTCAGTGATGGTGATCGACACCACCGCGCCATCCTTGATCACCGCTTGCGCAGTCGCCGACTTCACCGGCCACAACCGACCACTCTCCGGCCGGTAGCGGTAATAATTGGAAACGCGATCCAGCTCGTCATTCGTCACGCCATAACGTCCCAGCGCATCCAGCAGGGCGGCCTTGTTGCGCTGCACCTGCGCCGGTTCGGGCCGGGTGCCGGCGGCGGCCGGTTTCACGTGGCTGAATGCGTCGCGGAATATTTCCGGCGTCACCCCCAGCGCATTGCCAATCAACACCACCGGCCGGCCACGATCGCGCGGGTCGGTTTCGTGTCCGCCCGTGATGGTCAAGGTGACGGTCGCTTCGCCAGCGGCTTGGGCTGATGCGAGCAGCCCGGTCAGCAGCAGCGCGGAAAGAAATAGGGGAAACATGCGTTTCATCATGCCGCCACTCTATCAATCCCCAGCTTAAGTTCGCATGAAGCCGGCAAAATCAGGCCGCCATAAACACCATCGCCATGCCCGGCCATTTCTGTTACCTTCGCGCCTCTGTGAAAATCTGGTTCATCACCGGCACCGACACCGGGGCCGGCAAAACGGTTCTGACCTCCCTGCTCGCCCGCTATCTCTTTGTGCACGGCCTGCGGGTGGCCGCCCTCAAACCCATTTGCTCCGGCGGTCGCGATGATGCCCGCCGGCTGTACAATGCCATTGATGGCTCGCTGACCATGGATGAAATCAATCCCTGGCATTTCCAGGCCGCCATTGCCCCCATCCTGGCCGCCCGTCGCGAAAAAAAATCCGTCAGCCGGCAAGCGGTTCAGACGCATATCCAGAATTGGGGGGGAAAGTCCGATGCCGTCCTGGTGGAAGGTGCCGGCGGCCTGCTAAGCCCGCTGGGCGTGAATTTCAATTCCCGCGACCTGATCGCCGACCTCAAAGCCACCCCCATCATCGTCGCCCCGGACAAGCTCGGCGTCGTCAACCAGCTCCTGCTCACCTTGGAAGCACTCCCGGCCAAGCTCGCCGCCAGGGCGCGCATCGTTCTCATCTCCCCCGCCACCCCGGACACCGCCACCGGCTCCAATGCCGGTCTCCTGGCCGAGTCTTTCCCCGCCAAACAGACCTTTACCCTCCCCTGGCTCGGCAAAACGTTCTCCCCGGAGGAGGTTGTTCAGCGTCCGGACATCCGTCAGATCTTGCAGCGGTTGTTGGAAATGTGAATTTTTGTGTAAAAAGACGTTGCGTTTTTTCCTACAACCTGTAGAACTTTTTACAGCAGGTGATTCCGAAGCCTGCTGGCTTGGCGATTTCGGTTCCTCACGACCCAGGTATTTATCGGAGTATGAATGTATTGTCGTTTTCAGTCGTGGGGGCCGCTTCTAATCAAGTAGAGCTCCTTTATGTATGGCAACAGGCCCGTCCTGAAGCCAAGGCCATTATTGCGTGCCTGTTCGTCCTCTCCATCATCGTCTGGACCGTCATGGTTCTGAAGGTGGTGCAGATGCGCCGCGCCCGTAAATTGAACACCTACTTTGGCGAGGAATTCCGCGGCCAGAAGGCCGTGCTCGATATCTTCGACCGCAAACTCCACGTGGAAGGCTGCCCGCTCTACGCCGTTTATAATGTCGGCTGCGTGCAAATGGATGCCCGCCTCCGTGGCACCGGCGAAACCCCGCGCAAAACCCAGGTCTCCCTCAAGAACATGGAGCACGTCAAACGCGCGCTCGAAAACACCGTTGCCCAGGAATCCCTCAAGCTCGAGTCCGGTCTCATCCTCCTGGCCATCGCCGTCAGCGGCGCCCCTTTCATGGGGTTGCTCGGCACCGTCTGGGGCGTCATGAGCACCTTTGCCGGCATTGCGCAGACCGGGTCCGCCTCGATGGCCGCCATGGCCCCCGGCGTGTCCGCCGCCCTCATCACCACCGTCGCCGGCCTGCTCGTGGCCATTCCCTCGATGTTCGGCTACAACTGGCTCGTGCATAATCTCCGCACCTTTACCGTGGAGTTGGATAATTTCGCCCAAGAGTTCGTTTCCCGCATGGAAACCGAATATCTGGCCGATGAATAGCCTGCCAACCTGACCGGTTATGCGCCGCTTTTCCCAACGCAGTCATCTGGTGACGCTGAGTGAAATCAACATCACTCCCCTGCTCGACCTTGCGTTCGTGCTGCTGATCATCTTCATCATCACCACGCCGCTGCTCGAGCAGAGCATCAGCCTGCATCTGCCCAAGGGCGGCTCGCCCCTCAAGCCGATCACCCGGTCGGATATCCGTACCGTGGAAATCACCACCAGCGGCTACTACTCGCTCGATAAGCAACGCATCGCCCTGCCCACCTTGCTGAACCGGCTGGTGGCCGATTCCCACTCCAACCCCAACCTGGTGGTGTACATCCGCGCCGATAAGGACAGCCGCTACGACCTCCTGGCTCAGGTCATTGACGGCTGCGTCCGCAACGGCATTTCCCGCTATTCCTTTGCCACCGCCCCCGCGAGGTAAACCATGGACCGCCTGCAAAAAAAATGTCTGATCGGCACTGCCAGTGCGCACGCGCTGCTGATCCTTATTTTAATTGTCGGGCCCGGGTTCTTTAAATCAAAGCCACCGGTGGTGGACGACACGCCAGTGCTGATCGATATTCCCAGCATACTTACAGACAAGCTGCTGAATAGCGGGCAGCCCACGCCCACGCAACCGCCACCGCAACCCAAGCCGTTGCCGCCCGAACCCAAGCCGGAAGTCACTCCGCCGCCGCCCAAGCCCATCCCGACGCCGGATCCGCCCAAACCCGAGGTCAAACCTGTGGAACCCGACCAGCCTGACCAGCCGGATAAACCCTCTCCGGAAGCCATCGTGCCCGTAAAGCCGAAGGTCAAACATCCGCCGCACAAAATTGAGTTGGATATTAGCCATCCGATTAAACGCGTTATCAAAAACACGGATAACACGGATGCCGAGGCAGACGCAAAAGAGGCCAAACGTGAGCGCGACGCCGCCCGCCGGGCGTTCACCAGCGCGATGAAGAACATCGAAAAGAATTCTTCCACCGCCACCGAAGTGACCATGCCCGGCACCAGCAGCGTGTCCTACGCCAACTACGCTCAGGCTGTGAAAAGCGCCTATGACCATGCTTGGAAAATACCCGACGACATAGCCAACGATGATGATGACACCTTGGTAAAAGTCACTATTTCCAGCGATGGCAACATTGTTTCCGCCCGGATAGTCACCGCTTCGGGTGATGCAAAAATGGATGATTCCGTCCAGCGCGCCTTGGACGCCGTTTCTTACATCGGCCCGTTTCCGGATGGAGCGACCGAAAAAACCCGTACTTTTACCATCAATTTTAATCTCAAATCCAAACGTCAAAACGGATGAAAAAAAACCTGTTAGCACTCATTGCCCTTACTTGCGTCCTAGCCGCCCCGTCGATGGTGCGCGCTGAAGATTCCTTGGTTGATCCCATCATTCCCATCAACGGCACCATCGGCATCTTCGGCAAAAAACCCGTCCCCGTTGCCCTCAGCGGCTTCAGCGGCGTGGGTCTCGAAGTATTGCGCTTCGACCTCTACGTCCAAGGCTTCAGCTTTGTCGCGCCGGATGCCGCCCAGTATGTGATTCAAGGCAGCGATGCCGGTGATATCACCGGCACCGTCACCGATAAGATCGCCCGCCGCGTGATTCTCTCCCGCAGCTACAACGGCGCGAGTACCCGCCGCGAGGCCCATGCCTTTGCCGATGAAATCGTCCAGGCCATCAACGGCACGCCCGGCATTGCCCAATGGCACGGCCGCATCGCCAAAATCGCCTTTAAGTCCCAGTCGCCCGGCGGTCCCGGCGAAATTTACATGGCCGACTTCGACGGCTTTGGCGGTCAGGCCATCACCAGCGACGGCGCCATTGTCGCCCGCCCCGCCTGGCAGGCCGGCCGGCTCGCGTTGTATTACACCTCCTACGCCCGGGGCAATCCGGACATTTTCTACCACAACCTGAGCACCGGCCAGCGGAACCTCCTCGCCGGTTACCCCGGCCTGAACACCGGTGCCGCCTCCTCGCCGGATGGCTCCCGCATCGCCCTCGTGCTCAGCAAAGCCGGCAGCCCCAACATCTGGGTCGGCAATGCCGATGGCACCGGCCTGAAACGCCTCACCACCGGCCTCGAAGATTCCTCGCCCTGCTGGTCGCCCGATGGCCAGTACATCTGCTTCGCCACCAAACACAACGAACGCCGTCGCCTCGCCAAAATCCCCGCCGGCGGGGGCGCGATTGAATATTTTAACACCGCCAGTACGCCCAGCCCTTCGGAACCCGACTGGTCGCCGGACAACAAATGGATTGCCTACACCTGCCAGTTCGGTGGCGAATTTGATATTTGCGTCACCTCCGTAACCGGCGAGGGCCACCCTCAAACCCTTGTTCCCGGCGAGAATCCCTCGTGGGCGCCGAACTCCCGGACCCTCGTTTTTAACCACGGTCCGGCAGGCCACCAGACGCTGTCTGTGCTTGACGTTTTCACCAAACAGTACAAGGATTGTCACCGGGCTCCGGGAAGTTGTTCCCAGCCGGCTTGGACGAAATGAAGCATCATCGTCGAACATTTTGCATTTTTTAATATTTAACCGTTAACTTTAACCTGAAAGTACCTATGAAATCGAATATCCTGATTTACCCGCTGTTCATTGCCCTCGTGGCGACCTCGCTGGCTACCACCGGCTGCAAACACGGCCCCGTCGGCATCACCAAACTGCCCGGCCAAAACGGGCCGCCCATTTCCGATCAACAGACTCCCATTACCCCCGTTCAGCCGATTGATACTGGCGACAAGAATCCCACTGGCGTCACGCCCAACATCACCGGCAATATCCCGCTGTCCCCTATTAACCCGGACAATTATAATCAAGACCGCGCCGCCTTTGCCGCCAACACGGTGCATTTCCCATTCGACAGCTCGGCGATTAAGGCCAATGAACAGGCGAACATCACCGCCGTGGCCAGCGCTCTTGCCGCCGTGCCGAGCAATGCCCTGCTCATTGAAGGTAACTGTGATGAGCGCGGCACTGAAGAATATAACCGCGCCTTGGGCGAACGCCGCGCCGACGCACTGCGCGAAGCCCTCGTGAAACTGGGGGTTTCCGGTGACCGCATCGCGACCCGCAGCTACGGCAAAGACAAGCCCGTGGACACCGGCCACAACGAAGCCGCGTTCCAAAAGAACCGTCGTGGCGAATTCATCCTGCTCCATCCCAAGACTGGCACCCCCGGCGTCTGATCGGAACAGCTTAGCCTTTTAGTTCTCCTCAAGAGCCGCGCCACCCGCGCGGCTCTTTTTTTATTCCCGCCCTTGGAGCGCGGCTGTGGTGAAACCCAGCCGCAGCAACGTGGCCAGCCAGACGCTGGTGGCACGATTCCAACGCACCTCCTTTGGCAACCAGCCCCATCAGAAGCGCGCTCTCTCGTCATTCGCAGCATACCCTTTCCCTTTGATAACCGATAAGTCGAGGATGGTAGGGCGCGTCACTCCGTGCGCGCCGTCG
>CAIJGS010000387.1 GCA_903820285.1 uncultured Verrucomicrobia subdivision 3 bacterium | reverse complement strand
GCCGGCTCGCATATTCTGTATGCCGGTGATTGGAACCTCTTTACCGGCAGCGACGAAAACGCCTACAAATGTCTCACGGGCCAGACCACCTCCGATGGCATCAATTGGAGCGACACCAGCGCCATCTGGGCCAATACGAACTCGACCCAGGGCTATGATCCCATGTCCAAAACCGTGCCGCCCACGACCGTCACCTGGACCAACGGCACCAGTGACAACGCCAATTATCTCTATGCGGATTCCACCGCCAAACTTACCTCACGCATTGATATCCAACTGCCGAATGCGCTGATGTTTGGCGTGTATAACAGCAAGGGCGGCGTGCAACTGGCACCCGACACGGCGGATCCGTATGACAGCCTGAATTTTCCTTCCTCGCAATATCCTTACGCCTTCGAAACGTTCGGCAACAACGGTTCCACACCGCAAAGCAGTTCGCCCACCAGTGCGAGCAATCATTCGCTGAATGACCTCGCCAGCACCACGCCGAGCGCCAGCACGGTTTATACCGACCTGTTGCTCACCGGCAGCGGCAGCAGCTCGACCGGCAGCGATCATTATCCCATCTTTGGCGATTACAACGTGGTGACCGCCCCGCCCACCAATATTGTTTTGAAATTGGCGGCGATGGGGACGAACCGGTTGTTTCAGTTCAAACTGTCCTCCGCCACCAACCTTAATTTTGCCATCCAGGCTTCAACGAACCTGGTCACCTGGACCAACATCGCTTCTGGTTATACGGACACGAATGGGTTGCTCCTTTTCCAGGACTCGAATACCGCGAACTTTACGAAGCGGTTTTATCGGGCCACTTGGACTTCGCCGTGAGTGACCTGTTGAAAACGTAGGAGCCGACGTGAGGAGAGTACAAATAAATGAGCGTTTCAAAGATATTTGAGCCTCCTCACGTCGGCTCCTACAAGTAATCTGCTAGCGTTTTTGATTAAATGTCGCCTGCGAATATTTTTCCGAGCGCAATTTTTCCACTTCGGCGAGCAACGCCGCATCTGGCAAAATCTCTGACCACTGCACGTCAAACTGTTTGGCGGCCACGGTCTGCATGGCCGTTTCCCAATCCGCCCGTGATAGCTTCACCGGCGGCGGTTGGACGGAGCCTTGGATGAGCAGACCCATGAGGTTTCGTCGCTGCGCTGCGCCGGCGATTTTTTTGCCCTGCCAGAGGAGATCAAATTTTTCGTGGCCCACAAAGCACTGGCCCGGCAGTGATTTCTGGCAGCAGGGGGCCAGTTCCGAAGTTACGCCCAGTTCAGCAAAGGCCAGCCGGACCCAGTCGTGGATGCGGCGGTAGCTCTCCTCCGCCTTCAGCAGATACCATTCGTGTCCCGGCGGAAAGGCCGCGCTGTACGTCCAGTCCGCCGCGTGCGGGACAATGCCGCCGCCCGTGGGACGGCGGATCAGTGGGCGCAGATGAATTAACTTCTCCACCTCCGTATACCGTTGGAAATAGCCGAACGTGGCCGCCCGTTCAGTCCAACCATACAAGCGCAACACCGGCGTTTGCAAACGGGGCATGGCCAAGAGCAACGCCTCGTCCCACGCCATGTTCAGCGCGGGATCACAGATGCCGGAAGGGAGGACAAAAAAATTCATGCTGATTGCACGGGGATCATTTCACCCCGATCTGCGGACACAGTTCCCTGATTTCACATTCAGCGCAAGCCGGTTTGCGCGCATCACAACGGCGACGGCCATGCCAGATCAGCCAGTGGCTGAAGAGGGTCCACTGCGGTTGCGGTACCAGCTTGATCAGCTCCTGCTCGATTTTCACCGCATCCGTGCCCTTCACCAGCCCCAGACGGTTGCCGAGCCGGGTCACGTGCGTATCCACCACCACGCCCACGTTGATGCCAAAAGCATTGCCCAGCACCACATTCGCGGTCTTGCGACCGACCCCGGCGAGGGGCGTGAGTTCATCCATGGTGCGCGGCACCTCCCCGCCAAACCGTTCCACCAGCATCTGGCAGCAGGCCTGGATATTCTTCGCCTTGTTGCGATAAAATCCGGTGGATTTGACCGCTTCCTCGAGATCCGTCAGCGGCGCTGCCGCAAAGTCCTGGGCGTTGCGGTATTTTTTGAACAACTCCGCCGTCACTATGTTCACCCGCTTGTCGGTGCATTGTGCCGAGAGAATCGTGGCCACCAACAGTTCCAGCGGATTGCGAAAATTCAATTCGCAATGCGCGCCGGGATAGGTGCGCGCCAGCACGGCAATGATCTTGGCCGAGCGCTCCACCTTGGCCGCCTGACTTTCGCGTGGCATCCCGGTTATTTGGCAACCGAATTGGTGATGGCGATGCCCGTGGTCGAATTGGTCGAGGTGGTCGCACCACTGCCTCCGGAAGTGGAACCCGCAGAGGCCGGCGGTTTGCCCAGCGGCGTATCCCACGTCTTGGTAAGCCGCCAGAGTATGCCCATGTCATCCATGAATGCCCAAATCCACCAGAGGAGTAACACCACGACCAGCACCTTGGGCCAGATGGAAGACTTCTCGGCATACCGATCACTGATATCCACCGTTGAACCCGGCGGCAGCTTCGCAATGCCCGTCAGGCTGGTGCCAAACGGCACGTTAATCTTGGCCTTGGCATTCACGGCCCAGCCATTCGCATCAAGAATGGGACCCAAATTGCGCTTGCGGAGTTTTACATAGGCCAGGATGACTGACGGACCTGATATCATGAGCATCAAGGCCAGTCCGATCACCGGCAGCTGCCAGGGGGGCACCCCTTTGAACAGGCCCAGGAAGTATGCCAGGGCGGTGCCGATGCTGCCAAAGGCGACCGACAGGGCGGCAATCATGCCAATGTCCAATTTTTTGGCCTCTGGCTTGGATTTGTCCGCATTCGCCGTAACTTGGGCGGCCGTACTCAAATTCGTGTTTACATCCGCATCCGCCGACGCCGCGCGCTTGGCAATCTGCTCCTCGATCATCCGCACCAGCTTTTTGTACGGCGACCAGAACGCCTGCCGCAGGCTGATGGGGCTGGCCAAGATCTTGGTGATGGTAGCGTCATAATCATTGCCTTTTCGGTCATAAAAAACCCCGTTACGGCCGACCATGAGATTGTCATCGTCGCCTTGCGAGAAGATGGCGACGATGCTCAGCTTTTCGCCCGTGCTCTTGCGCACACAATCGCAGTAGGCCAGATACGCGCCCGCCAGCCCCGCCATCACCGCATGGCGGCCGGCGTCCTCGACGGTCAGGCACAGGTCGCAACTGCGCTGATCCAGATACAGCCGGCCCGCTTGGAAAATGGCCGGCGTGGTGCGGCTGTAGAAATTTTTGAAATTAACAAAGTTCGTCGCCAGCGTGTATAGATCGCGGTTGTAGCGGATCAGTTTTTCCACCACGGCAATGGCATTCGCCTCCGGCTCCAAGGCCTTGTCTTTGGCGATCAACGCATCAATTTCCACCCTGGCCGGACTCGCCAGAATTTCATGGAGCCGGGTCAGGCCCAGGCTCTCCACTTTCACGCCCACCTTGCTGGTGGTCCACGTTTCAAAGGGTGCGAGCCGGGCCTTGATGGCATTCCAATCCGCCTCCGTCAGCACGGTACGTTCGCCCAGCAACGGCTGGATCGCGGCCGTTTGCAGCGCGGTCAGCGCGGTGGCCCAGGCGGGATTCACCCCTTCCGTGAGCGGCAAAGCCTTGCCGGGCGCGATCTGCGCCAGCGGCAGCGTAACAATTTCGGCGGAACCCAGGTGCAGTTCCTTGACCGTCATCACGAAATATTCCTTCTCCTCACGGTTCATTGCGGGAATGGACCGCGCGTCAAATGCCGCCAGCTGGCAGCGGGCAAAAAAGTCATCCACCTTGCTCCGCACCGCTTTCAGGGCGGCGGCGGCGGCGGACGTGGCTTCGCCAAGCGGCAGTATGGTCTGATCGCCCGAAGCCTGTTTCCACCAGTCGGAATAGGCCTGCACCTCGGCAAAGAACGCGTCGGCCTTGGCCTGATTGATACCTGACTTGCCGCTGCGATCCTTGTCTGCGCCATAGATGGCAATGATTTCGGCAATCACCGCGCGGGTGGCTTCGCTGTCGGAGGCGTCGGCGGGAATAATGCCGTCGCCATTGAAATTTGTGGCGGCAAAAATCTTGGCCGTGTCCGCAGTATCTTCCAGATCAATGGCTTTGGCGTCCGCCTTGCCCAGATTCCGGAGAATTTCACGGGCGGAGGACAGAATCTGTTTTCCCTCGGGCGTGGCGTCATTGATGGCATCCAGCGGCAGTGAAGCGGCACCCTTGATGAGTTCGTCGGGGGGTTTGAGCAGACCGGTGATCCATTTCGTGGCGGCAATGATTTCCGGAGCGCGCACACGACCATCTTTATCGGTATCAATGAGATCCAGCGTGCGACTGTCAAACTCCAGCCCGCGGGTGGGACAGGCAAGCGCCACCCATAGTTTCTGATCGAGTTGATCCAGATTGGCCAGGTCGGCACCGGTTTCCAGTTTCACCTGGTCAAAGCCGCCCGCGCGAAAGAATTTCCATGAATATGCCATGCGGCAGCAATTTGGCCTTTTGCCGCGCAAGGTTCAAAGGAAATTTTCAGGTTCTTGCGGCGGAGTAACGGGATAAACGCAGAGTCGCCAAGGACGCAAAGTGCCGCTGAGAGGGACGAATAAATTTTAAGACCGGAGATTGGTGGATACGCAATGGAATCAGCCCCGATGCAATTTTCGCCGCGATATTCTGCGACGTTGGCGACTCGGCGCTAATCCCCATGGCCCGCCAGCTTCGCCCGCACGTTCGCTTCCAGCAGGGCCACGACTTTCTCGGCGATGATTTTTTCGCAGCGCGCCACTTCCTCCTGCCGGAGTTTTAAATAGTCCGCCGCGATGCTTTGCAAATCGTCCACGTTGTAGAGATACACGTTGTCCAAGGTGTTTACCTCGGGATCAATGTCGCGGGGCACGGCGATGTCGATCAGCAGGAGCGGCCGGTGCCGGCGCTTGCGCATCAATGGCTCGAGCGTGGCGCGGTCAATGAGATGATTCGGCGCGGCGGTGCTGCTGATGGCTATGTCAATTTTTTCCAGTTCCACCGGCCATTGTTCAAAAGGCACCGAGCGTCCACCCAGTTCCGCGGCCAGCGCCACGGCCCGCTCGGGCGAACGGTTCGTGACCACCACCCCGCGCGCGCCGCGCGAGAGCAGCGCCCGCGCTGTCTTCTCGCTCGTCTCGCCCGCGCCGATTACCAGCACCTCGTGGGGGGCCAGCGAATTGAAAATCTTCTCCGCCAGTTCCACCGCCGCCGACATCACGGACACGCTGCCGCGCTGAATGTTCGTTTCCGTGCGGATCTGCTTGGCCACGTTGAAGGCCCGCTGGAACGCCTTGTTCAGCCGCGCTCCGGTGTGCTTGTGCGAGAAGGCCAGGTCGTACGCCTGCTTGAGCTGCCCGAAAATCTCCGTCTCCCCGATCACCATGGAATCCAACCCGCTCGCCACCTTGAAGAGATGGTGCAGGCTCACCGGCTCCGCCAGCTGGTACAATGCATCCCCCAATTCACCATCGAACGCGTGGTGCGCGATGAGAAATTTCTTCAGCTCCGCAAAGGCCGTTTCCGCCGGCAGCGACGTGGCTACGTATACCTCGACCCGGTTGCAAGTGGAGAGGATGGCCGCCTCCGTGGCCACCCCCGAATCCCGCAAGGCCTGCAACGCCGCGGGAATCTTCTCCCCGGCAAAGGCAAACCGCTCGCGCAGTTCCACTGGCGAGGTGCGGTGACTCAATCCAACAACAACAAAGCTCATTTCAATGGGGCGTAAAAAACGGATAGGAACAGTGTACGACAGGCTGCGGCTGATTCGATTGGCCAATGGGCGTTGCCAAGCTGAAGCGGCGTAAACGCCGCGCTCCGGCCCGTTGGCAATCGATAGCAGTGGCAAGATTTGCCCAAGTTAATGATCCGGTTTTTTATATCCGTGTGCATCCGTGTTTGTCCGTGGTAAAAAATTTGTCCGCCATTCCCAGCGCTCAAGGATGATGCAGCGGCGAATGCAGGTTCGTGATCCAGAACGTCAGTAACAGCAGCACGAAGGCGGCAATCGCGCCGATGGCAAAGTTTCGGCTCGACCGGCCGAAGAAACGGTGCGCCACCTGCAACTCCAGATACGCCAGCCAGAACAGGCAGGACCACACTACCTTTTCATCCGAGAAAAAGCTGCGCGTATCGGAATGCGGCAGATGCGGCCCCAGCGCCAGCCCCACGGTGAAGAGGATAAATCCCGCCAGTACCAGCCGCTTCGCCGTCATCTCCAGCCGCTGGATGGAGGGAAACACCGAGAGCACCGCGCTCGTCTTGTGCGTCTTTAAATTGCGCCGCTGCAGCAGAAACATTCCCGAGGCCACCGCCGCCAACCCGAAAGCGCCATACGCCAGAAGAATGGACGTCGCGTGGATACTGGTCAGGCCATTGGAAAAATCCGGCTTCGCGCCATGCGGCGGATCCAATGACGGCATCAGGGCAAACACCCCCACCCCAAACAATACCGGCGCCGCAAACGCGCTGATGAATTTCAGGCGCGGCAGCAGGCTGATCACCAGGCACGCCAGCGCCAGCGCCCAGAGCAGGAAGGTGGTCGCCTCATAGAGATTGTTCACCGGACACGACTTTAGCGACAGGCCCCGCTGGATCAGCGCGGCAAAGTGCAGGACGAAACCCGCCAGCAGCAAAAAATAATTCACGCGGTTGTCCCGCCGGAAGCCTTTCCGCCAGAGAAACACCGCATGCAACGTCCCCGCCGCATAAAACAGCAGCGCGAGGGAAAACAGATGGCGGTCAATGAACCAATTCACCCAACCAAGTTAAACGTGGAACCCGCCGGCGCAAGCCCCAAGCGCAGGTCGTAAGCGCACGGGTGTGCCTTGAGACTGGCCTCCCCGATTGACCATTGGCAATTGAAAATTGGAAATCCCACCGTAATGCCGTAAGTTCACCTTTATGAAAGTTCCGTTAAAACTGGCCATTCTGCTGGTCGCGGGCTGCCTGGCCCCCGCCCAGAGCCAGGATACCGAACTCGACCTGTCCGGCGTCATGGACGCCGCCCAGCAATGGGCCACCAACAATCTGGATGACAGTGTCCTCCGCGCCCTGTCCGACGTGGACCAGACCAAAGTGCAGGATTTTCTCAATCAGTTTCAGGCGTACTTGCAAGGGGATCAGGTGCTCGACCTTGGCCAGTTGAAAGAGACCGCCAACGCCATTCTACCCCTGCTCGAGGCCCATGAAGAAACCCAACCCTACGCTGCGTGGCTCCGGGAACGGCTGGATTATTTCGACGTCGCTGATCAGCTGGCCACCAACGCCCCGCCGCCCACCAAACCGGAGCCCGGCAAACCTTTGCCAGGCCGGCCCAATCCCACCTACCAGGCCGAGCAAACCATTTGGATCCAGAAGGTCGCCCCGCGCCCGTGGCCCAAAGGCGCGGCCGAGGTCGTGCCCGGTTTGAAAAAGATTTTTGGCAGCGAACACGTCCCGCCCGCCCTCGTCTGGCTGGCGGAAGTGGAATCCGGCTTCGACCGGCGGGCCCGCAGCCCAGCCGGCGCGGTGGGCATGTTTCAACTGATGCCCGCCACCGCGAAGCAATACGGCCTCAGCCTCTGGCCGCGCGACCAGCGCAAGCAGACCGACCCGGCCGCCCGCGCCGCCGCCCGCTACCTGCATCAACTCTACACCCAGTTCGGCGATTGGCGGCTCGTGGTGGCCGCCTACAATACCGGGGCCGGCAACGTCAAAAAACTCCTCGACCGCTATCACACCACCAGCTTCGAACGCATCGCACCCCATCTGCCGGCGGAAACCCAACTTTACGTCCCCAAAGTGGCCGCCACCCTCCAACACCGCGAAGGCCTCGAACTAGCAGCACTAAAACTTCCGGCTAACCCGCCGACTGGCCAGTAAAGACACCGCCACGTTGGCCTTCAGCAATCAGGCTTCGGCCTTCGGAGTCGCCTCCCGTTGCCATCCACACACCAAAAACTGCCCGGCTTTTCGCAAAAATCAGCTTTTTGACCCCGCCCATTTATGGTGAAATCATTGGACTATGAGTTTCTACGACAAACTGAAGTTTGATGCCAGCGGCCTCATTCCCGCCATCATTCAGGAACAGAAGACCGGCCGCGTCGTCATGATGGCGTGGATGAACCGCGCCTCCCTTGAAAGCACCATCGCCACCGGCAAAACCCACTTTTGGAGCCGGTCACGCCAGAAATACTGGATGAAAGGCGAGGAAAGCGGCAATACCCAGACCGTTAAGGAAATCGCTTTCGACTGCGATGGCGACACCCTGCTCATCCAAGTCGAGCAAAACGGCCCCGCCTGCCATGAGGGCTACAAGTCCTGTTTCTTC
The DNA here is from genome assembly GCA_903820285.1 of uncultured Verrucomicrobia subdivision 3 bacterium. Taxonomy (GTDB): domain Bacteria; phylum Verrucomicrobiota; class Verrucomicrobiia; order Limisphaerales; family UBA11358; genus UBA11358. Next base: position 3,532 of record CAIJGS010000387.1, on the reverse strand, counting down.
CGCTCCGTGGAAGGCCAAGGCGAAACCTTTAAAATTACTGAAGCACAGTTGTTGACGCCGGAGCAAATTTACGGCAAGAAGAAGTGATGGACGAAACTGTCTCTTTCGGCAGCCACCGGTATCTCGCAGTACTGGCGGTACTTGTATTCGCCCGGGGGATGGATTTTCTCAGCACCTGGATTGCTACGCCTAACCTGGCGCTGGAGGGAAATCCCATTGCCAAAAAGCTCGGCTGGACCTGGGGTTTGCTCCTGAATGCCGTCCTGGTGTTTTTCCTGGCCTTCTGGCCGCCGTCCGCCATCGTCGTGGCCACGGCCAGCCTGCTGGTGGCCGCCCGTAATTTTCAGTTTGCCTGGCTGATGCGGTCCATGGGTGAAGCCCAGTACCGCAAATGGTACGTGGAACGCATCCGCTGCAGTCGGCTGCGCCTGTTTCTGTTCTGCCTCGCCGGCAATACTCTGCTCACCGCCAGCATCGGCCTGGGCCTGATTTACTTCAGTCCGCCGTGGTCCGTCCTCACCATCTCCATTGGCATGGGCATTATCACCTATTCTGTCGCCGTTGCCTTCTACACCCTGCTCGGGGTCTGGAATGTCCGCCGCGCCATCCGCCGCGAAGACCGCCTGCTCACCGCCATGCCCGGCAGACATATGCCCGCCGAAGCCCTGGTCGTGGAAGTGTGCACCCGCTCGGTGGAACCGGTTGAATAATATTTGGGATGCGGGAGGCTCCATGCGGCAAAACAGACATAATTCAAAGGTTCTGCCCGGATTGCGCGTCTGGATTTTCCTCCTGCTGCTCACCGCCCCGCGCAGCCCGGCCGCGCCCGCCTTTGACACCAGCAACCCGCTCAGCTTCTTCACGAATGTCGCCAGCCGGCTGGTCTCCGCCCAACTGGGGCTCAACCTTACGCAACTGCCGGTTTACCCGACCAATCAGTACACCCCGTCCGTCCAGCGACTGCTTCAGATGACCGCCAATATCTACGACGCCACCACCACGAATTTTTATCCCACCGTTTTCCGCCCGCTCTTTTCCAGCGACGCCACCGGCACCAATATCTTTATCACCGGTTACCAGCAGGTCGTGTCCGTGACCGGCCTGGGCGACTCGCAACTCGCGCAACCGGCCGATATCGCCTATCTGCCCCAAATCAGCGGTCCCTACACCAATCTGGCCGTCAATATCTACGGCATCCCGTGGATTCTGGGTGCCAAAGCCGGTCTGCCCGCCTTCAACCAGCTTTCCATGATCAACCAGGTGCAGGTCTCCCGGAAGCTCATGTTCGCCCGGCCCAATACCATCGCCCCGCTAAGCCAATATCAGACCAACCAATGCTATATCATCAGCGTTTCCAACAACATTGGGGTTGCGTTTTGGAATTCTTATTCGAATGCCTATCCCCACCCCGTGCAAATTTATGCGCAGGATACGGTGCGGATGATTTGGAGCAACAGCCCGAGTGGCACGTACGGGAACGGAGCAAGCGTGTTTAACTTCCAGACCAACGTTTCAAATTGGTCCGGCTCGGCTTGGAATCCAGCCAAGTCACTCCAAACTAGAATCCCGGCGGCAGCTTCGTTTGTGGTAACGAACTGGACCTATACATTTATTCCTACGGTTTCGTTTGCGCCCAGCACCGGGCTTTTCTTTGCCGACACCAATCGTTTCGACCCCGGCATTACCCCGCTTCCCCCAATAAATCTGCTGACCACTAACTGGTTTTACTCGGTGATTCTGGACGGCACCCATGTGATTGATTACGTGCAGATCGCCAGCCCAACGGATGCCACCAACATCACCACAGCTCTGGCCGATCCTCCGGCTGCGCCAGGTATGTGGATTACCAATTTAAATTATCAAGGAGTCCAGATGGGGATTTTGGATCAGATGTATGTTTCGATGGGAGGCACTCTGCCTTATATGAATTTCTGGCAGCCGACAAAGGATATTTTGAACGGTACCGGTTCAGCGGATATTGCTTCGGAGCAGACCTTTTTCAGAGATTTTTTCATTCCTGGCAACTCGCTCAATACCGATTTGCAAATTCAGGCCCCTTATTTACCCACTCGAACGCTGTTTTGCACATACCTATTGCAGGCGAATGATCCGCTGGTCCACTATCAGGCCAGTGATTTGGGCGGCCTGCCAGGCACCCTGGCGATATGGCTGAATCAACACTATATCAACGGCCTTTGGCAACAATCTGACGGTCTCTCCGCTGTTTTACCAGTTATCCCGCTCAATAGTCCATTGGGCCGCTACCAACCATGGGGTATCATGCGGCAAATGGCCGGCATCAGGGGCGTGGACACCAATGCTTGCAACCTCGCTATCAAAGACCCCTGCATCATCGGTTCAGACAATTGGAATTTTCCCACCAACCAATCCTGGAATCTGAACTGGCTGGGTCAGGTGCATCGGGGCACGCCGTGGCAAACCATTTATTTGAAGAGTCCCGACATTCTGGCCGAAGCCAGCAACTTCGGCAGCATTGGCACCAATACCTGGATGGCGTGGATGGGTCTCACCAATGCCCGCGAAGCCCAACTGACCAGCCCCACCAGCGACTGGCAACTCGTGAGCCTGCTGGCCGACTTGCTTAACACCAATGACCTGGCCACTCAGTTTTCCATTAACAATCCCGCCCCCACTGCCTGGGCCGCCCAATTTGACGGGTTTAATGTCATCAGCAACACTCTGTCGGATTTTGCCGCCGGCACCGGCATGATTCAACCTACGTTCAACACCTACACCGTCAGTTCCAATTCGCCAGCCGCCGCTCTGCTCGCCAACGCCATTCAATCTGCCCGGGCCACGCAGCCCAACCAATTGTTCCACGGGATCGGCGATCTCCTGGCCATCCCGCAACTCTCCCAGCAATCGCCGTATCTGAATTGGAACGACGCCAAGCAGCAAATCAATGGCATCAATGATGCCGCCTACGAAGCGATTCCCAGCCAGCTGCTGCCGCTACTCCGGGCCGACTCCATCGGCGCACTGCTGAGCACCAACGGGCAGACCCAACTCCAATTCAGCGGCTACGATGGTCACGCCTATGCCGTGCAAGCTTCGGCCGACCTGGTAAATTGGACCGGAATTGCCACGAATTCCCCTGTGAATGGCAGTTTCACCCTGCCCCTGCCATCAACGCCGGCGACCGCGCAGTTTTACCGCACCCTGCTGCTGCAATAGCGTGTTTCAAAATCTCTTGGGAAGACTCTTCAAAAAGTGGTTTTAAATTCGAAACCCAAAGTTGAGAACCCTGAACCAAGGCTGAAGTGGTCATTGGTTCGACGCGGCCGACGTTGCCACCGCCGGGCGACTGGAAAGTCGCCCGAACCCGCAGGCTGGAAAGCCTGCGCTACCAGCGTAGCCAGCGTGCTGCTTCGGCTTTCGGGTTCAAATAAAGCGGCAATCTGAATGTAGCGGCAGTCACAGACCGCCGTTACCCAAATCATTTTTGGCGCTGGATAAGCGAGGTGGTGGAATGATGCAAAGACCATAATGTTTCAATGGTGGGGCGGGTTTG
>CAIJGS010000386.1 GCA_903820285.1 uncultured Verrucomicrobia subdivision 3 bacterium | reverse complement strand
TGCGGTGTTTCCACCACCAGATGAAAATGATTTGGCATAAGACACAGCGCCAACACCTGCCAACCGGTCTTGCCACACGCCTCACCCAGCGTGGTCAGAAACCGCCGCCGATCCTCGTCATCCTTGAAAATTGCCTCGCGCCGGTCACCCCGGCTCATCACATGGTAGATCGCTCCCGCATACTCAATTCGCAATTGTCGCGCCATGCTCAAGTGGTACCCCATCAATCCTTGAGTTGTCAATACTATTGACTGACCCCTATGCAGGTTGCCTTACGGCCTTGGATGAAACCGGCGGTGGACTTCCCGGAGGCGGTTGCCGGTGACGTGGGTGTAGATTTCGGTGGTGCTGATGTTCGCGTGGCCGAGGAGTTCCTGGATGACGCGCAAATCCGCGCCGTGCTCCAAGAGGTGCGTGGCGAAACTGTGTCGCAGCATGTGGGGGGTGATGTTGCGCTCGACCCCGGCGTGTTTGACGCGGTTCTTGATATGCAGCCATAGGGTCACGGCGGCGAAGGGAGTGCCGCGCTGGGTCAGAAAGACATTCGCGGGGGATTTGGGCGTGACCAGTTGGGGGCGTCCGGCGTCCAGATACCGGTTCAGCGCGGCCACGGCTGATTTCCCGACGGGCACGACGCGCTCTTTGTTGCCTTTGCCGATGACGTTGATGAACCCGGCGTCCAGGTGCAATTGTTCGAGCCGGACGTTGCGCAATTCGGACAGACGCAAGCCGGAGGCGTAGGCGAGTTCCAAAATGGCCTGGTCGCACAGGCTCTCCGGGGTTTCGACCGGTTCCGGCTCGAGCAAGCGGTCAATTTCCTGACCGGACAAAGCCTTGGGCAGGCGTTGCCAGCGGCGGGGCAGGGACAGGTTTTCCGCCAGATTGGCGGGGAGGAGCTTTTCGTTCTCCGCAAATTTGTAAAAGGCCCGGAGCGCGGCGATTTCCAGATACACGCTCTCGCCGCTGAGGCGTTTTGCCGGGGCGTCGGGTTCCACTTCCTGCGGCCGGGTGCGCTCGTACTGGATAAATCCGGTGAGATGCCGGAGCTCCACCTGCGTCCAGTCGGTGAGCCCCTGCTTTTCGCCCCAGGCGACGAACCGGCCCAGCAACGCCGCGTAGGTTTTCGCGGTGTTGTCGGACTGCCCGCGCTCGTGGCGCAGATATTGCAGAAAGTCCTCGACCAGAGATTGCATGCCGTTCCAGAATGCCCGCAACCCCGTCCCGCCGCCAGCCGCAAGTTGGACGGGTTAGGCTGGAACGAAGGGGTTGTACCACGAATGGACACGAATAAACACGAATCAAGAGGATGCGAAGCGGCGGGACGATGGCAAGTTTGGGCAGGCTTGAATCCGGCCGGCGCACGGGTATTTTAGTCAAAAACCGTTCCTGGCCCGTAACCATTCCGGCTCTGGCCACGTCCAAAAGGAATCCATAATGAAATTCAAAACCTTGTTGCTGAACTGCTTCCTCGCCACCGGTCTGGTGTCCACCGCCCTCGCGCAAGACGGCTGGATTCAACTCTTTAACGGCACGAATCTCGACGGCTGGGTCGAGCACAGTGGCAAAGCCAAATACACCGTCGAAGACGGCGTCCTCATCGGTGAAACCGTCAATGGTACGGGCAACAGTTTCCTTTGCACCACAAGAACCTACAGCAATTTCGAGTTGGAGCTGGATTACCAGTGCGATCCCCTCCTCAATTCCGGCGTCCAGATCCGCAGCGATGTTTTTCCCGGTGCCCGCACCCTGAATATTGACGGCAAAGCCATCAAACTTCCGCCGGATCGCATCCATGGCTACCAATGTGAAATTGACATGGACAAGGCCCGCGGCCGCATGTGGACCGGCGGCATCTATGACGAGGCCCGCCGCGGCTGGCTCTTTCCCAAGGATGGCGAGAAGGGTGCCCAAGGCAAGGCGTTCTCCGCGCAGGGCAACACCGTCAGCAAGCCCGGCGAATGGAACCATTTGCGCATTGTCGCCCAGGGCGATTCCATCCAGACCTGGCTCAATGGCGAACCCCGCGCGTCCATCATTGATCATCTTACCCCCATCGGTCTGATCGGTCTGCAGGTCCATGGCATTGGCAATGACCCCAACAAGAACGGTCTGCACATCCGTTTCCGCGATATTCGCCTCCGCGAAATCAACAACACCGTCAGCGAACAGGAACAGTCCGAAGGCTGGCGTTTGCTCTGGGACGGCAAAACCGGCGAGGGCTGGCGCAGTCCCAAAACCGATGCCTTTCCCGAACATGGCTGGTTCATTCATGACGGCGTGCTGACCGTCCACGAAAACGGCGGCGAGGAATCCGCCGGCGGCGGCGACATCATCACGCGCCAACGTTACGCAAATTTCGAGCTCACCGCCGAATTTCGGCGTACCCCGGCCTGCAACAGCGGCATCAAGATTTTCGTACAGCCCAACATTTCCCCCATCACCAAGGCCGGTGAAAAGGCCGCCGTCGGTTCCGCCATCGGCATGGAATTCCAGATCCTGGATGACGACCTCCATCCTGATGCCAAGCTGGGCCGCAATGGCGACCGCCGCATGGGTTCCCTGTACGATCTGATTCCTGCGCCCACCAACAAGGTCACCTGGCCCGTCGGGCAGTGGAATCACGCCCGCATCGTTTCCCAGGGCAAGCACGTTGAGTACTGGCTGAATGGCACCAAGACGGTTGAATTTGAACGCGGTTCGCCCGACTTCCGCGCGGCCGTGGCCGCCAGCAAGTTCAAGAATATTCCCGACTTCGGCGAATGGGCCGATGGCCATATCCTGCTGCAGGAACACGGCACGGAAGTCTCCTTCCGCAACGTGAAAATCCGCGACCTGCCGGCCAACTGATTCCCTGAGCCTAGCACCCTATGCAATCACGTCGCCGCTTTCTCAAAACCGCCACACGCGGTACCGCCGGGTTGGCCCTGCTGCCAAACATCATCCCCGCCCGTCTGCTCGGTGCCGATGCCCCGAGCAAGCGTCTCCAGATCGCCCAGATCGGCTGCGGCCGCATGGGTCGCAGCGACATGGGCAACGTCATGACCCAGCCCATCGGGCAGATCGTGGCCGTGTGCGACCTGGACTCCAAGCGCCTCGCCGCCGGCAAGAAAATGGTGGAGGATTATTACCGCGCCAACGACCGGAAGTTCACCCCGCTTAAAACGTACCACGATTATCACGAAGTCCTGGCCTCACCGGAAATTGACGCCGTGGTTGTGACCGTGCCCGACCACTGGCATGCGCTCATCGCGATTGAAGCGGCCATTGCCGGCAAGCACATCTACGTTCAAAAGCCCGTCACGTATAACATTGCCGAGGCCATTGGCCTGCGCAAAGCCGTGGAGGCCACCAAGATCATCCTGCAGACCGGCTCCCAGCAGCGTTCCGAACGTCCCTGGCACAGCTTCCGCGGCGCCAGCGAAGCCGTCCGTAACGGTCGCATCGGCAAACTGCACACCATCAAAATTGGTGTCGGTCTCGACAAGCCCAGCGGCCATGCGCCCACGCCCATGCACGTGCCGTCCAATCTCGATTACGAACGCTGGCTCGGCAGCGCTCCCGAACAGGCTTATATCGAGCGCCGGGTGCATCCGCAGAATCAGCTCGAAGGCCGGCCCGGCTGGATCACCACCGAGGACTTTGGCCTGGGCATGATTACCAATTGGGGCGCCCATCACATGGACATCGCCCAGTGGGCCATGGGCCAGGAACTCGGCGGTCCGCTCACGGTGGAGGGCAAAGCGGCCTTCATGACCAACGATTGCTGGACGGTGCATGCCGCCTACCACGTGGAAATGCTCTATCCCAACAACGTCCAGGTGATCCTCGACAACACGTTTGACAACGGCATCCGCTTTGAAGGCGACGAAGGCTGGGTGTTCTGCACCCGGGGCCAGGAAAAGGTCACCAGCAGCGACCCCACCGCCGCCGATGCGGACACCCGTCCGCCGCTGCGCGCCAGCGATCCGAAAATTCTGACGCCCTCGGCGTCCGACCTCATTCACTGGCCGGCCAGCAAGAATCATCATCTCAACTGGCTCGAAAGCATCGTGGCCAACACCCAGCCCATTGCTCCCATCCAGCAATCCGCCCGCAGCCTCGAAGCCTGCGCCGCCGCCTGGATCAGCATGAAACTTGGCCGCAAACTCACCTGGGACGCCGTCACCGAATCGTTCCCCGGCGATGAAGCGGCCAACGCCCTGCGCAGCCGCAAGGCCCGCAAGCCGGAATACGATTACACGCTCGCCCTCCAGCGCGCGGGCATTGCCTGAAATTTAAATTAATTTAGTGGGGAGACACAAGGGGCGTGGCATAAGCCACGCCCTTTTTTATTTTCAAAACCAAAGGCAGTGGCAACGAAGCCAGCCGATAGCGGACGCGTTGCTGCCAAACCCATAATGGCGGTGTGAAAAGGCATCGTTCCTTCCCCTGACAGCGGTGCGTTATTCCTGGCACGGGCGGTTTGGGATAGCACGTTTTTTACCATATCCAGCAATTTACCCAGCGAATAGGGTTTGAGCAGCATCTTCACTTCTTGCAGACAAGGGTTGAGAACGAATTCCCAGGTGGGCAGGAATCCGGTGGCCATGATTACCGGCAAGTTCATCCGGGCGGAATGGATTTTCCGGAGCAACTCCACCCCGGACACTCTGGGCATGAATTGGTCGGTGATCAGCAGATCGTAATGGGAATGTTGGAGCGCAGTCCAGGCGGCCGCACCGTCGCGGGCGACATCCACCAGGTAACCGGCGTCCAGCAACACTTCCGCCGCCAACTGGCGGAGGTCATGTTCGTCTTCCACCACGAGAATACGCTGGCGGGTGTTTGCCTGGCCAGAAAGTGGTTTGGCTATGGGATCATTGAAATTGGAAATGTGTTTGGGTGACATTGTTGGAACCATAGCTGAACTTTCCACCGGTGCCATGGGGTGTTCCCCCATGGCAGAGGTTTTTCCGCCCAGCCGCAGTCACTTTGGCCGGGCGTTGACATTGACTGTTAACTTCAGGCCCGGGCCGGGGCGGGTTTGCGGCCGGGTGCCGCCGGGGTGGCTCCGGCGTTGGGGAGCGGCGCGATCAGTGCGGGAGTTTCCTTGGCCGGGTGGCCGCCCTCGCCCACGGCTTCTTTATTGCAATTCGCCAAGGCGAGCTTCGTGAGCGTTTCATTGGCAGCCTTCTCTTCGCCAAGGATGGTTTCGATGAGGCTGGCCGCCTTGGGATTGCCCAGTTGAATCGCCCAGGCGTGCAGGGCGCCATAGGCGGCGATTTCGAGATGTTCGACCTTTTGCGCCGCCGAGATCAGGCCGGCATCAATGGCGGGTGACCCTTTGTAGTCGGCCACGATCCGGTCACCATGGGCGAGCAGGTCGGTCGTGACCTGGCAGGTTTTGGTTTGCGGCTTCTGTTCAAAAGCCTGCAGCACCTGTTCGAGCTTCGTCACATGGCCTTCGGTTTCCTTCAGGTGCGCCTGCAGGGCGGCTTTCAGGTTGGCGCACGTGGCCGCCTGCGCGAGCTTCGGCAGGGCTTTGACAATTTGGCGCTCGCTGTCGTACATGCCGGTTACTTCCGCCAGAAACAGATCTTTAAGTGTTTTCATTTTTTGGTTCTTATTATTGGTTGTTGGAACCATGAAGAATTGTTCGCCATGGTTCTGCGGATCAGTCTGAGTGAACGCCGCGAACCATCCCATGGGGTGTAACCCTCCCTGATAAAAACCAGCCCAACCTTGCAAGAAGCTCCTGTTTCAGCCGCTCCACCAGCCTGACAAAAACGGCGTAAAACGTCAGCCCCAGCACCGCGTTCCACGCCGGAATGAACGGACGCCAACAACCCGCGCCTGCCGCCAGCAGCCGGCCGACTGCCACCCAGAAACACGGTCAAAGCCAAGTTTAAGCTTAGCGACCGTCTAACGTTCGGGAAAACTCCGCCAGCGCTGCAGCAAATTGGCCCGCGTCAAAATCCGGCCGCGACTGTGCCAGTTGGAACAGATGGTTCAGCGCCAGATCCGCCGCTGAATTTTTTACCGGCAGCGCCAGGCGGTCCAGCGCCAGCACCAGCCGCTCCGCGCGCCGCGCCGCCGCGGCCGCCGGAATATTTTTGAAATCTGTGCTGCTATTCGCCAGTGCCTTCAGCATCGCCCGGGAATTCTCCTCCGGCCAGCCGTTCGCCGCCGCCCGGGCAAAGTCATCCGCCCATTTTTGCACCGCTCCGACCGTTGGCTCGTTTCCGGCGGGCAGGGGAGTCGGCCACGCGCCGGTTGCGGCAACCTTTTGCAGCAGCCACCACAATGCCTGTTGCCGGGCCAGTTGCTCGGCATCCGGCTGCGGTTCCCGCGCCACTTCCCAGCTCATTTCGCGCAAGGCCACGGCCTGTCCCACCAACCAGGCCTGCGCGCCCGGACCGTTTTTCTCCGTGCGCCAATGTTTTGGTTCGGCCACGCTCTGGCCATCCAGTTCAAACATCAGTTCGGGATGTCCCGCTTGCAGCAGCGCCGTGCCCACCACCTGATGACACGCCACGCAGGTGTTCGCCCGCACGTAAACATCCTGCAAATCGCGCATGCCGGCGGCCGTGCGATCCGCCCGCGTCCAGTCCTGGCGGGTATGGGCGCGCAACCACGTTTCCGCCGGCCCGTGGCAACTCTCGCACGTCACTCCTTCGCTCACTTGAAAATGCTCTCCGCGTGCTTCCGTCGGAACCGTTTGCAACGGAGCGTGGCACGTGGTGCAGCGTGCTTCGGTGGCGGGATCGCTAATGCCCAGGGCGGCGGCGATTTGCAACGAGCGCGCGGTCGTCAGGGTGGCAAAGGGTCGCTGGGAATGGACATCCTTCAGGGACCACACGTGAAACTGATTCTGCTCCGCTCCGCCGCCGCCGTGGCAACTGGAACTGGCGCATGAATTGGCCCCCAACAGCCTGGCCGGCAGATCCGCGCCCCGCACCACTCCCGCGCTCAGCACGAGCCCGGCTAAAATCGGGTTATAAAATGTTTTACTCACACCTTTAAATGCGTTAATGGAGAGTCAGTGTGATTGCAACCTTAATTGAATCCCTGCACAAGGCAAGCGAAGTTGGGTTAAGCGACACGCTGGGCCGGCTTCTCCTGGCCGGTTTGCTGGTCTGGCTTGCCTTGGAAATCATCCGCACCTTGCTGCGGATTCGCGCCGAACATGCCCAGTCCCGCCTCGCCTTGGACAAGTTGCGCGCCCAATTGCAGGAGACCCGCCTCCGCTGCCGCGAAGCCGGCCAGGCCGCCGCCGGCTGGAACGGCTGCCGCAAATTCACCGTCGCCAAAAAGATCGTGGAATGCGACGACGTCTGCGCCTTCTATCTGAAGCCCCACGACGGCCGATCCCTGCCGCCGTTCCATCCCGGCCAGTATCTTACTTTCCAGCTCGATCTCCCCGGCCGCGACAAGCCGCTCATCCGCTGCTACTCGCTCTCGGACAGTCCGCATCAGAAGGACTATTACCGCGTCACCATCAAAAAGGAAAAGGCCCCGCCGGACAAACCCGACGTTCCCCACGGTGCCAGTTCCAGCTATTTCTGCGATATCGTCAAGGAAGGCGACATCCTCAACGCGAAGGCACCCACCGGTCATTTCCACATCGACATGACCAAGCTGAACCCCGTGGTGCTCCTGGCCGGCGGCGTCGGCGTCACCCCCATGCTCAGCATGGCCAACGCCATTGCCGCCAGCGGTTCGAAACGCGAGGCCTGGTTTTTCTTTGGCGTCCGCAACGGCCGCGAACACATCCACAAGGCCGAACTCGAAAAGCTCGCCGCCGAACACGAAAACATTCACCTGCAGATTTGCTACAGCAAACCCGCCGCCGGCGATGTAAAAGGCCGCGATTACCAGCACGAGGGTCGCGTGGATGCCGAACTGCTGAAGCAGCTCCTGCCTTCCAGTAATTTTGAATACTACCTCTGCGGCAGCGGCGCCTTCATGAAGAGCCTCACCGACGGCCTGGAAGCGTGGGGCGTGCCCGAAAAGGATGTTCATTTCGAAGCCTTCGGCCCGGCCACCGTCAAGAAGAAGGCCGCCGTGCCCACCCCCGAGGAAACCTCGCACCTCGCCAAGATCAATGTCACTTTCAGCCGCTCCGGCAAGACCGTCCGCTGGGAACCGGCCGCGGAAAACCTGCTGGAATTCGCCCGCAGCCAGGGAGTGAAAATTGACTCCGGCTGCTGCGCCGGCGGCTGCGGTTCCTGCCTCGTGGCCATCAAATCCGGGGCCGTGGATTACTTGAAGAAGCCGGATGCCGAACCCGAAAGCGGCTCCTGCCTCACCTGCATCTGCCGGCCCCAGAAGGACCTGACTCTCGACGCCTGAAATGCCTCCCGCCGCCACCATTCTTGAACGTCCCCAACGCTGGGACGCCGCCTTTGACCCGGCCATGGGTGACGATGCGGTTGACCGCCTGCTCGCCACCGAACCGTTCAGCGGCATGAAGGCCGAGGCTTTTCCCAAGCGCACCCCGCTCCGGGAAATCCTGCGCAACGACACCCGCATCCTCCGCTTTCGCAAAGGCGAGATCATCGTCCGCCAGGGCGATTACGGCACCTCCGCCTTTCTGATCCTGCGCGGGGCCACCCGCGTCGTATTGAAGCCCGATCTCGCGCCCGCCCTGCTGGGCCGGCAGGCACCCGGCAAGAAAGGCGTGTTCCGCACCCTGTCCCAGTTTTTGAACGGCTGGCGACCGCCGGAAAGTTATTCCCGCGCCCGGTTGAAACAGGATGCCGCCCTCGGCGCCCGCGTGGATGAAGCCTTGGAAACCCGCGTCTTCCTGCAGGATATTCCGCGCGTGCTGGACCAGCACCGCACCGAGCAGATGATTGCCGGGGATTTCTTCGGTGAAATTGCTGCGCTCAGCCGCATGCCCCGCACCTCGACCATTTTTGCCGATAGCGACGATGCCGAGCTGCTGGAGATCCGCTGGCAGGGTTTGCGCGACCTGATGAAATATGATGATGCCCTGCGCCGGCACATCAACCGCATCTACCGCGAACGCGCCCTGGCCTCCTACCTCCGGGCCACTCCCATTTTCCGGTATCTGGACAAGGACCAGCTCGCCCGCGTCGCCGAGGCCGTCGAGTTCGCCACCTTTGGCGATTACGACTGGTCGGGCGAATACAAGCGTCTCGCCCAGGCGGGCAGCGTGCGTCCCGAGAAAGAGCCCGCCATCGTCACCGAAGGCGATTACCCCAATGGCATCGTCCTGCTTCGCGCCGGGTTCGCCCGCGTCAGCCAGAAAACCGGCGGCGGCGAGCGCACCCTCAATTACATTGGTGCCGGCCAGATGTTTGGCCTGCGCGAAATCGCCCACAACTGGCAGACCAAGACGGCACCTGTCAATTTCCAGTTCTCCCTTCGCGCCATCGGCTACACGCATTTGCTCATCGTCCCCACGCGCGTGATGGAAGAAATCGTTTTGCCCTCGCTGCCGCCGGACGATCTTCCGTCGCCCGTGACCGCCACCGAAACGGAAACCGACACCCCGCCGCCGGAAATGGTCATGCGCCAAAAGGTGGGCGCCGAAATTCTGGAATTTCTCACCGAGAACCGCTTCTTCAACGGCACTGCCACCATGGTCATTGACCTGGACCGCTGCACCCGTTGCGACGACTGCGTGCGCGCCTGCGCCGCCACGCACGACAACAATCCCCGCTTTCTCCGCCACGGCCCCAGCGCCGGGCGGCTCATGATCGCCAATGCGTGCATGCATTGCGCCGACCCCGTCTGCATGATCGGCTGCCCCACCGGCGCCATCCACCGGGAATCCTTCGCCGGCCAGGTGGTCATCAACCCCGCCACCTGCATCGGCTGCAAATCCTGTTTCAACAACTGTCCGTATGACGCCATCCGCATGGTGGATGTCCGCGACCAGGCTGGTGAATTCATGGTGGACCAGGAGATGAAGCCCATCACCAAGGCCACCAAATGTGATCTGTGCGTGGAAAATCACGGCGGCCCCGCCTGCCAGCGCGCCTGCCCCCATGGCGCGCTCACCCGCCTGAATCTTAACAATCTCGATTCCCTGACGCGCTGGCTCCAAAAATGAAACGTTTCCGCCGCCAAACCCTGACCGGCCTAGTGGCCCTGCTCCTCGCCACGGCCGGCACGCTGTGGCTGTATGCGCATTACTGTCCGCGGCTGCCGGGGTATGCGTTCCTGACCGGCTGGGCTTTGCTCACCGTGATGCTGCTGCTCACGTTTTACAATGCCCGCAAAAAACTGCCCTTCCTGCCGCTGGGCAATTCGGAAACCTGGCTCCAGATTCACATCTACCTTGGCTGTTTCAGTGTGGTGCTGTTCCTGGTGCATTTGAAATTTCACCTGCCCCATGGCGGCTTCGAAATCACGCTCGCCGCCCTCTTCGCCCTGGTGAGCGGCAGCGGATTTTTCGGGCTGTTTTTCAGCCGCGTCCTGCCGCGCCGGCTGGCCACCCGGGGCGGTGAGGTGATCTTTGAAAAGATTCCCGCGCTGCGTCATGGCCTCCGCACCGCCGCTGAGGAACTGGCGCTCGGGCCGACGGCCAAATCGCCCGCCATCGGCGAATTTTATCTCCGCCGCCTCGTTCCGTTCTTCGCCGGGCCGCGGGATTTCTGGCGGCATCTCGCGGAATCGCGCCGCACGGTCACCGCCCTGCTCGCCGAACTGGATGACCTTCACCGCACCGGCAGCGAGGCCGAACGCGCCACGGTTGATCAACTGGCCGCACTCGTCCGGCAGAAGGATGGTCTGGACTATCACCGCGCCTTGCAGCTCACGCTCAAGCTCTGGCTCTTCGTCCATATTCCGCTCACCTATGGCCTGCTGATCTTCACCGCTTTGCACCTCGCCCTGGTGTTCGGCTTCTCCGGAGGTGCCCGATGAACGGCCCGCAGCCGGCGCCGGATTTCGACGCCCAAAATTATTCCCGGCCCAATCAGAACTGGACCTGTGGCCATGCCTGCGAAGGCCGCGCCTGCCGCTCCGGCCCGGATGCCTGGGGCCGCTGCCAGGCCACCACCGAATGCCGGCCCGTGCTCGACCTCAAGCCCGGTGAAACCAAGGGCCGCTGGCGCTGCACCCGGTCCGGCGGAGCCTGCGAATCCGGGCCGCTCCCCGATGGCACCTGCTGCCGCCCCCCGTTCCGCTGTTCTCCTGTGCCAACCCTGCGCGTCTGGCGTGGCCGCATCACTCTGGCGGTGATCGCCGTTGCGCTGGCCACGCTCCTGCTGCTCGCCGGCAATTCCCCGTTCCGGGACCGTTTCCTCAGCCCCGGCGAATTGTCTCATGCCCATTCCGGCCAGATCTTCGCCGCGCTCGCCGCCACCAATGGCTTGAACCCCGGCTGCGGTGCCTGCCACATCGCCGGCAACGCGGGACCGCACGGCTTCGTCCAGGCTGCCCTCCGCGCCGAACCGGCCATGTTCGATTTAAAAGCCCTCGCCGCCGCCCAACCCGGCGAGCCGGTGGCCATGGATGCCGACTGCCTGAAATGCCACGCCGGCCGGAATGTGCATCAGGCGAATGCCCCCGCCATTTCGTGCACCTTCTGTCATGCGGAACATGCGGGCATGGTCATGGCCGCCACGACCGACGCCAGTTGCAACTTCTGCCACGGCAATCCCGTGACCATGGCGGTCGCCCGGCCGCCAACGGTCATTCACCATTTCGCCGGCGACCACCCGCAATTCCGGTTCATCACGGAAAAGCAGTCCGACCCCGACACGCTCAAGTTTAACCATGCCCTGCATCTCACCGGCAGCACCATTCCGAAACTGCCTGGTGGGACCAAATTGGATTGCGCCTACTGCCATCAGCCCGATGCCGCCGGCGCCTTCATGCGCCCCGTGAAATTTGAAACCAGCTGCCGCGTCTGCCACTCGCTCCAGTTCGATCCCGAAACGCCGCTGCTCACCCTGCCGCATGGCAGCCGCAGTGCCGTCGCCGCCTTCCTGCACAGCCTGCCCAAACAATATGCCGACCTCGCCGCCCGCGAGCAGGTGGCCGATGTAGATGGCTTTGTCCGGTCGAAGCTGACCGCCCTGCAGGCGCAGGTTGGTAACGGTGAAGATTTGGAAGCGCGGGTCTTTTTCAGCAACGCCACCACCGGACCCGACCGGCAGGTGGGCACGGTCAGCGGCGCCTCACGTGCGATTTTCCCGGGCTGTGCGTACTGCCACGAGGTGAAAGCCACCGCCGCAGGTCTGGCTCAAATCACCCCGCCCGTCATCCCGGAACACTGGCTGGCGCATGCCAAATTCAATCATGCCAAGCACGCCGGCATCACCTGCGCCCAATGCCATGATGCCAGCCACAGCCACGCCACGGCCGACATCCTGCTACCCGCCAAGGAAACCTGCGCCACCTGTCACAGCCCCGCCGGCGGGGTGAACGATACCTGCGCCGAGTGCCACACGTATCATAAGCCCCAGATGCCCCAGATCGCCGCACGCGATTGATCCCTAACTATTAGGCATCGCTGCTGTTGGCTGTTCGCCCGGGCGCTCAGCGTTTCCCGCCGCTCAGGCGCTTCAACAACTTCTCGTGAATGCCGCCGAAGCCGCCGTTGCTGAACACGCAGACCACATCGCCACCCTGCGCGTGCTGCGCCAGGTGCGCCACGATGGCGTCCGCATCGGGCAGATAGGCTGAGGGCTTGCCGCCCTGGCTGATCTCCTCCATCAGCAGCTTCGGATCCAGCCGCTCCTCGGGCGCGAGCTGTTCCAGTCGCGCAATCTGCGAGACAATCACCGCGTCCGCATCCACGAAGGACGCCGCCAGCTCCGCCTGAAAGACATTGCGGCGCGTCGTGTTCGTGCGCGGCTCGAACACCGCCCAGATCTTCTCCTTCGCATACTTGATCCGCAGCGCGCGCAGCGTCTCGCGGATCGCCGTCGGATGATGCCCGAAATCGTCGATCACCGTCACCCCGCCGGCGATGCCCTTCACCTCCATGCGGCGCTTGATGCCCTTGAATGTGTCGAAGGCCGACTGGATCTGCTTGTTGGAAAGCCCGCAATGTTTCGCCGCGCCGATCACCGCCAACGCGTTGCGCACATTCAGTTCGCCCACCAGATTCAGATGAAACTTGAAGCTCGGAATCTCAAACTCCGTCGCCGTGGGACCGAACCGCAGGTTGAAGCCCTGCACCGCGTTGTCCGCGCCCAGGCCAAACCGTTTTACCGGGCAATGCGTCACGTTCAGCAGCTTCGCCAGATTCGCATCATCGCCATTGCCCAGCAGCAGGCCGTTGCGCGGCACCAGCCGGATGAAATGGGAGAATGTCTTCTGGATGGCGGCGAGATTCTCAAAAATGTCGGCGTGATCAAACTCCACATTGTTCACGATCGCCACCTCTGGCAGGTAATGGATGAACTTGCTGCGCTTGTCAAAAAACGCGGTGTCATACTCATCCCCTTCGATGATGAACCATTCGCTGTCCGTGAACCGCGCGCCCTGCGTGAAATTGTTTGGAATGCCGCCGATGAGATAGCTCGGATTCAGCCCGTTGTGCTCAAACACCCACGTCAGCAGCGAAGTGGTGGTGGTCTTGCCATGCGTGCCGGATACCACCAGCGAGCGTTTGCCGCGGATGAAAAACTCCCGCAGCAGCTCCGGCAGCGAGCAATAGCGCAGCTTGTGGTCCAGCGCATATTCCGCCTCGGGATTCCCGCGCGAAATCGCGTTGCCAATCACCACCAGATCCGGCTTGTGCGCCAGATTGCGCTCGTCATAACCGTTCATCACGGTCAGCTTTTTGGCAGCCAAAAACGACGCCATCGGCTCATAGACGTTCATGTCCGAGCCGGTCACGGTGAACCCTTTATCCACGAGCGCCGCAGCTGCCGCCGCCATGGCCGTCCCGCCGATACCGGTAAAATGTATGGATTTGATCGCGGTAGAAAACATTGGAGCCATGATGCCAAAACCGCCCGCCGGAAAAAGTAAGAAGTGGGAAAAAAGCGGTGGTGAATTTGGCTTCTTCCTCGCCTTACCGGTAGCACCAATAAAACTGGCGCTTCCGGCAGTTTTTTCAACTGCCCTTGGCTTTCCCTTTCGCTACTTCAGTTTTTTCCGCAACCAGGCTCTTACCGGTTCGTCATACAATTTTAAACTGGCATAAGCGAGCACGATGGCTCCGGAAAAGGTGAGCAGTGCCTGGGGCCAGGCCTGCCGCAAGGTGATCCCGCTGTGATTGCTTACCCAGGCCACGTAAAAATAGACCAGCACATAGTGCGTCATGTACAAGGGATAGGAAAGGTTGCCGAGGAACTGGCAAATTTTATCTTCCGTTTGACCATGCACCACCCCGCTGGCACCAATATAAACAATCAGCGGAAACACCACGATAATGCAAAAAGCTTCGTACAATCCATTCATCCACAGATGGCTTGCGCCGCCGATTCTGGGCATCAGCAAAACCGCCACCACCAGCAGGCTGCACCCTAAGAAAGCATTTTTGATGCGGGCCGGCCGCGCCAACCGCGATAACAGCAACCCGGCGAAAAATGGGAATAAGGTGCGCGTTATCCCCACCCGCATATGTTCGGCATTGAGCGTCCAGCCGCCAGTAACGTCTCCGTTCGCGTTGGTAACCGCAAATTGCACCAGCACCGCCCCGGCCAGCACTACGAAACAGGCCAGCGCCTGGTTGGATAATTTTCTTAGCCCCAGCGCGTAGAGAATGTTGGCGATATATTCAAAAAACAATGACCAGCCAACACTGTTGAGCGGATGCATTTCCTGCCAGCCGCGGATATCCATGGAAAGCGGTATGGGCAAAATCGTATAGCCAATCAGCATCACGACCATCAGCTTCCATAGGGGAACGGTATGAATCAGCGGCCAGATGGTTGAGTCGGTAAAGTAAAAGCCAATGGCACCGAGCGTCATGCCCAAGACCACGAGTGGTTGCAGCCGCTCCAGCCGGCGCCGCAGAAAGCCGCCGATGGTCAATTTGCCCCAGCGGTCGTCGTACGCATAACCAATGACGTAGCCGGACAGGAGAAAGAAAAAATCAACGGCCAGGTAACCATGGTTTACCACATTGTCCAGGTGGCTGCTGGAAAGCGGTTCGGCCAGGTGAAAACATACCACGAAAATAGCGGCCACCCCCCGCAGCCCATCTAATATTTGATAATGCGGCTTGGTGCCCAGCTTGTTGTTGTCCATGCTGCTGATATCATGAGTCCCCGGCAAATGGCATGCAACTTGGTTTTTGCTGATCAATGCTGCGGCCAACGATTTTTTGGAATGATTGGGCGGCAGCCATCAGAACTCTTGCTTAGTGTTCATTGGTGTCCATTCGTGGTTCAACTGCCTGTATACGGTTTACTCCGGCGTCAGCGCGCAAAAATCCGTCGCCATCTGCCGCACGCGGCGCAGGTCCAGCTTGCCCGTGCCCAGCAGCGGGAAACCGTCCACACGGCAGAACGCGTCCGCGCGGGGCTTCCACAGATTCGGCAAATCGCAGGCGGCAAATTTATCCAGACAGCCCGCCAATTCCGCGTCGGGCAAACGATGCAGCACCACAATGCGTTCGCCCTTCTTCTCATCCGGCACGGCGGTAACCACGAACATCTGCTCCGCGCCGGCGACCAGTTCATTCAGCGTTTCCTCGATCTTGATGTGCGGCACCATTTCGCCGCCGATCTTGCTAAAGCGGCTCAGGCGGCCGGTGATCTGCAGGAAGCCGTCCTCGTCGCGCATCGCCATGTCGCCGGTGCAATACCAGCCGTTGTGCAAGGCATCCGCCGTGAGCTTCGGCTGGCCGATGTAACCCTGCATGATATTCGGTCCGCGCACGAGCAACAGACCGGCCTGACCGGGGAGTAACGGACTGGCGCCCCACGGATCGCCGGCATCGGCAATGCGCACCGCCATGCCCGGGAAAGGATGACCCACCTTGCCCCGCTTGCCGCCCACCTGACGGAAACCCGCCGCGCGATAATCCAGCGTATTGACCGATACCGCCGGGGAACATTCCGTGCAGCCATAACCTTCAAACGGCCGGATGCCAAAATGATCCTCAAACGCCGCGGCAATGCGGTCCGGCAGTTTCTCCGCCCCGGTCACCACCAGTTTCAAGCTGCCAAAATCTTCCGGCGGCAGGCTGCGCAAATAAATCTGGAGAAACGTCGGCGTGGCGAGCAGCACCGTCACATTATTTTCCCGCACCAGCGTGCCCACCGCCTTGCCATCCAGCGGACTGGGGTTGAACACCAGACCGGAACCCAGCACCGCCGGCAGCGCCAGCGTGACCGTGAAGCCGAACGAATGGAAGAACGGCAGAATCCCCAGGATGCGCTCGCCCGAAGCGAGACTGAACACCACATCGCACTGCGCGATGTTGGACATCAGGTTGAACTCCGAAATCAGCGCGCCCTTGGGTTCGCCCGTGCTGCCGCTGGAAAAGATGACCGTGGCCGGATCATCCAACGTCACCGGCCGTTCGCAACCCACCTGCCGGGTCAGCACGGAAAACGGCGCAAATTTCGCGAGCAACAACGCCTTGAGCTTCTCGCCCATCGTTGGCTTGGCCGCGAGGTCTTCCAGATAAATGATGTCGCCCGGCGGCGTCAGTTTGATCTTTTCCAAAAACTTGCGCGAGGTGATGACCGTCTTCAGGCCGCATTGGCGCGCGCATTCGGCAATCGTTTTTTCGGAGAGCGTATAGTTCAGGTTCACCGGCACCTTGCCGCACAGGAACGCTGCGTGATTCACCAGCGCCCCCGGCACGCCGGGCGGCAGGAAGATGCCCACCATGGACTGCCCGCGCCAGACGGTTTGCAAACGTCCGGCCAGGAAAAC
>CAIJGS010000385.1 GCA_903820285.1 uncultured Verrucomicrobia subdivision 3 bacterium | reverse complement strand
TTCCGCCTCGGCGCACGTAGCGTGAAACCGGACATGCTCACGCCGCGCCCGCCGCGCGGCACAGGACGGCCGACAATACACGCCGGTGGTTTTCACCGAATAATAAAATATCCCATCGGCATTGGCATCGCGCCGGACCACGGCATTCCAACGTTCATGGTCACTGGGGTAACGGCCAGTGACAGATTTCCGAACTTGGTTGGCAGTCTTCATAGTTGTGCCGACAAAATAGCACTTCCCGGAAAATAGAAACTCCGGTTCTTGCTTTTGAATCCAAAGTTTACCTAGCGGTGAGATATTGCCAGAGCGAACGCAAAAATTCCACATCGGTGCCCGGGGGCACGGCGGTGGCATAGGCAGCGTAGCCGTGCAGGTAGCCGAGTTGTTGGAGATTATCGGTCAGTTCGGGGTACTGGCCGGTCAGATCGCGGCAGAATTCGCGGGCGGTTTTTTCGGGTGCGGGTTTCTGGCCCTGTTGCACGGACCAGCTTTGCAGGGCTTCGTAGGTGTAGAGGATCAACTGCTCGGGTGTCCATACGCGGTCGGTGCCGGTGAGGAAGGGATTTTTGTACGCCGTGAAGGGCAGCCATTGGGGCGTGGTGGGATCGGCCGGAGCGGCGGCGCGGTTCCAATTGCCGCCAAAGGACAGGAGATCGCGGAAGAACTGGCGCAGGGCGTCCCAGAAGGAGCGGGCGATTTGTAGCAGCATTTCGCGATGGCGGAAAATCCACTGGCCGATGAAGCCGATGGCGACGATCCAGAATAGAAATTTTAAAATTTTTTGGCCGCCAGGCGGGATCGCGACGAGGGGCGGTTCCGTAGTAGGCGAAGACTGGGAGGATTGCTCTTCCGATGGGGGATTGACGGCATTTTGGCCGGAGGTATCCGGCTGGCTGGTGCTGCCGGTTTGGTTACCATTGGCAGCGGATGAGCTTTGGCCGTTGGTGGAAGTGGAACCGGCGTCAGGTTTTTGGCCATTCTCGGTGGCAGACTGGCCGTTGGGGGATTGGCCTTGATTCCCGGGCTGGCCGGTGCCTTTGCCGTGCGGATTGAGGGAGATGGCGTATTGGCTGGCACGGCGCAGATTGTAGTCCACCTGATAGCCGAGCGACTTCCACGCCGTGGTCACGCCGGGACGGGGCAGCAACAGGGCAAGCAGCATGACGATGACGGCGATGCTGACACCGAATTTGACCCAGCCGACGATAATGGTGCCAGGCATGGGGAGAAAGCGTTGGCGCAGGTAATGGCGCAACCCGAGAAAGCTGGTGGTAAGCAACAGGCCGAGCGCCGAGCCGAGATAAATAAAAAGATATCGAAAACAGGCACGATGGGCAGCGGCATCATGGGCAGGCACCAGAGTTTCGCCAAATCCGAACAAAGGCAGTGCGGCCAACGAAAAATAAATCAGCCACACGCCGGGGGCTTGGGGCGGGCGTTTTTTCTTTTGGGCGGGTTCAAGGCTGGCTTTGCCTTTCGCGGGAGCGACGACGGGGGGGCCGACATTCTTTTTGGAAGCGGTCAGTTTGGACCAGACGGTTTGCAGCAGGCCGCGATCGGAGGTTTCCTCAACCTCTTCGAGCTGGGTGCAGTTCCAGGTCAGCTTATGGGCACACCACCAGAGGGTGACGAGCATGATCGCGCCCAGAATGTAGGCGGGATGAACGGTCAGCAAGTAAAGCCAGGTGACGCCCGCCAGACAGAATCCATAAGCCGCCGCCACCCCGGGACCCTGCTCAATGCCAATGCGTGAGACCAGCACCACTGCCATGGTGAACCATAACAACACCCAGCGAACGCTACCGATGGCTTCGCCCCGGTAGAACACCAGCACCAGGAAAGAACAGAGGCTTTCCATGAGCAGGATGATAAGCGCCGGACTGAGGCTGATGACCAGGTAGTCGGCGGCGGTGCGTTGTGGTTTGACGGGCGTCATCAGTTCACCTCACGAGATTTTGGGCGCAGAGGTTCATGAGGGATTCCTCGGTGTTGACCATGCGAAAATCAATGCCTTGGGCGAGGAGCATTTCGGCCCAGTCCGGGGGCTTGGCCCAGTCGGGAAGAACATCCACGTCGTAGGTGACCACGACGGCGGTCACCAGAAAGCCCTGGCGGGCGAGCGAGCCGAGGGCGGCGGCCATGGTGGGGGTGACCCGGCGGAGGATGGCGACGACGGTGGCATCGCGCGGTATGCGCGGGGCAATTTCGAGCACCATCTGGGAGAATTCCTGGCCATCGGTATGCTCCAGCCGGGCAAGCATCTGGAGAATGCGGGTGAAGCGATCCTGACTTTTGCTGGTTTCGACGAGGACGGGGCGGAGGCGGTCCTGGGGGTTGATGGCTTTGGCCTGACGCAGGGCTTCGGGGCGGGAGAGAAATTCGGCGGTCCAGCCCTCTTCGCGGATGCGGTCGGCGGCGTCGCGGCCGTTGCTGGTAAAACCGATTTGCTGGCCGAGAAGGAAGACGGCGTTGGCGAGGGCGGCGACGGTTTTGATGGCCATCTCGGCGGAGACGGCAGCCCCGGCTCCGGCGTAGCTATCCGTGTGAAAATCGAGCAGGAAGGTGGCACCAGCCACGCGGGAGCTGTCGTACACGCGGCTATGGATTTCCCCCGTGCGGGCGGTGGCGGGCCAGTGGATGCGGTTGAGGGAATCGCCCTGTTGATACGGCCGGACGCCGGCGAGCCGGGTGGGGTCTTCAAACAGCCGGTGGGCGACGCGGATTTCGCCGATGGGCCGGCGGGAGGCGAGGTTGTAACCCAGCAGCGGGACGACCTTGGGCAACACCATGACGAAGTGTGGTTCGGCCACCAGCCGATAGCGCCGGTGCAGACCAAACATATCGCCGGTCTCGATGAGCAGCGGTCCGAGCTGATAATAGCCGCGCATGAGAAAGGTGACCTCGTAATCCACCAGCGGCACCTGTTCGCCGGGCGCAAGACGTTCGAGGCCAAGGCGCGGTCCCTCGATCCGGATGCGCTGGGGAACCTGGTTGAGGGCTTCCTGGGGGATGGCATCTTCGATCAGCATCCACGGGACGGCGAGTTTGCCGGTGTTTTCGACGGCGACTTCCACGTGGGCTTTTTCGCCGATCTCCAAGACTTCGGCATCACAGGTGCGGTGGGCGGTGATGTTTTCGGTCCAGACCCGGGAAAAGAAGCGGTTTAGTAACAGGATACCGGCCAGCACGTACATGACATAGACCAGCAGGTTGAGCTTTAAGATCAACCCGAGCAGCAATAAGGCGAACGTGCCGACGATCCATTTCATCGGGCAAACTGACCGGCGGCAATCGTTGGGACGGACACGGTATCCAGAATTTCCTTCAGGACGCCTTCCACGGTTTTCTTCCGGAGCCGGCTTTCCGGACGGAGAATGAGCCGGTGGCCGAGGACATAGGGAGCGATCTGTTTGATGTCATCGGGCAGCACAAAATTATAGCCATGAATGGCGGCGAACGCCTGAGAGCAGCGCAGCAGAGCCATGGAGGCGCGCGGACTGCCACCCAGGACAACGTCATAATGTTCCCGGGTGGCGTGCATGATCTGGACGATGTACCGGTTCACCTTGGGGTCAATGTATACCTCGCGCACGGCGCGCTGGCAGGCGAGAATATCCTCGGCGGTGGCGACGGTTTCGAGGGTTTCGATGGGATGCATCACCTGGAGGCGTTGAAGCATGGAAACTTCGTGTTCCAACTGAGGGTAGCCCAGGCTCAGGCGCACGAGGAAGCGATCCAGTTGTGCCTCGGGCAGGGGGAAGGTGCCTTCGTGGTCGATGGGATTCTGGGTGGCGATCAAAAAGAAGGGCGGGAAAAGCTCGTAATTATTGCCATCGGAGGTGACTTTGCGTTCCGCCATGGCTTCGAGGAGGGCGGCCTGGGCGCGCGGGGTGGCGCGGTTAATTTCGTCAGTCAGGACGATCTGGGCAAAGATGGGGCCGGGCCGGAATTCAAACTCGGTGGTCTTGGGATTGAAAATG
>CAIJGS010000384.1 GCA_903820285.1 uncultured Verrucomicrobia subdivision 3 bacterium | reverse complement strand
GCGCGGAAGGCCACCCATTCGTGGTTCGGGAGCAAAAACTTGAAGCCGTCGGTGGTGATGAACTGTTCCACCTTGAACTTGCCAATGGCTGTGAGCCCGCTGCCCAGCTTGGCCAGCAACGCGTCCTTCTTCTCCGGGGAGAAGGAGATGTTGATGCGGTCGCTGTAAAATTCCCCGGTCTGCTTGGAGAGATCCGACAAAATGCGGCCGAGCGATTTCTTCTCGGTGGCCACCAGTTCGGCCATGAGCAGACAGGCGAGGATGCCGTCTTTTTCGGGCACATGACCTTTCACGCTCAAGCCGCCGGATTCTTCGCCGCCGACAATGATCGGTTCGCTTTCCATCAGTGCGCCGATGTATTTGAAACCCACGGGAGTCTCATGCACTTTCACGCCGAGCAGCGTGGCCACGGCATCCACCTGATGGCTCGTGGGCACGGTACGAACGACCGCGCCGGTCCAGCCGCGGTTCTTCTTCAAATGATACAACGCGAGCGCCAGAATCTGATTGGGCGTGAGCCAGGTACCGTCCTTGTCCACAATGCCAAAGCGATCGGCGTCGCCATCGGTGCCGAGACCGATCTGCGCCTTGCCGCTGCGAACGAACTTCGCGGCGTCCGCCATGCCTTCCGCGTTGGGTTCGGGATGATGCCCACCAAACAGCGGGTTCAGCTCGTTATGGAACATCGTCACCTTGGCCCCGGCCTTTTCCAGCAGCACATCCAGATAACCGTGGGCGGTGCCGTAGCTGATATCCAGCGCGACTTTCAGCTTCGCCTTTTTGATGGCGGCAAAATCCACCAGCTTGTTGAGCTGCTTGAAATAATCCGGCAATGGATTGATCGTCTTGCAGGTGTAGGTGCCGAATTGGACGCCTTTGAACGTCCAGTTCGCGGCCTGCAATTTCAGCACGTTCGCCTCGATCTGTTTGGTGACATCCGGTGTGGCGGGCGCGCCATTGTACGTGGAAAATTTGAGCCCCTGATATTCCGCCGGATTGTGGCTGGCGGTCATGTTGATGCCGCCAATGGCCTTGCGCTGGCGGATGGTGTGGGCGATGACCGGCGTGGGCGTGTCGCGGTCGCAAAGGAGTGGCGTGATGCCGTTTGCCTCTAAAACCTCGGCGGCAGCCAGCGAGAAGTGGCGCCCGAGAAAGCGCGTGTCGTGCCCCAGAATGATCACCGGCTTACGACCGGCAATGGGGGAGGACGGATTCTTCAGCTCGGCGTTGAGATAATCGGCAATCGCCTGGGTGGCCAACTGGACGTTATCGAAGGTGAAATCGCGCGCAATGATTTCGCGCCAGCCCGAGGTGCCAAATTTGATGGTAGCCATGATGTTGAGAATTCAGAAAAACCTGGAATGCCGCAATCAAAATCCAAAAAACACCCCGCCAGCGATGTTCACTGCCCGGTCCGGCCGAAGCCGACCGGTGCCGAAACCGCTTACGAGCGCCAGTCGAAGGCTTTTTTCTTAACCGCGTACAGATATCCGGCGAACAGGATGCCGAGGAACGAAAGCATGGAAACAAACACGAGGTCACGGGTGGCATGATCCGCCAGCATGTCCTTGTACACCACGGCCCACGGATACATGAACACCACTTCGATATCGAACAGGATGAACAGCATGGCCACGAGGTAGAACTTGACCGAGAAACGGGAGGAGCCTTCGCCAATGGGGTCCTTGCCGCATTCGTAGGCGGCGTCCTTGGCCTTGGTGCGCTTGCCGAACTTGCCGAGCAACGCGGAAATGGTCAGGGTGCCGGCGGCAAAACCAACGGCGGCGGCCAGCAAAAACAGGATCGGAAGATATTGCAGCAACTGCGACTTTTCCATGCGAGAATTGTATGGCGAACGGCCGTTTTTGCAATGACAAACCGGGGGCAATTAAAAACAAAACGGCGCGGGCCGCAAAGGCCCGCGCCGTGGTTGTCCCGGTTCCTCCGAACAGGGTCAGCCGTGATTACTTCTTGGCCTTTTTGGGGGCGGCCGGCAGCGGCACCGTAGCAATGGTCTGCAGGATACGGCCCGCGATCTTGTAGGGGTCGCCCTGGGAGTTCGGACGGCGGTCTTCCAAGTAACCCTTGTAGCCGTTGTTCACGAAGCTATGGGGTACGCGGATGGACGCGCCGCGGTTGGCGACACCGTAGTTGAACTTGTCGATGGACTGGGTTTCATGCAGGCCGGTGAGGCGCAGATGATTGTCCGGACCGTACACGGCGATGTGTTCATTCTTGTACTTGTCGAACGCGGCCATGAGGGCTTCGAAATAGTCCTTGCCGCCCACATCACGCAGGTAGGTGGTGGAGAAGTTGGAGTGCATGCCGGAACCGTTCCAGTCCACATCCTTGCCGAGGGGTTTGCAATGGAAGTTCACATCCACGCCGTACTTTTCACACAGGCGCATGAGGAGGTAACGGGCGACCCAGACCTGGTCGGCGGCGTTCTTGGAGCCCTTGCCGAAAATCTGGAATTCCCACTGGCCCTTGGCCACTTCGGCGTTGATGCCTTCGTGGTTGATGCCGGCATCGAGGCAGAGGTCGAGATGTTCTTCGACGATTTCGCGGGCGATGTCGCCCACGGAGGAGTAGCCCACACCGGTGTAGTACAGGCCCTGGGGATAGGGATAGCCGCCATCCGTGGGGAAGCCGAGGGGCTTGCCATCCTGATAGAGGAAGTATTCCTGTTCAAAACCGAACCAGGCGCCGGGATCATCAGGAATCGTGGCGCGGCCGTTGGAGACGTGTGGCGTCTTGCCGTCCGGCTGCATGACTTCGCACATGACGATCGCACCGTTTTTGCGGGTGGAATCGGGATACACCGCCACGGGCTTCAGCATGCAGTCAGAGCTGCGGCCTTCGGCCTGGCGGGTGGAACTGCCGTCAAAACCCCACATCGGAAGTTGTTCCAGCTTGGGAAAGCTCGCGAATTCCTTGATTTGTGTTTTGCCACGAAGATTGGCGACGGGTTCATAACCGTCGAGCCAGAGGTATTCTAATTTATATTTTGCCATGTGCGTAATGGTTAATGTTTTCAAACGCAGGGAACCCAGCTCAAAGGCGCCGACGCCGTTGGCTGGACCTGTGGTATTGCTAATTAGCAGGACAGGTGCCATACCGCAAGAAATTTACGGTCCAGACCGCCAAAGTGCCGTATTTGCTTAGGTTGCGCTGCCGGATTTTTTACAGTCCCGGCCTGCCAGCCGTTTGCAGCGATGTATTCCAATGGTTATATTTAGTCATCCCGGTTAAATTAAGCCCACTCAGCAACTGTTCAAATTCAGCCAACCTCGACCCTGTTTCAGCGCTACAATGCCGCTTTGCAAGCGGCGGAGAATGGTTGATATTGAGCCTGAAAGGTTCGTGGCGGTATTTTAAAGCGCATCTCATGCTCAAAGTCAAAGACACCCTCCGGGCAACCGTCCATTTGAGTTTTGATGGGCGGGTATATAAGGCCTATCACGGCCGGGATGCAAAACCGCGCTTCGACAATGAAGTCAAAGTGTTGCGGTACCTGGAAACCCGCGGGTGCCCGTTTGTTCCCCGGCTGCTGGAAGCGGACGCGGACCAGCTGCGCATCGTCACCACCAACTGCGGCACGCGAGTGGAGCGCATTGATGAGGCGCGCGCGCAGCAATTGTTTGCCGAGCTGGAAAAATTCGGGGTGCGCCACGACGATGCCGATCCGAGAAATATCACCTATCGCTTTTCCGACGGGCGGTTTTGTTTGATTGATTTCGAATTCGCGACCATCCTGCCGGCAGCATCATGAAGAAGTTGCCGACGGGTAAAAGCTCCCCGGCCACCAGCCTGAAATGGTCGGGCTGGACGGATCGGGGCAAGGTCCGGAAAAATAACGAGGATTCGTTCCTCGGCCTGCGCTTTGACGCGCGGGAAGCACACCGGCTGGGCAAGGCGGGGGCAGCGTCCACGGCGGAATACAATTTCACCTTTGCCGTGTGCGACGGCATGGGCGGCGCACTGGCTGGCGAATATGCCAGCCAGATTGCCGTGGAGAAGATCACCCGGTTGCTCCCGCGCGCCTTCCAGCCGGCCAGCGCCGACCTCCAGGAAGGCTTTGAATATCCGCTCCAGGAACTGTACCGCGAGGTCCACCGGGCGCTCGCGTATCTCGGCGCCTGCTATGACGAATGCGCCGGGATGCAAACTACCATGAGCCTGTGCTGGTTTACGGCCGGCCGCATGTATTTCGGCCATGTCGGGGACAGCCGTATCTATCATCTACCCCACGGGCAAACTGAAATCAAACAGCTCACCGCCGATGACACTCACGTGGGCTGGCTGTTGCGCCAGGGGAAAATCAGCGAACGCGAAGCCCGTACGCATCCCCGCCGGAACGTCCTGCAAAAGGCCTTGGGCGGCGAAAATCAGTTCGTGGATCCCCAGACCGGCTCCACCACCTGCGAACGCGGCGACACCTTTTTAATCTGCTCCGACGGCCTGACCGAAGGACTGCATGATCATTACCTCGTGGATATTTTGCAGGCGGCGGCGGCGAACGAAAAAATCAATCCCGCCGAGCTGCTCGTAAACGAGTCGCTGAAAAACGACGGCCGCGACAATACCACGGCGATGATCATTCAGATGGTATAAGCGGTTTTCCGGGGGGGTAATCAACCCAGTTTTTTCGGCGAGTTCAACCCGCATAACGGAATAAAAAGCAAAAACGGCGGGCGACTTGCGTCGCCCGCCGTGTGATAGCTTCAGACAGTTCGAAGCTTAACCGTGGTAGCCTTCTTCGCCGTGTTCAGCCACGTCGAGACCGGCCTGTTCAACATCTTCAGTCGGACGCAGACCCACCAGGATTTTGGTGATATAGGCGATGATGACAGTGCCCACCACGCTCAGCACGATGGTGATGGCGACCGCCTTGAGCTGTTCCTTGACGAGCGGCTGGAAGCAGCTGTCGGTGACATAAGCCTTAAGGTTGGTCGCGAAGTTAGCGTTGACCGAGTTACGGGCGAGCATACCGGTCATGATGGCACCGGTGGTACCGCCGATGGCGTGAACGCCGAAGGTGTCCAACGCGTCGTCATAACCGAACCAGCCCTTGACCTTGTAGCACATGAACCAGCAAATGGTACCGGCGGCGATACCGATCCAGATGGAACCCTGGGGCGTGACATAACCGCAAGCGGGGGTGATCACGACCAGACCGGCCACGGCGCCGGAGCAGAAACCGAGCACGCTCGGCTTGCCTTTGACGATCCATTCCCACATGGGCCAGACGAACGAGGCGATCGCGGTGGCGATGGTGGTGGTGGTGAACGCGTTGGCCGCGATCACGTCCGCCGCCACGGCGCTGCCGGAGTTAAAACCATACCAGCCAACCCACAGCATGCCGGTGCCGATGAAGGTCATCACCAGGCTGTGCGGGGCGAAGTTCTCCTTGCCGAAACCTTTGCGCTTGCCGAGGATCAGCGCGAGGACGAGCGCCGAGTAACCGGAGGTCATATGCACCACCGTACCACCGGCGAAGTCCATCGCCTTGATCTTGGCGTTGGCGTTCCACACGCCGTTCATGTAACCGTTAATGCCCCAGACCGCGTGGCCCTGGGTGAAGTACACAATGAACATCCACAGCGTCATGAACACGCAGATGGCCTTGAACTTCATGCGTTCCGCGATCGAACCCAGGATCAGTGCCGGGGTGATGATGGCGAACATGAGCTGGAACATCGCATAGACGTTTTCCGAGACCCAGTAGGAGTAATTCGAGTTCGGGGCGGAAGTGACGTTGTTCAACATCCAGTCAATCTTGAGACTGCCCACCCAGCCAGGAATAAGGTCTTCCTTGCCCGCGGCACCCGTGCCGCCAAAGATCATTCCGTAGCCGACGAACACCCAGAGGATGGTCACCATGCCGGTGATGAAGAAGCATTGGGCACACACGGAGAGCACGTTTTTCTTGCGCACCATGCCGCCGTAGAACAGCGCGAGGCCGGGCAGCGTCATGAACAGCACGAAGGCCGTGCTCGTGAGCAGCCAGGCGTTATGGCCGGGTCCGGGATTGCCGATGATGGTGTCGGCCACGACCACATTGCCATTCGTGTCCTTCAGCGGAGCCGTCGGATCGGTGTTGGCGATGTAAGCTTCCAAAGCGGCGACGCGCTGATCCATGGAGGCAGCCGGCAGGGGCGGCGGCGTGGCCGGGGCATTCGTCGTGGCCGCAGCCGCGGCGACGGCATTGGTCACCGCCGCCACTACGGCGTTGGTGGCCGCGGCGTTGGTATCATCCGCGCGCAGGGTGAGCGCCCCCAGCGTCGTGGCGGCGATCAAACCGAGTGTAAGTAAGGTTTTTTTCATTTTAGTAATCGAGGTCGTATTGATGTTTGGTTTTTTAAACAGCCGAATCACCCTTTTCTTCGGTGCGGATACGGATGGCATCTTCAACGGTGGAGACGAACACCTTGCCGTCGCCGATTTTGCCGGTCTTGGCGGCTTTCACAATGGCCGCCACGGCGGCGTCTTTCTGGGCGTCCGCCACGACCAGTTCGATTTTGATTTTGGGCAGGAAGTCCACGGTGTATTCGCTACCGCGGTAAATTTCCGTGTGGCCTTTTTGACGGCCGAATCCCTTGACTTCGCTTACGGTCATGCCTTCGATGCCGATTTCGCTAAGGGAGTCTTTCACTTCCTCGAGTTTGAACGGTTTGATGATCGCTTCAATTTTCTTCATAGTTAATTTCGTTTGAACTGCGCTTTGCCACGCCAACCATGCGCCTTCGGCGCAGCCCGGCCTCCATCTGCACCCGGCAGATGAAACTTAGAATCCAACCCGCTAAGGTTGTGATTGGCGATTCATTCAAGCAACCATGGTGCCAACTCGTGAACTATTGAAGAAACCGTTCAAATCCCCTTGTTTCACTAATAAAATAATCTCACTGTCGTTTTTTGACCAGTCTTGCCAGCCTGTGATTGTGTTGTTTTTTGCCCACGCCTCGAAAAAAGATTCAGCTTAATACCGAAAATGACCAAGCCACCGCGGTGACGCCGGAAAGATGCCGGCAGAAGACTCACCAAACAACTGACTGCCAGCTGCTTAACATGGCCTGAACCTGTCCCATCGTCCCCACCGGTACCAGCAGCTGATATGCATAGTCACCATCATAGATATGCCGTGAATCGTGCACGCGGAAGACACAGTTCCATTTAACCACCCGGGCCTGGTCAAATTTCCACCGACCATAGCTGGGATGACCGACATTGGTGGGCGGGGCATATATACCCATGGCAAATTTGCCATCCGGAGTGGCCAGCACCACCGGGTTGTTGATTTCACCAGGACCATCCGAGAGTGGTTCCAATTGCCTCGTGCGAGGATTGAACTGCCAGAATTGGGAAAATTCCGGCGGCAGGTAGCCGGTCAATGCCTCGTATTGGGCATCGGTGTGATGGGCACCGGCCGGCAAGGTAAACGTAACGCGATAATCCAAGGCTTGCGGCCAGCTTCGATAACCAATGGCGACGTGCTTGGAGAGAATATACTCGGACAGCGTGGTAGTGTTCCGCGCGAGACTGCCTTCGGAACGTTCGCCGGGGGCCAGCCAGAACGCCATCTGCGTACGCGCGCTTAACACGCCGTCGTGAGCGGTCAGTTCCAGCAGGCGGCTGGTGGACTCGGGGCCGGCCCCATCATGACGCGAACCGGCTTCGGTGGGATTAAAGGTTTCTGCACCGGCGGCAGCCGTGTTGTCGAAGGAACAGGCGGACTGCAATTGCCGGCCGTGGTCGGTGGAATTGATGAATTCGTGGCCGTGCCATTTCAGGGAATGAATGGCACCAGCCAGCCGGTGGGTGGTGGTGATGACGATTTCCGAATCACCGGCGGGCGCACGAATGACCGACTGGCCGTCCGGCGGACCGGCCCAGACCAGGCCGGTCACCAGCACGAAAGCCAGCATGGCAGTGGCGCGCCCCACAACTCACCACTTCAATCCCTGCAAACGGCGGGAGACTTCCTCGGCATTGGCGCGGCTGTTGAAGGCGCTGATGCGGAAGAAGCCTTCGCCCTTGGAACCAAAACCGCTGCCGGGCGTAATGACCACATTGGCATCGGCCAACACCTTGTCAAACGCCTGCCAGCTCGTGATGCCCTGGGGCGTGCGCACCCAGATGTACGGGGCATTCACCCCGCCGAACACTTTCAGCCCGGCCTGCTTGGCCCCGGCGCGCAAGACCTGGGCGTTGCCGAGGTAATGCTCGATCAGCGCCTTGACCTGCGCCTTGCCTTCGGGCGAATAAAGCGCCTCGGCCGCACGCTGGACGATGTAGCTCACGCCATTGAATTTCGTCGCGCAACGGCGGTTCCACAGCGGATGCAGCGGCTTGGATTCACCTGTCTTGGTCTGTGCCAGCAGCGCCTTGGGCACGACCGTATAGGCGCAGCGCAGGCCGGTGAATCCGCCGTTTTTGGAGCAACTGCGGAATTCAATCGCCACGTCGCGGGCGCCCGGAATCTCGTAAATGGAATGAGGAATGCCGGGTTCGGTGATGTACGCCTCATAGGCGGCATCAAACAGAATCACGGATTTGTGTTCCTGCGCGTATTTCACCCAGGCTTCCAGCTGTGCCCGCGTGGCGGCGGCGCCGGTGGGATTGTTGGGCGAGCAGAGGTAGATGACATCCACATGTTTCTTGGGCGGCTCAGGAATAAACCCGTTGCTCGGACGGCAGGGCAGATAAACGAGCTTGCCATAGGCACCGGCTTCGTTGGCTTCACCGGTGTGACCGGCCATGACGTTCGTATCCACATAAACGGGATATACGGGGTCGCTGATGGCGATCTTGTTCTTGGAGCCTAGGATATCGAGGATGCTGCCGGTATCGCATTTGGAGCCGTCGCTGACGAAGATTTCGTCGTCCGCCACGTCCAGACCGTGATCACGATAATCGTTTTGGGCAATAGCATGACGCAGCCATTCGTAGCCCTGCTCGGGGCCGTAACCTTTGAAAGTCTCGCGGGTGGCCATTTCATCCACCGCCTTGTGCAGGGCGGTGATGACGGCGGCGGGAAGCGGTTCGGTGACATCACCGATGCCGCAGCGGATCAGGCGCTTGGCGGCTTCGGGATTCGCCTCGCAGAACGCCTTGACGCGCCGGCCGATTTCCGGAAACAGATAACCGGCTTTGAGTTTCAAATAATTGTCGTTAAGAAATGCCATAATGGTATTAAATCGAAATTGAAGGATAAGAGGTTAGCTCAAATGGGAATCGCTGGCAAGCCGGGGATTGGGTCGGCAAGGATTCAACACGCCCCGCGCGCAATCGCAGGCCACCATCAGCAATTACGAAAAAAGATGATCAAATTCGTTGTGCGAGCCGATCCAAATCCATTCGATGGTATCACCGGAACGCACCCCTACGGCGCGGTACTGTTCACTGACGCGAACCGACCAGATTTCCCCGCCGCCCTGAAGTTTTTTGAACCGCAACGATGGATGCTCCGGGTTCACGGCAAAAAGTTGATACGCCAGCCGGGCGCGAGCTTTGACCGAAGGCGCAAGCCGTCCATAAGCGCGCCAGAAGGAAGGACGGACCAGCGAGATCACAGCTTGGAAGGATCCAACGGTTCAGCGTTGCCTTCGCGCAAAGCAGCAGCGGCAAATTGCTCCAGCTTCGGGTAGGTGCGCGCTGCCGAGTGAATGCGCTCCCATTCGCGGTCGCCCGCCTGTTGCTGGAGAAAACGGGCAAAATCGACCACTTCCCGGGCCTTGTCTGCAGGTAACCCGTCCATGATATCCATCAACTCTTGAGCGGTTGAACTCATACTTGAAGATTAATGCGCAGTTTCCGGACGTGCAACTACTAACCGGCTGGGGAATTTGATTTGAAAATGGCTGGTCGAATGAGGCTCCACCCGTCATGCGCACGGAAGTAGCAAGGTGATGATATGGCTGATAATTAATTCTGGCAGGTACGATTTGCCTGGGTTCCCTCACCAACTTCGATTTTTGTATTTCACCTGCCAATACGCGTTCGTCTGGGTCTGGCATTGCCGGCACCACGCAATCTCCCGATCGGGGGCACCGATGTCGATTAATACCAATAATTGGTGCGCCAGGCAGACCCGTTCGGCCTGCTCTCCGCCATAGGTTTTATCAGGAATCCACTTCACCTCCGGGTGCTGCCTTTTGAAGTCGAAATAGAGTTTTGAATGGAAGGAGTCATGGGCGATCACGCCGGCACACCACGTGACCGAGGCAAAGGCGGAATTCGTGTTGAGCTGGAAAATCGGGGGGTGATTATGAACTTCCATGCCGCTGTGTTGGTATTGCTGAATGATGCCGACGTAGTTGGTCACGATGGCATAGCCAGCCGGCGCCCGGGCTTTCAGCAGTGCCAGCGACTGCTCCACCTGGTCGACAAACGGAGGCGTTCCCTGGATGACCAGGCTGTCGAAGTGTCCGGCCGGGGTTAAATCTCGGGACGCGCAGCCGGACACCAGCAGCATGGCGGTGGCGAGGGCAAATATGAAGCGCATTATTTTCATTGAGGTGGCAGGTGGTGCGGGTGGTTCAGCTGGTCCGTGCAAAGATCTGTTGAATGGCCGGGATAACGTCCGCGCCGGACACAACGCGCATGGTTGCCGTCCGCTCATCCTCGCCGGTCCGGTCACGATCCAGCCAGACCCGCTGAATCCCGAGCGCGCGCGCGGGCGCAATATCATGATACCAACTGCACGCCACGTGCACCCAGTCCGGCTGGGACACACCGGTCACTTCCATAAACCGTTCAAAATGCCGGGGCGCCGGCTTGTAGGCACCGACCTGCTCCGCCGTGATCACCAGATCAAATGGCTGCCGGAAGGTGCGCTGCGTGCGGGCGAAAAGATCGTCGTCACAGTTGGTGAGCACCGCCAGACGACAACCCATGGCCCGCAGACTAGCGAGCATGTCCTCCACGTCCGCGAAGATCGGCAGCGAGCCCCAGCCATCTGGCAATGTGTGTACGGCCTTTTCAGAAAGGGATAAATCAATCGCAACCGCCGCCTGCGCCAGAGCTTGGGTCAGCACGTCACGATAAAGGCGATGGGGGAGGTCGCTTTCCAGACGCCGCTCAAAGGGATGGTAGGCCTGAATGAGATCCGCCGTGCGGGGACCCGCTAGCGGTATCAACAACTGTGCAAAGCCCGTGTGCCAATCCACGAGAGTGCCAAAACAATCAAAGGTTACCCATTGGGTGTTCATGATGTTTGCACCACCTGCAAAAAAACCAAACCTGCGGCACCGGCTTCGGCTGGTCTGGCTTCGACAGGCGCCGCCTAATTTTTCTCGCCGGTCTGCACGCCCTTGAGATATTCAAATTTTACCGGCCAGCCCGACTGGTTGGGCTGGGTGATGGTCTCGGTTTCAACCCTGCCCGTCACGACGCCATTCGCATCTTTGGTGACGGTGATGGTTTTGGTGTAGGTGGTGGCGACACATCCGGTAATAAGCAACGGAGCGGCGAACAGGAGCAGACTGGCTTTAAGTTTCATATTATATAGCAGGGGTGTCCGGTTGAGCGGTTGTTTGGTTTGTAAAACACAATTAGAATGAGCTGGTTGCTGTTAAAAACAGATGTGACGCTTTTGAATTCCGGGCAAGCTTTTGGCCATGAATTCCGGCCGATTTGTCTTGTCTCAACTCCTCGATTTGATCCATCGCCAGACGCTCGACCGGCTGGTGGATCGTTACGATGCCGCGTCCCGT
>CAIJGS010000383.1 GCA_903820285.1 uncultured Verrucomicrobia subdivision 3 bacterium | reverse complement strand
TATCGCCATGATCCGAATCCAACTCCGCCGACTGGCTTGATTCCTCAGTTTTCATGACTTTTCAGACGCACTCTAAGGTTTTTGCTAAGGTTCGGGGGGTGCTCTGCTCGAGCCAGCAAAGGATGGGAAAAGCGTATTTAACCCTTTATTTACAATGTAAAATTATTGATTCAAGCATGGCCACGCATGATCAAAAAAACGCTAAAGTTGCAATTTTAAGTCCTGTGCGTCTGCCATTTCGCCACACCGGCATTTCAATCCGATGATTATACCGGGGAGAGGCGCTCCGGTCAAAAACCAATCCAAAGTCAACGAATGGCTGTCCGGGGCGGCAGCAGGCAGGATTACGGGAACACCATGCGGTAAAATACCGAGCCGTTCGCGGGGTCGATGGGAATGATCATTTGGTTGGTAGTGCTGGCACCGGCCACGTCCACCCAGTTGCCAGCGGTCAAACCCACGTTGAGGTCATTGGTCTGCACTTGCAAGCGCCAGCCGGTGTGATCCGCCGGCCAGCTCAGCGCCAGGACGCTGCCGGTGACAACCGGGTTTATGATGATCGGCGACTGGTTCACCGTTTGGAGAATGCGCAAGGTGCCGTCGGCGGCCAGGGTATTGGTGTTCCAGGCGTATCCCGGCGCGGGCACCGCCGGATTGACGGCCGCAAACGCGCCGCCGTAACTGGCAGCGGTGAAGAGCTTGAACGTGTCATTCGTGGTCAGCAGGCCGGACAAATTCGTGAGGTTCAACGTACCGCCGTAGGTCACCGCCGACAGTCCGCGCACCTGGTCGTTGGTGTGCGCACTCTGGTTCAGCGCCAGGAACGTGGTGCCGGCCAGGGTCAGCGTGTTGCTGATGGTCAGCGTGGCGGTGGTGCCGCCGGGGACTCCGGGCGCTAACGTCCCACCAGGCAAAACCGCCACCGGGCCGCGGATGAGACCGCTGCCGCCCAGCACACCGCCGGCCACGGTCACGGCATTGGTGGTGATCACACCGTTGACGAGCAGCACGCCGTTGCTGACCGTGGTGGCGCCGCTGAAAACGTTCGTGCCGGCGAGCGTCAGGGTGCCCGTGCCGTTTTGCAACACCGCGTTCGCATAGGTGGATCCGTTGGTAACGACCCCGGTGATCAGAATATTGCCAGCCCCAAGAAAAGTCAGGGTTCGCGCGCTGGTGAGCGACTGCACCCCGAGCGTGCCGCCGAAGGTCAATCGCCCGCTGTCGCATTGAAATTCATAGGTGCCACCACCCGAGCCGAGGGACACGTTGCCGGCCAGCGTGTTGCTGCCCGCCACGTTGTCGATGGCCGGGGCCAACGAATTGCGGCCGTTGATGGCAATGGCTTGCGGTAGCGTAATATTTCCCGCTGTACCATCCAATTGCAAGGTGGAGGTCGCGGCATTCTGGTCGCGAATGGCCACGCTCGCCGCGCCATTCAGCGCCCCCGGGGAGGCTAGATATACGCTGCCATCATTGCCGCTCGAGGGCTGGGCGGTGTCCACATACAGCACGCCGGTGAAAGTGTTGGTGCCATTCAAAACCAACGTGCCGGCGCCGGTCTTGGTCACGCTGCCGCCGCCGGTCAGCGAACCGGAGTATGTATAAATATTGGTATTGCCCGCGCCAATCGTGAGGGCCACGGCCGCACCGGAATTGTTCGTGAGCCCCAGATTGCGCGCGCCTTTCAGCCCGCCAATGGACGCGGTGGTAAGGGTGCCAAAACTGAGACCGCCGGTGTCCGCGGCAGCAAGATTCAGCGGACTGTTCTGCAACGCGGTCGCACTGGCCAGCACCAGATTGCCGGCGGCCAGCTCGGTATCGCCGCTGAATGTGTTGGCCGCACTCAGCGTAAAGGTGCCACCGTTTACGGTGAGGAAAACCTTGTGATTGCCACCGCTGACACTGTCCTGAATCGTGCCGGCATACGCGGTATTGGAACTGATGCCGGTGATGATCAACTGCGCATCGCTGTTGGTACTGCTGTTGCCCACGGTGGCGGTCTGACTGCCTTTCAGCAGGCCGTTCAGCGTCTGGCTGTAGCCGGCGAGATCCAAAATCCCGGCGGCGCCGGAATAACCGAGGCTGGCCACGGCGTTGGTGGCCAGACCATTGGTGGCGCCCAAAACCGAAGTGCCCTCGCACAGAAACAGCAGATAGGAACCGCCGCCGGAAAACACCGCGCGATTGGCGCGATGCCGCACCGGCACGCTGGCCGTAATCGGGCCGCTGATGGCGAGGCCGCCGGTGGCATTGCCGCCATCAAAATGGCCGCCAGCACCGGTGGATGCCGTGATCGTCATCGGCCCGCTCAAAGTAGCCAGCCCAGACGCTGGGCCTTTGATGATGCCGGAGGCGAAAACGCCGGACGAGGCCCCCGGACTGACCGTGAAGGCATTGGTCAGATTGATGCCAGCCGCCAGCACGAGCTGGGTGGCACTGTTATTCACCAGCACCGGCCCGGATCCCAGCGCACTACTGTTGCTGACGATGAGCGTCCCCTGCCCCAGCGTGGTGCCGCCGGAAAAACTGTTGTTGCCGCTCAGGCTGATGGTACCCGCGCCGAGATTGGTCAGGCTGCCGGTGCCGGAAATGAGACCGGCGACAATTTCCGTGTCGGCATGATAATATGTGACCGCGCCGTTGTTGATAATATTCCCGCTGCCCAGCGAACCGGCGATGGCACCGTTGCCCACCTGCACCGCGCCGGCGTTGATCAGCGTCGCACCGCTGAAATTATTCGTGGTCAGCACGGTGAGCGTGCCGGTGCTGTTTTTAATGATGCCGGTGATGCCGCTGATTTTGCCGCTGCCGCCGAAGGCATAGTTCTTCGTGCCGTTCAGGGTGATGAGGCCGGGGGCCACGGTGCCGGCCACAGTCAGGGTCTGGTTGGTGGCGGTGTCATCCAAAGTCACTCCGTCGCCGGGATAAAACGCGCTGCGGCCCGTGCCATTGAACCAGTTGCTGCTCGTGCCGGAATCCCAGACATTCGCCGCGCCATCGCCCTGCCAGACGAGGCTGCCGGGAAACGCGGAGATCACCAGGTCAATTTCATTCGTCACGGAGTCGTCCACCGTGAGCGCCACTTGGGGCGGCACACCCGTAAACACTACGTTAAAATTGGTGGCACCGCCCGTGCGCGCCCCGGCATAACGGATGATCGGGTAGCGGCCGCTGGCCAGCACGCCCACCAGCGGGTTTACGGACAAGGTGACCGTGCCACTCAGATTCAGATTGCCCGCCACCAGGATTTCGTCATTGGTGCCCCCACCTTCCACCGCAACATTTGCGAGCGAGAACTGGCACGTGGCCCCGCCGTTCAGGGTGAGGCTGTTGGAAAAACTCAAAGTTCCGACGCTGATCCCCGGGCTGACCGTCACCCCGCTCGCGCACGTGACTGCCCCCGTCACCACACCATTGCCGCCAAGATTCTGGCCGCTATTCAACCCAAACCCGCCCGTCACCTGCGATACATCCAAAGTTGCGCCATTGCTGATTACCAGACTGCCGGTGGCCACCGAACCGGCCGGGCCCAGCACGAGCGTGCCGCCAAGGTTGGTGGTGCTGCCGGTGTAAGTGTTCGCGCTGTTCAAATTCCAGGTGCCACTGTTGACCTGCACGGAACTCTGGCCAAGGCCGTCGGCAATGACCCCGTTGATGTTCCCGGTGCCAGCTCCCTGCAAAATCAACGTGCGCGCGGTGTCGTTCGTGATGGGACCGTTCAGATTCAACGTGCCGCCCGCATCCACCGCAATGGCCGGATAGCCACCGCCCGAGGTCATACGGATCGCGCCGTTGAGCGTGTTGGTGCCAGTAACGCTGCGCAGCGCATAGCCAACCGTGGCACCATTCGCGGCCACGCCGTCGTTGCTCAGCAGAAATGTCAGGCTGGCCGGCAGGGCAATACCGCCGTCCACTTCCAAACCGCCAGCGCGGGTGGTGCAGGCCACGTTAACAGTGCCAC
This sequence comes from uncultured Verrucomicrobia subdivision 3 bacterium, assembly GCA_903820285.1. Classification (GTDB taxonomy): domain Bacteria; phylum Verrucomicrobiota; class Verrucomicrobiia; order Limisphaerales; family UBA11358; genus UBA11358. Next base: position 24,698 of record CAIJGS010000383.1, on the reverse strand, counting down.
TGCCAAAAGCGTTGTTGTTCGCCGCCCGCAACGTTCCGCCATTGACTGTCACCGCCCCGGTAAAATTGTTGCTGCTGGCGAGCAGCCAGGCACCGGTTCCGCTTTTCGTCAGCGCCCCCGTGCCACTGATCAGCCCCGAAACCGTGCCCTGACTGCCGCCATCCCCGGCCAGGGTCAACGTCTGTCCCGCCGTGGCAATGGTATTATTCAGATTCAGCGCGGTGCCGCCATCCAGACTGATGCTCGCAGCCGAGCCAAGCGTGATCGACCCGGTCCAGGTGGCACCGGCCCCGGCACTGACCCGCAACGCGCCATTGGCTGAAGTACCCGTGCCATTGAGCGTCAGCGGCTGGTTCCCCGTAAGGCTGGCATAAACCTGCAACGACGCCCCGCTGGCCACGGTGGTGCCCACAGTGGTGGCACCGAGGGCATTGGCATCAGTCATCCGCAGCGTGCCGCGATTGATGTAAGTGCCAAGTGTGTAACTGTTGCTGCTGTTCAGTGCCGCCGTGCCGTAGCCATCGAGATTCAGGCTGTGCCCGCCGCTGATGCTGCCATTCACATTTAACGTGCGGCCGGAACCGATCGTCCAGTGATTGCCGTTCCCAAACACCAGGGTGGAATTGATGGTCAGGTCGTTATACGCCGAATTCATGTCAATGCCGCCGCCATTGATCGTGAGCGTATTGCTGTTGATGGTGATCGGGCTCGTCTCCCAGATCGAAAGACTGTTCACGGTCAGGTTCTGGGGCAGCGCAGTGGTGAAATTGCCCTTGCTCAACATCGAGAACACGATGTCGTTGCCGCTGGCGGGCGTGAGGGAATTGATCCAGTTCCCGGCATCCGTCCAACTGGCCGAACTGTTGCCAGTCCAGAACAGCGTGTTGTTGGGCGCGTAATAGCGGACGTAATCCACCGCCAGCTTTGTTGAGCTGGAACTTAAACTGCCATAGCCGCCGGAGGGAATGGTGCCCGCCCAGGTCGTGTCTGTATCATCCACAATGGAACTGAGGATCATGAACTCCGTGCGCGCGGAAAGACCCGCGGCCGAGTACCAGGCCTGCTGGCCGTCATCCATGTAAAACGTGTAGCCGGAGGAAGTCCAGAGCACGCCATACTTATGGAAACCGGAGCCGAGGTTGCCGCTGCTGTCGGTAAAATTGCCGCTGCCCGCACTGGCGGCGGAGGAGCCGTAGCCATTCCAATGGAGGTTGGACTGGACGTAGTTGTTGATGTTATTGGCGGAACCGTCCTGCAGGCGATGTTCGCAGGTGTCAATTTCCGCGCCGCCCGTGGCCGGATCGCCGATATAACTGCCCATCGCCGGGGATTGCAACCAGAAGGCCGACCACATGCCCGTGCTGTCGGCCCACTGGATGTTGGCCTCGAAATAGCCGTAGCGGGCATGAAATTTCCCCTGCGTGGATAGCATGGCAGTATAGTGCGTGCCGCCGGAAGTGTAGGTGGTGATAACCCCGTGATCGCCCGCCTCGGAAAAGGCGCTTTGCGAGAGGGTCGCATCCTTGTAGTTGCCGGGGTAGAGCCAATAAACCCACTTGCTGGTATCCAGCGAACTGCCCTGAAATTCATCGCTCCAGACGAGGTAGTAATTCGCCGGGGGGCTGGCCTGACCCGCCGGGCCCGTCAGTAGAACGGTGAGGGCGGCCGCGCCGAAAGCCAGACACCGGCCGCGCCGGAATGATTTACGGAACTTGGATGGCATAAGTCAATGGGGTTGGAATTTAAAATGCACCACCGAAAAATTCGAACTGCCTGCTCCCGCCATCAGCCGCGGGGCGGGATAAAAAAATCTGCCCGCTGGCGCCCAGGGCTGGGCCAGTACAGGCAGATTGTTAACGACCAAAGCCAGGGGATGGACTGGCAACTTCATAATTTAAGGAGGAACCGCAGCTTGCCCTCCATCAGGTTCGCGGGGTGTTTCGTTCCGGCATTACCCGAACGAAAGCACCCCGCCTTACCTGCCCGGCGGTGCCGATCAATAACGCAGACGGTAGAACACGGTCGGATTCGCCGGGTTAATCGTCATAACGTTCGTGTTGCTGGCGGCGCTGCCCGCCACATCCACCCAGTTGGTGGTGAGGCCGGTCGTGCTGCTGTTGGTCTGGGCCTGAAGGGTCCAGCCGAGATGATCCACCGGCCAGCTCAGCGTCAGGGCGTTACCGGACACCTTGGCCGTGATGTTCGTGGGATTCGTGGCCACGCCGAGCACCACGCTCAGCACGCCGTTGGTGGGATTGAACTTCCAGGCCTTGCCCGTGCCGGGCGTGCCCGTGATAGCCGCGAAGTTGCCGGTATGCGCCGCCGCATTAAACACCGTAAAGCTGTCGCCGATGTTCAGCGTGCCGGCCACGTTCGTGGCAAACAAGGTGCCGCCGTAATTCGCCGTCACCACGCCGGTCACCTGATCGCTGGTGGCACCGGTCTTGCTTACCTCAATGTAGGTGGTGCCGCCGAGGGTCAGGTTGCTGTTGATGACCAGCGAACCGATGCCGCCCGCGCCCGGGGAGAGGGTGCCGCCCGTGCCGACGGTTACCGCATCATTGATCGTGCCCGTGCCGCCGAGCGTGCCGCCTACCACGGAGACGCCGCCCGTGCTGTTGATGCTGCCACTGACCAGCAGCAGACCGTTGTTGACGGTCGTGACGTTGGGATAGGTGTTCGCATTGGCCAGCGTCAGCGTGCCCGTGCCGTTCATCGTCACGTTAATCGGCGCGTTGGTATAGACCGGCGCGGCGATGACGCCGTTGACAATATGATTGCCCGCCCCGGAGAAGACGTAAGTGCGTCCGCCGTTGAGCGTGCCGATGTAGTTAATGTTCCCGGCAATATCCAGCGTACCCGCATCAGATTGCAAATAGATGCCATTACCGCCGGACTGGATATCCAGAGTACCGCTGAGGGTATTGCTACCCGTCACGTTTTCCACGTTATACGTGGTGACGTTGCGACAGGACATCTGGAAGTCCTGGGCAATATTGAGATTACCCGCCGTGCCATCCAGCTGCAGGGTGGAGCCGCCGCCGTTGTTGTTCCGCTGGTAGATCGTCGGCGTTCCCGGTGTGACCGGGATGTTGACGAGCGCGTTGGTGGAGGCAATGCGCGTGATGCCGTCGCTGCCGCCAGTGTTGGCGGTGTCCACGTACAGCGTGCCGGTGAAGGCATTGGAACCATTCAGCACCAGGGTGCCCTGCGAGGATTTGGTCAGGTTGTTCGCCCCGCTGATGTTGTTGGAGATCGTCAGGGTCACGCCGTTATCCACCATCAGGGTCGAATTGGCCGTGAGGGTGATGCCGGCGTTGCCATCCGTGAAGGCGGCGTTGGCCACGGCTTCCAGCGAACCGCCGCCCAGCGTGATTTGGTTGGCCGTGAAGCTCGCCGGGCTGCCCAGCGTCGCATCACTGATGCGCAACGTGCCGGCGCTGATCGTGGTCAGGCCAGTGAAGTTGTTTGAGGCGCTCAGGGTCCAGATGCCCGCGCCACCCTTGGTGAGCCCGCCGGTGCCCAAAGTAAGCGGACCCGCCAGGGTGCCGAGCGCGGCGCTGTCGCCATTCAAGGTCAGGTTGTAGCCCACCCCGCTGATGCCGTTGGAATTGGCCAGGTTCAGGGTCGCGCCACCGTCCACCTGAATCGTGGTGTCAGCCACCAGACTCACCGAGCCGGCCAGACTGGTCACGCCGCCGCCGCCTTTGTGCAGGGCCGCGCCGCCAAGGGTCAGCGGTTCTGCCAGATTGATGTTCTGGTCAACAAAGAGCTGGCCGCCGTTGGTCGCAATCGTGCCGCCGTCGGCAGTGCCGAGGGCGGAGGGATCACGCGGCGTCAGCACGCCGGCCGTGATGACCGTGGGGCCGGTGTAGCTGTTGCTCGTGGTCAGCAGCACGGTGCCGCTGCCGTTTTGCACCAGCGTGCCGCTGCCGGCGATCGCGTTGGCGATCGTGATGATATCCGTGCGGTTGAAGGCCAGCGCGCCGTTGTTGGTGACGTTGCCCGTGCCGAGCGAACCGGTGCTGCCGGCATTGCCCACCTGCACCGTGCCGCCGTTGATGACGGTGGCACCGATGTACGTGTTGTTATCTTCCAGCGTCAGGGTGCCGGAACCGCTCTTGGTCAGGCTGCCGGGACCGGCGATCAGACCGTAGCCGGCAATGTCATAATTGTTGGTCGAATTCACGATGATCGCGGAAGGCGACACGGTCGCCGTCAGATAAATGGACGGGCTGTTGGAACCGATGTTATTAAAGGTCACGTAATCGCCGTCGTAGAAGTAATCCGCGCTGGTGCCCCGGAACCAGTTCTGGTAACTGCCGGTGTTATCCCAGTAATTGCCGGTGCCATCGCCGTGCCAGACCAGATTGGCCGAGACGCCGGAGACCACCAGGCTGATGGTTTTGGTGGCAACACTGTTCGTGAGGCTGAACACCAGCCGGGGATTCGGGGAGGTGGGCGGCGTGAGATTCGCCAGGCTGCCGGACAGCGAGCCGTATTGGATCAGCGGATAGGTGCCGAGCGCCGCCACGGCGCTGACATAGGTGATGCTGACCGTCGTGGAGCCATTCAGATTGAGGGCGCCGGTCACCAAGACTTCGCTGTTCGTGCCCGTGCCGAAATCAAACTGCGCTGTGCTGCCGCTTTCAAATGAGAGGCTGCTCGCGACCGACTGGGTGCCGATGCCCGCGCCCGGTGAAAAGGTGCCGCCACCTTGAACATCCACTGCGCCATTGATGATGCCGCCGCCACCGAGGGTGCCGCCGGAGACCGTCACCGCGCCGGCGCCGATGGAACCGTTCACCAGCAAGGTGCCGGCGGTTACCGCCGTCGGGCCGGTATAGGTGTTCGTGCCGGCCAGGGTGATTACGCCGCTGCCCTGGCTGGTCAGACCGCCGTCCACCGTGCCACCCAGCGCCGGATCATGCCCCAGTGCCTGCGCAATGGTCACCGCGTAGGTGCTGCTGTCGATGATCGCACCATTGGTGGAGACATATGCCGCCGTCAGGCCGCCCATGAAGCTCGCATTGGTCTTCGCCGCCTGCAGCGTGCCACCGTTGAAATAGAACAGTGAGTTGCCGGAAGCCGAGGCGATGGTCGGCACCTGCAAACGGCCGCCCGCCAGATTATACACATAGCTGTTGGTCAGGCCGGCGGCCTTGCCCAGATACAGGATGCCCGTGCCACCCGGCGTGCCGCCGGCGTCGCTATAGAAAGTAACCGTGCCCCCATATTGATTCACCGTGCCGTTGGCGGCACCGGCATTGGCGCCGAATGAAATGTAGGCGTTGTTTTCAATGTTCAGACCCGCCGAGCCGCTGATATTCAGCGTGCCCGTGCTGCCGGCGAAGTTGGCAATTTCCAACTGGGTGCCGCCGGCGGTGTTTTGCACATTCAGCGTACCGCCGCTCAAATTATAGGTGCCCGTGCCGCCGGAAGTGCCGCCGGAGCCGACCGTCACCCATTGCGAGGCGTTCACCGTGCCGTTCACCTGGTTGACCGTGCCCGTGCCGGGTGTGCCGGTGTTGGCCGTGAGGCCCGCCACACTGATGCGCTGGGCCGTGACATAGGCGTTGGAGATGTTGAGCGTGGAAACTTCGCCCGTGTACGGCGAAACCTCAATGTTCTGGTTGGCCGTGCCGAAGGACGAGTTGTCCGCCGCGTTCAAGGTGCCGCCCTGCACGCTGGTGATACCGCTGTAACTGTTGCCACTCCAGAGGGTGACCGTGCCGTTATTGGTCACAAACAGGCTCAGGTTGGTGCAACCGCCGCTCTGGATGCTGCCGGTGATGGAGAAATATCCGGGTCCGTCAAAGGAGAAGGTGCGGCCGGCCACCGGGGCCGTGGTCGGGAATGTGCCCGGCAAGGTAAGGCTGCCGGCATCGGCCTGGAACATGAACAGCGTGCCACCCACGTTCATCGTGAGGGAGCCGGGATTCCAGATGTTGTCGCCCGCCACGTTTTCAATGGCCGGAACAAAGTTATTGCGACCGCTCCAGATAAAGGTGGCGGGATTGACATTGATGCTGCCCAGCGTCCCATTCAACTGCAGGGTGGAGCTGCCCGGACCCTGGTTGTTGCGAATCTGGATCGTGGGCACGCCGCCGAGGGCGTTGGTGGAGTTGATGAGCACCACACCGTCGCTGGCCGTCGGACTGGCGGTGTCCACATTCAAGATGCCGGTGAGCGTGTTGCTGCCGCTCAAAACCAGCGTGCCGGGCAGCGCCTTCGTCAGCGACGTCGCGCTGACCACCTGGTTGGAGATGGTCAGGGTTACGCCCGCATCCACCCCGATGGTGCCCGCCGTGACCGTCACGCCCGAGTTGGTGTCACTCAGGCTGAACGAGGTCGAGGCTTCGAGTTCGCCAACATTGATATTGATGTGGGCCGGATCAAACGCCGCCGGCGTGCCGCCGAGCGCCTGGCTGGAAACCACCTGCACGAGCCCCGTGTTAATGGTGGTGGAACCGAGATAGGTATTGGTGCCGGCCAGCACCAGTGTGCCGGTGCCGTTGTTCGTAATCGAACCGGAACCGGTAATGGCATTGCTCAACGTGATGGTGCCAGTGCGCAGGACCAGCAACGCGCTGTTGTCCGTGATGGGGCCGGTGCCGAGCACGCCCGTCGCGCCGCCGTTGCCCACCTGCAAGGTGCCGCCGCTGATGGCGGTGCCGCCGTTGTAGGCATTCGCGCCGGTCAGCACCAGGGTGCCGTTGCCCGCCTTGGTGAGGCTGCCGCCGCTGCTGCCCACGATGGCGCTGCTTAATTGGAGCGCGGTGGCCGCCGAAGTCACTTCCACCGTGCCGCCGCCCGCGTTCAAGGTCGCACCGCGATCCGTGCTGGCGGAGCCGCCGGTGTATTGCAGATCGCCGCCGTTGAAGGTCAGGTTCGCCGCCGCGCTGGACGCCGCGCCAATCGGACTGGCCACGCCGCCATTGGTGATGGTGGCCACACTCAGCACACCACCGTTAACGGCGGTGACGCCGGTATAGCCGTTGACCGTCTGAACCGTCAGCGTGCCGCTGCCGGATTTGGTCAGCCCCGCGCTGCCGTTGATCGCGCCCGTGCCGGACAGCGTGTAGGCATTCGCGGAATTCACCGTGACCGAGCCGGGCTGCACCGTGGCATTCAATACCGGTGAAGCGGCCGAGCCGAGGTCGGTGAAGCTGACATTGTCGCCGTCAAAATAAACGTCCGTGCTGGTGGCGGCGGCGTTGGTCCAGTCGGCGGTGGTGACAATATCCCACGTCGTGGAGGTGCCCAGCCAGACCAGGCCGGCGGCCGACCCGGTGACTTGCAGCAGCACGCGATGCGGGGTGCTGACCGTGTCATACGCAATGGCGAAGGACTGGCGCGAAGGTGACGGCTTGCCCGTGATGGTGAAATTGCTCGCACTGCCACCGAGCGTGCCGGTGACCTGCATCAGGGTGTAGGTGCCATTCGGAAGACCGCCGGCGGGCAGGCTGGCCAGATTAATGATCGAGCCAGCGGCGGGATTCAGGTTGCCATTGACGATATACAGATCATTCGTGGTGCTGCTGAAATCAAACTTATTGGTGTCGCCCGCCGCCAGGTTCAGGTTGTTATTAAAGGTCAGGGTGCCCACCGTGCCGGCGCCGCCGGGGCTGATCTGGCTGCCGGTGTTGTCCGAGAGATTACCGGTCACCGTACCGTTGCCGTTCAGGGTCTGCGCGGCTCCCAAGCTCCAGCTCGAGGCGGAGACATCGAACGTACCGGCCGGCGGCACCGTGATGGTGGCGGAACCATTGATGGCGCCGCTGCTGCCCAAAGCCAGCGTGCCCTGGCCGATCGTCGTCGTGCCGGTGTACGTGCTGACCCCGTTCAACGTCCATTTGCCGGTGTTGGTCTTGACGATGGAAATGATATTGGCACCGCCATCCGTGATCGCGCCAATCACACTGCTGTTGGCATTGGTGCCATCCAATTGCAGGGTCTTGCTGGTGGCGGTGGCCGTCACGCTGCCCAGCGCCAGGCTGGCCGAGGAGGGATTCACAATCGTGGTGCCGCCGCTGCCGCCGCTAAGTGTCAGCGCATTGACCGTGATCTGCGGGCTGCCGCTGGCAACGTTCGGTCCCTTGGTGATGTTCAATTGCAAGGGCGTGGCGCCGGAACCGATCAGAAACGTGCCCATCGTATGATTGATGCCCGTGGAACCCGTCTTGACGTCCGCGGCGATGGTGAAGATGGTGCTGCTGCCGGCATTGACCACGTTGGTGTAGTCACCGCCATCGGTGGCCATGTCCAGCGTCGCATTGGTGGTGCCCCCGAAGGTCCACGCATTGGTGCCCAGCGAATAGGGATTGCCCATGATGACCACCCCGTTGGTGATGGTCGTAATGCCCGTGTACCCGTTGCTCGCCGTCAGCGAGAGGGTGCCAGGACCGGCCTTGGCCAGACTGAAAGCGCCATTGATGGAGCCGCCCACGGTCAGCGTGTTGGCATTGACCGTCACGGCCGGACTCCCGGTCAGCGTAACCGCCCCCGTGCCCAGATTCAGGCTGGAGGAACCGGTAAATGAAAAATTGGTGGCCCAGGTTTGCGCGTTGTTATTGGGCAGGGTGAAAGCCGAGCCGGTGATGTTGTCAAACACGAGCGTGGGCGAATTGAAAGTCAGCGTGCCCGTACCCACGGCATTCTGGTTGTTGATGTTCAGCAAACCGCCCGTCAGGGTCAGACCGCTGATGGTGTTCGCGCCGGACAGCGTCAGCGTGCCCGCGCCGCTCTTGGTGAGGGTGAAGGCGCCGACGATGGGCTCCGCAACGATGGTATTGCTCGTGGCATTGACCGTGTTGACGGTCGCATTCCCATACAGCGTCACGCCGCCATTCGCGTTATTGAGCGTAATGCCAATGTTATCCCGCAAGGTGCCGCCGCTCCCCAGAATGATCTGGTCCGGCATGGCGATAACCGGATTTCCCGGCACCGCGTTTTGATTATTGAACAGGACAATGCCGTTAATCAGGAACTTGCCGGCAAAGGCGCTGTTGTTGCCACCGTAACCCGCCGTTTGCGCATTGGCAAAATTGTTGGTCAGGATGCCCGTGCCGATCAGCGGCGAATTGATGATCCAGTTACATTGATCCGCCGTCAGGGTTGAGTTTGCGGTAACTGCAAAGACGTTGCCCGTGATGGTCATGATGGACCCGGCGGTGCCACCGCTGCGGATCAGACCGCCGGCGTTGGTGAAGTTGTTGATGGTCAGCGTCCGGCCGGCTCCGGCACCCGCCGAGCCTTTTTCAATCATGCTGTAGGCGCTCGTCGTGCCCGGATTCAGGGTCAGCGAATCGCCGGCGAACGTATAACTCAAATTGTCCGGCGGGGTGCGAAACCCGAAAGTGGATGTAAAATAATTGTTTCCGGCCGACGGGGCGGCCCCGTTACTCCAATTCGTTTTGGTGGTAAATGCCGTAAAACCAGCAGGCTCGGAGGCGGTGAGGTTGACGTTGGCTGCCTGACTGACCAGAGTCAGGGCCAGCGAGCCGATGGCTATTAGGGAGGTTTTTAACTGAGGGGTTTTCATAGTTCGATTATGGTGGAACCTTGGCAGGTGTGCAACCAGCCAAAGCAGCCAACAATTCGGTTGCTTGGTTTGTTTTTACAATGGGGCTTAAGTGTCCCAATCCTATCATCCGGCGGCGCCGGGTGCCATTACTCGAAAGGGTAAAAATGGCGGCATTGCGAAACGGCCCGTTTTCCCCCAAACTCGGGAAAATCCCTGAAATGCGCATTTACCGGCAGGTCATCATGTTGGGCGGACTGCTCCTCGTCTGGGCGGGCGGCCGCCTGGCCGCCGACCCGGCCCAACCTCCCGCCGGCGTGCTGACCAATGCCGCCCAAATCCGCAACCTTACCGTAAACCAGGCCGCGCAAGGGCTGTCGGTGCGTCTGCGCGGGGTGGTCATTTCAGAAGCGGATCCCGCCGGCCACGCCGTCGTCCTGGCGGATGATTCGGCCGGCATTTATGTGCTCGCCGATAAAAGTCTCTTCGCCAGCATCCACCGCAAAGATGCCATTGAATTGGAAGGCGTTACCGACCCCGGCCAGTTTGCGCCCATTGTCCGGGTCAGTTCCGTGCATAAAAAGGGCGTGGCCCCGATTCCGACCCCGCGCCCGGTTTCCTATCAGGACCTCATCACTGGCGCGCTCGACGGCCAATGGGTGGAAGTCACCGGCGTCATCCGCTATTACATCGAACCGCCCGCCCGGGGAAACATCTGGCGTGCGTACATTGCCGCCAACGGCGGGATCATCACCGTCCGCTGTCCCGGTCCGCGAAACCCCCAGTTGCAAGCCGATGCCGAGGTGCGGGTCCAGGCCGTCTGCCTCTACCAGTTTAACCAGCGCCGCCAGGCGCTCACCCCCGTGCTCCAGGTGCCGGCGGGCGTTAACATCCGGCTCGAAAAACCGGCACCCGCCGATCCCTTTGCCGCGCCGGTGCGCCCGGCGGACAGCCTGCTCCGGTTCACGCCGGACAACCCCAGCGGCCACCGCATCCATATTCGCGGCGTGGTCACCTACGCCCAATCCGGCTCCTCGTTCTGGATTCGGGACAAAGAGGCGGGCCTGCGCATCCAGACCCGCCAGGGCGGTGAACTGAAGCCGGGCGATGAACTGGATGTGCTTGGTTTTCCCACGTTCAATTCCTTTCCGCCCGTGCTGGAGGACGCCGTCTTCCGCCAGACCGGAACCAACTGGCCGCCGCTGCCCGTCTTCCTGTCCCAGGCCACCAATGCCATCAATTATCAGGATGATTTGATCGCACTGGAAGCCGTGCTCACCGAGGTGCAGCCGATGATGGAAGGTACCATCCTCACCTTGAATGCCGGCGGCATGCCCTTCAAAGCCATGCTGAAAAGTCCGCCCGGTGCCGGCGTCAACCCGGACTGGCAGCCCGGCGGCCAGGTGCGCATCACCGGCATCTGCTCCGTGATTCACGACGACGTCCGCCCGATGATGGGCATCTGGCAGCCCCAGACGTTTCAACTCCTGCTGCGTTCGCCGGCCGACCTCGAAGTGCTCAGCCGGCCGCCCTGGTGGACTCCGCGGCATGTCATTTTTCTGCTGGGTGGTGTGATTGGCGCCTTGCTGCTGCTCACCGGCGTGGTCACGCTGATGGCCCGCCGCCGTGTGGCCGAACAGAAGCGCCAGCGCGCCATGGCCGAGGCCGAATTCAGCGCCATCCTCTCCGAACGCAACCGGATGGCGCGCGAAATTCATGACACCCTGGCCCAGGGTCTGGTCGCCACTTCCGTGCAACTCCGGCTCGCCAAGAAACGCGCCGATGATTCCCCCGAATCCCTCCACCAGCATATCGATGCCGCGCAGCAACTCGTGCGCGGCAGCCTGGAGGAAGCCCGCAATTCCATCTGGAACATGCGCTCGCAGATTCTCGAAACCAGCGACCTGCCCACTGCGCTGGAAGGCATCCTCAAACAGATGGCCGAAGGCACGGAACTCGTCCCCCATTTTGAAGTCACCGGCAAACCCCGCCGCCTCGCCCCCGTGGTGGAAAGCCATCTGCTGCGCGTCGGCCAGGAAGCCATTACCAATGCCGCCAAACACGCCCAGGCCAGACACATCCGCGTGCGGCTCGAGTTTGCGGAAAAACTGTTCCGCCTGGTCGTGGCCGACGACGGCCGGGGCTTTGATCCCGCCAGCCCCACGCCGGGCGGCGACCGGTTCGGCTTGGTGGGCCTCCGCGAACGGGCCGCCGGGTTGAATGGCCAGCTGGACATTCGCAGCGCCCCCGGTCAGGGCGTGGAAATCAGCCTCACCGTGCCGCTCGCCGGCGAATGAACTTTGACCCTGACACCGAAACCGGCATGCTGATTTACCCGAACGGGTAAATGACAGGCAGACCGCCAAAAGCGTAATTTGAGCATGAAAAAATTGAAAAAAACCAACCCCATCCGGGTCATGCTGGTGGATGACCACCCGGCCTACCGCAAGGGCATGGCCGCCCTCATCGAAAGCGAGACCGATCTGACCGTCGTGGCCGAAACCGGCGATGGCCGCGATGCGCTCCAGGTTTATCGCGCGAAAAAGCCCGATGTCGTGCTCATGGACCTGCGCCTGCCCGGCCTCGGCGGCGTGGAGGCCACCCTCGCCATCCGCAAGGAATTTCCCGATGCCCGCGTGATCGTGCTCACTACGTTCGATACCGACGAGGACATCTTCCGCGCCATCCAGTCCGGCGCCAAATCCTATCTGCTGAAAGACACCCCCGACGACGAACTTGCCACCGCCATCCGCGGCGTGCACGCCGGCAAACAGATCCTCTCCGAGAAACTTTCCCGCCGTCTGGCCGAACGCCAGCAGCGCCCCGAACTCACCCAGCGCGAAATGGATGTCCTCCAGATGCTCATCAAAGGCCGGAGTAATCGCGAGATCGGCACCGCCCTCTTCCTGTGCGAAGACACCGTCAAAGCCCACTTCAAAACCCTGTTCGCCAAACTCAAAGTCCAGGACCGCACCGAAGCCGCCATCAGCGCCATCCGCCACGGGATTGTGCATCTGGACTGAATCCCGTCCGGCCTGCCCGTTAAACTGATTCAAGCCCGCCGGTCTACCACGGCGGCCCGCCCCACCTGCCGCCGCTTGGCCCGTTGAATGAAGGCTGGTTTCCCGATCGTTTGCCGCCGGCTTGTTCCAATATCCCGGCCACGGCCTGCCGGTCCGCTTGGAGGGATTGAAGATTCATCTGTTGGTAAGGCTGAACGGGACCGAAAAGCGTCTGGGCCACCGACAGACCGCGGCGCAGTTGGAAAAGGTCGGGCGTGTTGAACCTTGGGAAGGTCACATCCAAGGGGGTCAACCCTTGCGCGTTGGTTGCATTAACGCTGGCCCCCAGGCGCAACAGCAGTTTGACCACCTCAACCTGGCCGGCAGACGCCGCCAGATGCAATGGCCGGTTGCCCGCCATGGCCGGCGTGCCGGGGCCGGGCAGGAACGGCATCCGGCCCATGGCTTCTACCGGCGCGGATTGCGTTGGATCATTCACCTCCGCATTGTTTCGCACCAGCATGGCCACCATGGCCACCTTGCCCGCCACACAGGCACGGTGCAGCGGCGACCAACCCATCCGGTCATGTATATTTACTTTGGCTCCGTGCCGGATAAGCAGGCGGGCGATATTCGTCTGGTTGCACTCGGCGGCCAGATGCAAGGGGGTCATGCCATTGCGCGGATTGATCTCGGCCGCGTCCGCGCCGCTGTCCAGCAACTGCTGCACTATTTCCACCCGGCCGCTGCCCGCCGCCGCGGCCAGCGGCGACAGCACCATTCCGTCGGCTGCGGCCGGAAGTTTGTTTCCTTTGAGCAGCGTGGCGACGAGCTCCGCATCGCCGAGGTAGATGGCATCCATCAGGTTTTCCCCCGCCCCTTGCTGGCGCAGAAAATCCGCCACATCCGGATGCCGGTTCAGCAACGCATCCCCCAGCGGCGAAAGCCCGCGCAGGTCCGCCCCCTTCAGATCGCCGCCGCCGGCCACCAGGACTTTCACCGTGGCCAGATCGCCCACCGTCGCCGCCGTGTTCAGCCAATGCCCGGTTTTGACGGCCCCGGGATCGTGGTCAAGAATGTCCTGCACCGCCTTCGCATCGTGTGCCGAAACCGCGGACTGAAGGTCCATCCTGGCCCCGTTTTCGGCCAGAAACATCACCACATTAGTATGGTGCATCGCGGCCGCCAGGCTCAGCGCCGTCTGGCCAAACCGGTTGGTCATGGTGGCCAGCGAAGGATCCGCCTGCACCAGGGGTTTCACCCAATCCAGCCGGCCATCCCGGGCGGCGGAAAAAATGTCACTGTCCGGATTTAATCCGGGCCGTGGCAACCCATCCGCCGTGCGGGCGGAAAGCGAACGCGGAGTTTGCCCGGCATCGTTGGTGGCATTCTGATCGGCCCCCTGTTGGACCAGCCAGTTGTAAACATCCCCGGTTTTGGTTTGGGCCGCGATATGCAGCGGGGTGTTGCCTTCATTGTCGCGGGCGTTCACATCCAGCTTGGCCGCCAGCAGGGTATCCTCGATGCCCCGCATGAAAAACAGCGGACTTTCCGTGCCCAGGCCGGCGAAATAATGCAGTACCGTCTTCCCGTCCTCATCCCGGGCCGAAAGATCGGCCCCGGCCTTGAAGAGCATGGCCACGCAGATTTGCACGTCCGTCCACGGCCACTTGTTCGCGAGAAACAGCTGCGCCGGCGTCCGTCCGTATTTGTCCCGCAGATTCGGATTGGCGCCACTGCGCAGCAATAACTGGACGGCCTCGGCACGGTAGGAATGATTCGTCATGGCCAGCATATGCAAAGCTGTCCTGCCGGCTTGATCCTGGGCATTCAGATTGGCCCCGGATTTGACCAGCAGCTGAAATGGCTCGTTCCCGCCGTTGGCATTATCCACCCAGGCGCTGATATTCGCCGCAAACAGATGCAGCGGCGTCTGACCCAGATGATTGGTTGCATTGATGTCCGCCCCGGCGGCAATCAGCCCCGCCACCCGGTCGCCTGTGGTATCCTTCCCCGCCAGATGCAGCGGCGTATTGCCATCCGCATCCCGCTCATCCGTGCGGGCTCCGCCGGTGCCGAGCAATTTCAGCAGTTCGGCGCGTTCACCAAACAGCGCGGTCTTTTCATCCGCCGCCAGTTGCAAGGCGGACTGGCCAGCCTGATTGGTGGCCTGCACATTGATACCGTATGCCAGCAGAAAACTCGCCGCCTGCAGGATGGCCGGCGGCTCCATTTGGGACCGGTCCACCACCAGATTGGTCAGATAAACCGCCTTGTGCGGATCCTGCCGCAACCGTTCAAACCAGGCCGCCGGCGGCCGGTCAGCAATGAATAACTGCATGTTCCGCGCGATCATCTGCAACAACAGCGAATTGCCCTCTGGGTCTCTCGCATTGATGTCGGCCCCCTGATCCAACAGCAGCGCCGCGGCAGCCAGATGGCCATGCTGAACGGCCAGTTCAAGCGGCGTAAAACCCAGTTCGTCCCGGACTTCCAGATTGGTGGCGGTTTCCGTGAGCGCGACCAGGGCCGCCACATTGCCGTCGGCCGCCGCCTGATGGAGCGGAGTTCTGATTCCCCTTTCCGCATGAATCGGCGCGGATTTGTCCGCCAGCAGCAGGCGGATGCAGGCGGTTTGTTTCCCTTGAATCGCCGTGTCCAGCGGCGTCCACCCATTGGTATCGTGCAACCCGGTGGCTGCGCCGGCCGCGAGGAGGATTGCCACCTGGTCGGGCAGACCCTTCGCAGCTGCCAGATGCAGCGCCGTCTGCCCGGCAACATTGGTGACGTCCAATCCCGTCCCATGTTGAATCCAGAACGAAGTCAGCAGCGGCCGGTTCGCCAGCACCGCCCAATGCAACGGCGTCTGGCCATCCCGGTCACGGGCATTGTGCACCTCAGGATTGGCCCGTAAAAGTTTCTCCACCTGCGGCTGATCCCCCATGCCGGTGGCGGCAAAAACATCATAATCCGCGCCATAATGAATCAGCACCTCCCGCACTTGTTGCCGGCGCAGTTCCGCCAAATCCTGGCCGGAAACGGCTCCTCCCGGCACGGTTGGGACGGATTTGAATTGTGCTATCGTGCCTTTGGCGACATCCCAACCGGTCACCGTTGGTCCTTCCGTCAGCGCCAGCGTATGGAGCAGCGGAATTGCGCCCGGATCGTTGTTCGTTGCTTTCACCCCGGCTTTCAGCAAGGCCTGAACCGCTTCCAATTCCTCCCGTTGAACGGCAGCGCTCAGCAATGCCGGTCCTTTCCCGTCCAGAAAACCGGCCGGGATGCCAGCCGGCTCCCGCTTATGCCTGGTCCCCGGTTTAATGACGGCCTTCCCGCCCGGCGGATGCGCCTTGTCCTGTCCCAGCATGCGCGCCGTCAACCGGCCGTCACCGCGGGTAATATTCAGTTCCAGCGGCGTGTATTTGTAATATCCCGCCTCCCGGAAAGGATCGCCCCCGTAATCCAGTAGCAGTTCGGCAATTTCGGTTCGGTTGGAATGGGCGCCCCAAAAACTGTCGAACACAAAATGCAGGGCCGTGTCCTGGGAAAAACTGGCGTGATTGGGATTGGCCCCGGCTTGCAGGAGCCGTTTACAGGTTTCCAGGCTGCCGCTTTGCACGGCGTTGTCCAAGGGCGTGCGCTGGGCATTGACGCTGTGCGTGGTATCGCCCGCCACGTTGGGATCGGCCCCGTACGTCAGCAAGAGCGCCACCATGTCCGCCTGACCGGCTGCCGCCGCTTCCAGCAAGGGAAAGCGTTGGGAAACCGACGCCGCATAATAGTCATCATTCAGGCAATTGGTGTCGCTCTGGTAAGCTTGCCGGAGGGCATTGGTGTCATTGTTGCGAATGGCCTCGAACACCGCCTGGATGGTTTGTGGCGCGGGCCGGGATTGCGCCTGAACGCTGCCGACGGGCAGCGCTAACAACAAACCGCAGAGGCGGATGCGCGCGGCGAATGTTCCCTTGAAACTCATGCGCGCATCCTAGTCCGGCCACCCCGGCTTGTCATCAGTGAAATGTTGTCCGGGGTGGAACAAGAAATGTCCGCCGCTCCGGCGGTGAAACCGGCTTAATTGCATTGCCAAGCCTTTGGCTGCAAATCAATAATGCCGGCGCATGAAAGCCGCCTGCCTCGGTCTTATTTTGGGGTTGTTGCCGGCCGGACTCCCGGCGGCCGCCGCCGATTTGAAATTGCCGGAACCGCCGCGCCAGCATACCCGGTGGCAGCCGCCGGCGGGCATGGCCACCAATCTGCTCTCCGCCATTGAAACGCTCTTTGCCCAAGGCTTCCCCGATCCGCGCGGCTGCGAATATCGCACCGTTGAAGTTCAGGTCTGCGGCGTGTGGGAGCCCGAGGCTACCAATGTTACCACCCGTGGCTGGGTCTTGCCGGCCGGTTTTCTCAACCATGACCGCTTCGCCATCTGCTGGAACGGGCTGATCTATCCCGTCAAAACCGTGGGCGACCTGTGCGACCTGCATGCCGACGCCACCAATGACGCCCCCCAACGGATAATGCGTGGCGGGTGGATGTTGGATTCCTCCGCCGGCGAGCCGGATACGGTAACATTCGCCAGCACGCTCACCACCCGGATACCGCTATTAATCCGCATGGGTGACGCCGAAACCGCCCTTAAAAAATGGCTTGCCACTCCTCCCCAATCAAGGTTCGTATACCTCAGGCATGGGGGCTATTCTATCCCGGCCGATGCCCGCGACCCTTATCTGGAGCTGGCCGGCGATTGGGCCTGGGCAATGTATGACCGGACCCTCGCAGCCCATCTGCGGGGCGATGAATCCCTGGCCTTGGCCTCCGCCCGCCAACTGGCGGCACTGCAACCGAAGATTGAAGCCGAGTGTGCCCGCCGTGGTTTTCCCCGGCAGTCTTACTATGATCCCGCCCACCGCGGACAGATCCACCCCTACCTGGAATTTCTGGAATCATTCCCGCCTCTGCTCGCCGATCTGGAACGCCGGGCCAGGGAAGACCCGCAGGCCCATGCCGCCTGCGGCCACTGGCAGGACATCACCAATCAATCCGACCGCGTACAACAACTGGTGCGTGATCTCGATCAGGTTTCCCAACTTCAGGTGGAATCGCCCGGCTATGGCGGACTGGCCGACAACCCCGTCGTGACCGCCCTGGTCAGCGAAGGGGATGCCGCCGTGGAACCGCTGCTCGATTGTCTGGAACACGACCAACGCCTCACCCGCACCATTTCGCTGACGCAGTATTTTTCCCGCGAACGCCAGGTCGTGCCCGTCCGACGTATTGCCGAAACGGCCTTGCAACAAATCCTGCACGCCAGTTTTAATGGGAACATCCCCGTCCTGCGCGCCTATTGGAATCAATTTAAAGGGCTGAAACTGGAAGACCGCTGGTATGCCATCCTCCAGGATGATGCCGCCCGCTCGCACTGGGTGGAAGCCGCCGACTGCATCGTCCAGCCGGCAAATGACTCCGCCGATCACACCTGCTTCCGCGGCGAAACTCTGCGCGGCAAAACCAGTCCCACCGTCACCGAGTTGCTCGGGCGGGATGCCTTGGCCGTGCCTACTGACACTGGCAGCCACTACGATCCGGCCGCCGCCGGCCAGCTCGCGCTGGATCTCGCGGCCTGGGATCTGCCCGCCGCCCTGCCCGTCGCCCAAAAACTGTCGCACCGCCTCTGCACCATCATGAAATATGCCGGCGGTTCACAGGGCGCGCTCCTGGCCCGCCTCACCCAGGTTCGCGCCCAGGCCGGCGATGCCCATGCCTTTGATGATTACGCCGCCTGGTTGCTCACCACCAGCCCGGCCGACCGGGATTTTCCGCTGGCGGAATCGCTGTACCCCTTCCGGCAATACCCCACCAATCAGGTTTTGCTGGCCACCGCCGAAACCCTCCTCGGATCAACCAATTCCGCCTGGGGCCGGTTGCCCTGGCGCAACGGCTATGATGATTCGACGGTGGATGCCGGTCTGACGGTGCTCCCGGCCTACCGCCACCTGCTCGCGCGCGAACTGGAACGGACCAATGTTTGCGGTGTCTTCCGGGTCAATGCCGCCCGCCAGATTTATTACAATTACACCAATAACGCCCAGGTGCATATGGGCAACTACACCCTTCCCGAAGACAAGCAGCCCGCCGAAAATGCCGTGGCGGAGATGCGCTGGTGCGACTGGATTGCCATGTGTCTCTTTTGCCAAAACCAGTTGCCGGCGTTCTCTCCCTTCGCCCCGGTGGCCGCCCGCAACGAGGTCATCCGCCAGGCCCGTTTCGAACTTCTGCATTGAAATGCGGGCTTAAATGATGACATTACGTCCAATTGCATGATTTGGTTTGCTGCCATCCGCCGCCCGCTCCTGCTGGCCGTGTTCTGTCTCCTGACGTTCCGGGCCGGAGCCACCATTGATGCCGCTCTGCAATTGCAGCTCGGCAATCCTTCCGGTGCCAGCGCCGATACAAACAATCATAATCACTATCTCATCCAGCGCACCGTCGAGGCGATTGATTACAGCGACAATCTGGGCGAACCCGTCTGGGCCAGTTGGGACCTGACCGCGGCCGACATTGGCACCAACGCGCGTTCCACATTCGTCACCGATACCAATCTGCCGGGGAATTTTTATCGTGTTACCACCGGCGATTACACCTATTCCGGCTACGATCGCGGCCATCTCTGTCCCTCCAAGGACCGCACCGAATCCGCCACCAACAACGACCTCGTCTTTTTCATGTCCAACATCATGCCGCAGGCACCCGTGAATAATGAGGGCATCTGGGGACAGTTCGAGGATTACTGCCGTACGCTCGTCCAGTCCACGAACAACTACGAACTCCTGATCCAGTGCGGTCCCAGCGGTTTCAGCGGTGCGCGCATCAACACCAACGGGCCGGTGTCCATTCCCGATTATACCTGGAAAATTGTTGTCGTAGTGCCGCCGGGCAGCGGTCTGGCCGCCAGTCGCATCACCGCCACCAACCGGGTCATTGCCATCAAGGTGCCCAACACCGCCGCCGCCACCAACACCTGGCCGGCCTACGTGACTTCCGTGAACCAGATCCAGGTGGACACCGGCTTCACTTTTTTCACGGCCCTGTCTTCCTCGGTCGCCACCGCGCTGCGGAGCAAGGTGGATGGCCAGACCAATCCGCCGCCGGTCATCTTCACTTTTGCGCCCACGAACGGCACCGCCGGCACCAGCGTGACCGTCATTGGCACCAACTTCGGTTCCGCCAGCGCCGTGACCTTTAACGGCGCGAGCGCCGCCTTCACGCTGATTTCCAGCAACCAGTTCACCGCCACCGTGCCCACCAACGGCAGCTCGGGCGCGATCAGTATCACGACCCCCAGCGGCACCGCCATCAGTTCCAATGCGTTCACCGTTTTGAGCAGCGGTGGTGGTACGGTTTACAGCGGTCTGCTCGCCGGCTGGGATGTCAGCACGCAAATCGGCGGTCTGAATAATTACGGCACCTCGCCGCTGGCCGCCACCACGAACGCAGCCAATCTCGCCATCGGCGGACTCACCCGCGGCAGCGGCGTGAAACAAAGCGGCACCGCCGGCGCGGGCGGCTGGGGTGGCACCGGTTTCACCAGCACCAATGCGGCCACGGCCATTGCCTCCAACCAGTATGTAACGTTCAGCCTTACTGTCAGCAACGGCTATACGGTTTCGTTCACCGCCATCACCCGGTTCGATTATTACCGCTCCGCCAGCGGGGCGACCAATGCCGTGTGGCAATATCAAATCGGGGCCGGCCCCTTCGTCGACCTTGCCAATCTGAACTACCCCGCCACCGGGTCCGGTGCCACCAACGCCCCGCTCGATCTCTCCGGCATCGCCGCCCTGCAAAACGTGGGGGCCAACACCAATATTACCTTCCGGCTGGTCAATTACGGTGGCACCAGCTCCGCCGGCACCTGGTATATCTTTAACACCGCCGGCACCACCGCACCGGACCTCGCCGTGTCCGGCATCGTCACGCAAGTGCTGACCACCAACGCCCCGGCCGCCGCCCCGGCCCTGACCCTCGCGTCGCTCACGGGCAACCAGTTTCAATTCACGCTCACCGGCACCACCGGAACGAACTACGTGGTGCAGGCGACCACCAATCTGGCCGCTCCCGTCTGGCTCAGCCTCACCACCAACGCCGCGCCCTTCCGGTTTACCGAACCCAGCCCCGGCCTGTTCCCGCAGCGGTATTATCGCGGCGTGCTCCTGCCCTGAATTTTGCATGCCCACTCCGGTGAATGCATTTGCCCCGCTACCCCGTCTTTGTTAGCGTCACCACCCAATAAGGATGATTCTCATGGCCGCAATATTTAGAACGTTGGCCGCCCGGTCAACATGGACCCTGCTGACCACCATTTTCGCGCTGTCGGCTTTTGCCGCCGTCGCCGGCGAAACCGCCGAGTGGCGCGACCAGATGCAAGCCATCGTGCCACAGGGCTATCTATGCCATTACACCACCAACGCCATCACCGTGGATGGCCGGCTGGATGACGCCGCCTGGGCGCAGGTTCCGTGGACCACCGACTTCGTGGACATCGTCGGCGCCAGCAAACCCATGCCCCGTTTTCATACCCGCGCCAAGCTGCTCTGGGATGACAACTACCTCTACATCGCTGCCGACATTAAAGAGCCCCACGTCTGGGCCACCCTCACCAATCACGATAGCGTGATCTTTCGCGACCCTGATTTTGAAGTGTTCATGGACCCGCAGGGCAGCACCCATAATTACTATGAGTTCGAGATCAATGCCCTCAACACGAGCTGGGATTTACGACTTGATAAACCCTATCTCGACCACGGCACTCCGCACAATGAATGGGACATTCCCGGCCTGAAAACCGCCGTGAAGGTTCAAGGCAGCCTCAATAATCCGGCGGATGTGAATCGCGGTTGGACCGTGGAATACGGTTGGACCGTGGAAATCGCCTTCCCCTGGTCGGTGCTGGGCGGCTATGCCCGGCACCCCGGGGCACCGGCCGAAGGCGAACAATGGCGACTCGACTTCTCCCGTGTGGAATGGCGAATCACCACCACCAACGGCACCTATCAAAAACTGCCGAATGTACCCGAGGATAACTGGGTGTGGTCGCCCATCGGGGTGGTGGACATGCACCGCCCGGAAATGTGGGGTCAATTACAATTCACCCGCCAGCCCGCCGGCACGGAAACGGCCGTGGCTCCCATCCCCGGCAAAACCGCCCGCGATCTGGCGCTGGAGCTCTACCATCGCCAGCGCGATTTCGCCAATGATCACGGGCACTGGGCCCAAACCATGGCCGAACTCGGTTGGCAACCATTTTATGCATGGCCCGCCGATGTGGAAATGCCCGTCCTCACGCCCACCCGCGATGGCTACGCCGGCGCCGTCCCGTTTCACGATGCCACCGGTCATCACGTGTGGCGCATTCGCCAGGACCGCCTGCTGCTGCTGGATGCCGATCTACCCGTCGAATCCGACACCCTTGTCGCCCTCGCCGGTGCCGCCCACGGCGATCCCGGCCGCCGCGCCGCGTGGTTCCTCGTGGACAATATGCCGCCTGCCGATCGCGGTGTCCTGAGCAGCGAATTTCTGCTGACCAACATTGACCTCGCCTTGACCGCCCGCAAAACCTTCCCCTGGGCGCGCACCGTTCCCGAAGCCGTTTTTGTGAACGATGTTCTGCCCTACGCTTCGCTGGATGAACCCCGCGATGAATGGCGACCGGATTTCTTTCGTCTCGCCAGCGAACTGGTTAAAGGTTGCCAAACCGCTACCGAAGCCGCGCAGGCGTTGAACCGCGATTTGTTCAAGCGCGTGAACGTGCATTACAACACCGCCCGCAAGCGCAACAACCAGAGCCCCGCCGAATCCATCACCCAAGGCAAGGCCACCTGCACCGGCCTTTCCATCATCCTCGTGGACGCCTGCCGCGCCGTGGGCATTCCCGCCCGCATCGCCGGCGTGCCCTCCTGGGCGCACAAGGAAGGCAACCATACCTGGGTGGAATTCTGGGATGGCGACTGGCATTTCCTCGGCGCCGATGAATACAACGCCCAAGGCCCCGACCAATGCTGGTTCAATGCCGATGCCGCCCGTACCGTCACCGGCACCGATCCGCTGAACCAGGTGTACGCCACCAGTTGGCGCCGCACCGGCACTTATTTTCCGCTCGCCTGGAACCCGGATTCCCATGATGTCCCCGGCCTGAAAGTATCGTACCGCTATGCCGCGCTGGCCCCGTCCGCCACTGCCGCCTTCAAACTCGTCCACGTGCGCCTGCGCGAAAATGCCGCCGGCCCGCGCCTCGTCGCCCGCGTGGAACTGCGCTCCGCCGATGATGCACTGCTCGCCGCTGATCAATCCCGTCCCGAGACCGCCGACCTCAACGACATGCCGGAATTCAAGCTGCCCGATGAAGCCGTCAGTGTCGCCCTCCGCGTGGTGCGCGGCCCCGATGCCCGCGAAAAGATCAGTCCCTGCGCCGCCTGCGCCCGCGCGCAAACCTTTGACCTCAATTGGGACCAGCTCACGCCCGTCTCCACTAATCTGCTGACCGCTGAAGCCTGGCTCACCCGGCCCATTGCGGAACGCGGCACCGCCCCGGACCTCTCGCTCACCCGCGCCGAAGCCCAGCAGCTCACCGCGCTCGCCTGGAGCCAGCTCCGCTCGGCCGCCACCAATGCCGCCGCTGCCGAACTGGCCGCCAAGAAAGTCACCATCGGCGATTACAGTATGAAGTGGCTGGAAAAAACCTTTGGCGACGCCCCCTTCGGCCAGCGCAGCCTCTGGATCACCCTGCACGGCGGCGGCCAGGCCACCACCGAGGAAAACGACCTCAACTGGAAAGGCTATTACGGCCGCTACGAATTCCCGCCCGGCAGTATCAACGTCGCCCCGCGCGCCCCCGTGGACGCCTGGAACATGTGGTTTGTCCAACCCGTGGACGGCCTCCTCGACCGCATTATTGCAGACATGGTCACCACGCGCGGCGTGGACCCAAACCAGGTCTACCTCATCGGCTATTCCGCCGGCGGCGACGGCGTCTACCAACTTGCGCCCCGCCTCGCTGACCGCTTCGCCGCCGCCACCATGTGCGCCGGCCACCCCAACGCATCCACCCCCGAAGGCCTGCGCAACCTGCCGTTCTTCCTCTACATGGGCGGCGACGATACCGCGTACAATCGCAATACCGTCGTCCGGCAATACAGCGCCAAAATAGATGTCCTCCAGGCCGCCGACCCCGCCGGCTATGTCCACCGCTGCACTGTGTATCCCGGCCTGCAACACAACATGCAAGGCCGCGAAGCCGAGACCATCCCCCGCATGCTCGCCTGCCGCCGCGCCACCTGGCCCGCCCGCGTCGTCTGGAAACAGGACTCCGACGTCACGCATTCCCGCTTCTACTGGCTCGCCAGCCCCGCTGACGCCATCCACCCCAACGAAATCATCGCCGCCCACGTCACCGGCCAGACCATCACCTTGGAAACCCCCGCCACTGGCCACGTCATCCTGCGCCTGTCCGACGACCTCCTCAGCCTCGACCAACCCATCCAAGTCATGGCCGGCGACCGCCAAATATTCTCCGGCAAGATCCCGCGCACCCTCACCGCCATCACCACCTCCCTCACCGAACGCGCCGACCCCGACACGGTTGCCACCGTCCTGCTGCCAGTCAGTTGGTGAACGGCGGCGAATAAGGCGCGAGCGGGGCGCGGCATTCATGCCGCTTCAGTATGGCAACGAGCACTGGCCCGGCGAATCATATCATTTCCCGGTGATAACCAGTAAGTCGAGCATGGCAGGGACGCGCCCTACCCGCTTTTGGCTTGTACCCTGAAGCGGCATGAATGCCGCGCTCCGCTCGCGCTGAATGCGTATAACGCTATAAAATGATCATCAATAATCGGGTTATATTTGATTCTGGATTTACCTTGATTAAGTTGGATTTGCTGGGATTTTTGACCAGAAATCAAGGTTGAGGGGGCGTGGTGGTAACGGGGTGGCAGGTTGGAAAACCGGCGGCAAATATGGTGTGACGCTCGCCCTCACCCCGGCCCTCTCCCCCAGGTAGAGGGGGAAACGGTTGCCGCGTTTGGTGTCGGCCAAGCGGGTGGATGGTTCACGCACCTTGAAATTCGGGGATGATGGTTTCATGGCAGTTGGGTGAGTAAATTTCATATGGGTTCACC
>CAIJGS010000382.1 GCA_903820285.1 uncultured Verrucomicrobia subdivision 3 bacterium | reverse complement strand
GGCCAGGGGGCAGACGGCCCCATCTTCCTGCCTGGCTTGCAGCCAAGCAAGGAAGATGAAAAGAAAGATACAAGAGGGCAAATCATTTTGCCGCAGAGAGCGCAGAGAGCGCAGAGGGATGGGGTAGGGCTGAAGGCTGGGAAATCTTACAGAAGGGAACGAAGGGAACGAAGAAGGAAGAATCCGCTTTCGTCCGACTGCGGCGCGACAGGCAGCCTATGGAAAAAAGGGGCGGGGAGGTCACCGCGAAAGACGCGAAATGAGGGGCAAAGCTGAAGGCTTAACCTCTGCAGGATGCGCGGGGCTTTGAAGGCAATTCATGGGGCCGGGTTCGCCATGTTGCTGCGGCTGGGTTTCACCACAGCCGCGCTCCGGGAAAAAGGGCTGAAGGCCGGATTATCTTACCGCAAAGAACGCAAAGAACGCACAGACCATTTCAAATCTCAAATTTGAAATGGGCAGGTGCCGCCCCGTGCTCCGGCGGGTTGCCGGAAGCCACTCCCCAGTTATCAGGAATAACGCGCCGGCCTGGCTGTTAAAAAATATTTGAGCCGTCTCACGTCGGCTCCTACTTCTTTATATGGGGCTTACAGTTTCGGCAGGCTGATCTGTTCGGCTTGCTTGATCATGGATTCGCCGAGGGTGAGGGTCTGCTTGCGGCGGCGTTCGATGATGTGTTTGTCGAGCAGGGGATCGTAGGGGACGGGGTAGTTGCCGTCGTAGCAGGCGAGGCAGAAGGCGTCGCGTTTCTGGCCGGTGGCGGCGACCATGCCTTCGAGGCTGAGGTAATGGAGGGAGTCGGCGTTCAGATATTTGCGGATTTCATCAACGGTGTTGTTGGCGGCCATGAGCTGGCTGCGGTCGGGGAAATCGATGCCGTAGACGCAGGGGTTCATGTGGGGGGGACAACTGACGGCGACGTGGACTTCGCGGGCGCCGGCGTCTTTGAGGGTTTTTACGCGGGTGCGGCAGGTGGTGCCGCGGACGATGGAGTCGTCGACGATGACGACGCGTTTGTCCTTCACGAGGGATTCGATGAGATTGAGTTTCACGCGGACGTTGAAGTCGCGGATGAGCTGGGTGGGCTGGAGGAAGCTGCGGCCGACGTAATGGTTGCGGATGAAGGCCATTTCGTAGGGGATGCCGGATTGCTCGGAGTAGCCCATGGCGGCGCAGACGCCGGAGTCGGGCACGGGGATGATGAGGTCGGCCTGAACGTTGTGTTCGCGGGCGAGCTGGCGGCCCATTTCTTTGCGGACTTCGTAGACGGTGTGGCCGTTGATGACGGAGTCGGGCCGGGCGAAGTAGACGTATTCGAAGATGCAGAAGGCGCGTTTGGTCTGCTCGGGGAAGGCCTGGATGCTGGTGAGGCCTTTTTCGTTGATGATGACGATTTCGCCGGGGAGAACGTCGCGGACGAATTGGGCGTGAATGAGATCGAAGGCGGTGGTTTCGCTGGAGAGGACCCAGGCGCCATTGGCGGTGCGGCCGATGGAGAGGGGGCGAAAGCCATGGGGATCGCGGGCGCCGATGATTTCGCGCTCGGTCATGATGACGAGGGAGTAGGCGCCTTCGATGCGGCGGAGGGTGCGGACGAGGGAGTTTTGGAAGCCGCCCATTTCGGGCTGGGCGAGCATCATGATGATGATCTCGCTGTCCACGGTGGTCTGGAAGACGAGGCCGCGGTTTTCGAGTTCTTCGCGGAGGATGGCGGCGTTGGTCAAATTGCCGTTATGGGCGACGGCGATCTGGCCGCGGGCGCAGTCCACGGTAAGGGGTTGGGCATTCCGGAGGTTGGAGCTGCCGGTGGTGGAGTAGCGGGTGTGGCCGATGGCGCGGTCGCCGACGAGGTCGTGGAGGATTTCGCCATTGAAAATCTGGGGGACGAGGCCCATGCCGTGGTGCTTGTAGAAGCGGCCATCGTGGCAGGTGACTATGCCGGCGCTTTCCTGCCCCCGGTGTTGGAGGGCGTAAAGGCCGTAATAAGCGAGTTCGGCGGCATTCGGATGTCCGAAAATGCCGAAGACACCGCAATAATGTTTGGGATAATGCTGTTGGGTGGTTGTTTGCATCGCGCGCGCGCTGAATTTCACCAGACTGGGGGCCGGCAGGCAAGCCAAGAGTCGGGGCATTTGTGATTTACAAATGACGATTTACGCCGGGTGTGGCCACCGTTTATCCGCAGATAAATCGAAATATCTGACACTAGGCCGGGCGGGTCTGGGGTTGATTCAGCATAGGGCACTCATCGTGCATGAATGGGCACCTGTCAAGGTCCTTGCGGACGGCCACCGGGGGGCAGGGGGCGATTTCAAATTTGGAGATTTGAGATTTGAAATCAATACGGGGGAAATACCCAACATCCAACATCGAACGCCCAACATCCAATGGATGGAATTCGAAGGCCAAACTTTCAGTTCCGGGGATGCTTCAAACTCAAAATGGGGGCAAAGACTGATTCATTTTACCGCAAAGAACGCCGAGGG
>CAIJGS010000381.1 GCA_903820285.1 uncultured Verrucomicrobia subdivision 3 bacterium | reverse complement strand
CAAACTCCTCCTCCAAATGAACCGCGTCCTCAAAGAGCTGGCGCTGGAAAACTTGGCCAAAACAGAAAGTCAGAATGCTTAATTTCCCCTTGATTTTAAATACCGTTGCTCCCCCATTTACCAATGGCGGAGAGGGAGATAGCCCGTCGTGCGACCGGTTTGCTGCCAGATCATGGTTATGTATTGGGGGCAGTGCAAAGATGCGCCCCATGGGCGGGGTCGCAACCCGGGTTTCGGATTAACACAAGGCGGCTTCGCCTGATTGAGCGAACCGCTTTTGTTATGCTCAATCGGCCTGCAAGGCTTGGTGCAATTGTTCGACCACGGTTTTGAGGAGCGCCAGGATGACGGGGTGACCTTCCTGGCTGGGGCGGGCATCGGCGGGTCCCTTGGTGCTGGCTTCCAGGACGCCTCCCAGCAGCACCAGCATTAATTCAGGCTGGGGCCCGCTTTGCAAAAACGCCTGCAATTTTTTCGGAGAAGGGGCGGCGGATGCCAGATTGATTTTCTTGAGGTTCGACTGGAAGGCCGCCTCCAGTTCGTCGTAATCAATTTCCGGGGCCAGACAGCCGCGTGGTACCAGGGCAAACCAGACTTGAACGACAAAGATCATGGCAAATCTGAAATCACCATCATCCAGCAATTCTTCCGTGAGCAAATCGATGTCATCCATAATGGTGGCGCCGCTGGCTTGCAAATCGATATCGGCAGCATTGAAGTTTTCAAATATTTGAAACGCTTGTTCCAACCGCCGGGCGGACTCGTCAAAGGACAGGGGTGTCTTGGGCAAAGGCGGTGCCGGAGGGCGGCTGTAGTCTACCTCCACGGGTGCTGGAAAGTCTGCGTCCAGCGGGTTTGCCAGCGGATCGTCAAACTCATCCTCCACGGGAGCGGGCGGGGCGGTGGGGGGACGCCATGGCGGCGCGTCGAAAAGGATTTCCTTTAAGTCCAGTTCCCGCAGCATCCAGTTGATGTCATCGGTCCGGCCGGTACGGAGGTTGTGTTCATCGTGGCTCTGCACCCGCTGTTTCATGAGGGCGATCAGTTTGGGCCGCAGCGCCGGGTCGCGGGCGGCTTGCCGGGGCGTTTGCTGGTTCAGCGCGGGGATGGGCTCGTCCATAAACGCCCGGTTCATGGCGAGGAACATTTGCGACTCGATCTCGCCCGGGGCGGTACCGGGAGGCGGGGTGGGGATGCGGCTGGTGGAAAATTGAAATTGCTCCGGGTTTGCCAGCAGGCTGGGCGGCACGAGCGACTGATTGACAGGCGGCTCCTTGGCGGCCATTTGGGAGGCCATGTCATCCAACCGTTCGCCGTTAAAGCGCACCCGTTCGCCCAGCTGCCGTTCAAACTGTTCCCGCAGGCGGGCAAGTTTGGCGCTGCCGAAGGTTTCCAATCGCCAGAAGGATTGGCCCAGCAGCACCCGGCCCAGGATGGATTCTCCGCCGGGCATGGTCGGGGTGGCGGAGGCATCCGGGGAGTCCAGCCATTCACGGGCCTCGGCAAAACCCTCGTTGCGTTCAGCCTCCGAGAGGTCGGAGGGGACGACGTTTTCGGGAAGCTCCAACTGTTCCCGGCATTCGGCGAAGGGGGCGCGCAATTCGTACACCACCTTGCCGAACTTGGCATCCATGCCGGAAAACATGAGCTGCCGCCGGGCGCGGGCCACGGCATTTAACGACTCGTTGAATGGGTGGAAATGTTCCGCCAGCCAGGGCCGGAGTTCCGGTTCGGTCACGGGGCCGCCCAGGTGCCGGACAATTTCGCGGACGACGTCTGGCGTGGCGAGGTCGCCCATGGACTCCACCGTGGTGGCGGTGCCGGAAGAACGCCAGTAATGTGGCAGCGGATAGATCCAGGCCAGAAAGCATTGAAAACGCGTGGCCATGGCCGCCATACGCCGGTCCTGGAAGATCAGCGGCTGCGGATCGGGGGCGAGCAAATCCACCATTTCCACACGGCTGCCATCCAGTACCCGGTGAACTTCCAGCAGGGCGATGTGCATCCGCATTTTGTGGCGCATCAGCACCCGTTCATCATTTTTGAGATCGCGCCAGCCGGTTTGTTCCCAACGTTGGGCAAAGGTGAGTTGTTCCCGGTCACGGGCCATCAGGATGTTCCAATTATAGAAAGCGGTTATGGCGTGGAGACCGTCCCGGGTCGCTTTGGCTTCGGCCTTGTGCAGCGCCGGTTGAGTGGCGAATTGGGCGGTAAAGCGCTCGAAGCACTTGGCGTCGAGCCGGGTTTCAATCTCCAGCACCCGGTCGTAGTGTGCCGGATTAAAGGGGTTGTGCTCGCAACCCGCCGGGCATTTAAGCTGGCTCTCCCGCTGCTCACCGCATTCGGCCGAGGTAATGCCGCGTCCGGTCGCCGGGCAGGGACGCAATTTCGAAGCTTTGCTCATCTTGAGGTTCGAGTTTAGTTGACCAGTAATTTTGTTCAACTTGAAACCAATCTATTGACTCATCTGGCTGGCGGTTGGGACGGTGATTATTACCGTTAAACGTTGCCTTTCTCGGCGAAGGTCAGCAGCGCGGGCAGTTGGTCGGCCGGGAAGTCGGCGCTGCCCCCGTGGCGGAAATTTGCAGTCAAGTCGTTGGTGGGGCCGCCTGTTCAAATGCCATGCCGATGAACTGGTTCACAAAATCTGTCAGGGGCAGCTTAAAGACACCTTTTTGGGTCGGGTAACCGGTGGTGATGCCCGGCGGGCCGGTCGGGGGCGTGAAGTTCTGGCCGTGCGGATTCCAGAGTTCCACGGCGTCCGTGGCGGGGTCGTAGTTCAAGACGGCATAGGCATGATGGGGGGTGAGACCGGGCGTGGTTACAGTGACCGTGCCACAGGTCATCAGCCGGTGCTCCCGGACCGCCAAAGTGAGGCGGTGGCGGAGATCCTCCAGCCGGTTGGTAACGGTGGCGGGCGGCAGGGCGGCGTCCTTGGCAAATTTGAAGGTAATGCGGGCAAAGGGATGGCCAGTGAGAGCGCCGAGCATTTTGCCGGCAGAGCCGCCATGGGCCAGGGCATCCAGCGCGGAATCCGCCTGGCGTTCCGGCGGTAGCATCTCGTTATAGATCGTGCCGGCGGCCTTTTCGAAGAGGTTCACCCAGATGCCTTCGTGCTCGTTGGACGAGGACATGGCGATTTCTCCATCAGTGGGTGGATCTACGATAACGGTGCGCCGGCCAAACCGGACCAGATATTGCCCGTTCGTTTCCGCCGAAAACATGGCCATTACCGCCGCCGGATCGTGGTGGAGGAGCGCGCCCAGCGGGGCCAGGCAGAAGCAGTTGCCCAAGCGGCCCTGATGAATGCTGTCGAGCCGCGGCGGGCCGGCAGCGAAGAGCACACGATTGGTGGCACCGAGAATCCGGCGCAAATCGCCACGATACAATAGGGCCAGGTCCGGCTGCCGTTGCGCGGTGATGGCGCAAATATTGGAAAGGGTGAGTACGGGCAGCGGGACCTTGGGGTCGCGGGATGCCTGTTTTAATGCGGCGAGCGCGGCGGCGGCCCGATTGGTGATGGCGGGATTGAATACGGCCGCATCGAGTTCATTGGAGGAAAGAATTCCGTCCCGGTTCAAATCCCAGCCGGAAAAATCGCGGGTAACCACGGTGATGAATCCGTTGGTGGGCGCGAGAATGACCGGCTTTGGCCGCACCGTCTGGCCGAAGGTGGTGCACGCAATTCCGGTGGCGAATAAGCCCGCCAGGGTGATGGCAACTGGTCTGTTCATCGGTTGGATTGATAGCGCTGGCGCTTGGCCCGGAAAGCAATCCGGATGGAAGACATATATTAATTATCCGGCCGGACTTCCAGCACAGAAAACAGCCGCAGTTCAAAACCATGTTCGCAAATGGCAGTTCCAAATCTGAACTGCCAGGGCGAGTTGACCTCCCGGATTTAGGCGCCATTTTCCGGTAATTTGGGTGTTTCCGCCGGTTGGCTGACCTACCCCGAATGGGGTATGGATGTGATGGCGGAAAATAGCATAATATTGGGTCCAATATGTATAAGGAGCATCTGTTGGGAAAAAAACAATGCCGGAGCGGCTTTACCCTGATTGAGTTGTTGGTGGTCATTGCCATCATCGCCATTTTGGCCGCCATGCTGCTGCCCGCCCTGGCCAAGGCCAAGGAGCGTGCCTTCCGCACCACCGACATCAATAACCTGCACCAGTTTGGACTGGCCAATGCCATGTATGGCGGCGATTTTAAAGATTTTCTGCTGCCCGGAGCTGCGGATTTTGCGCATTTTCCTGATTCCAGCTGGGTCCAGTTGCTGGCTTACAGCTGCTCTTCCAATGCCACCGCTTGCCAAAGCATCTGGCATTATCCCGGCGGACCGGCCAAATTGCTGAACGCCAACATAGGACAGCAGAACGTGCAAGGTACTGGATGGTGTTACTTGGGCTGGACGTACTATGGCGGAGATAATACCAATGACACCATCACGGGAACGGGCGGCATCATCTACCTGCTGCCTGTCAAAAATTCGGATGTGAAGAATCCCGGGTCACAAACACTCACGGCTTGTCAGCATTGGGACGACACGTCTTCCTACGGTTCCTTCATGCCGCACATGAAGGGCGGGGCGGGGGTCGCTTATCCGGTCGGCACCAAGCCGCCCGCGGCGGATGGGCTGGCGATTGGCCGGCTGGATGCTTCGGCCACGTGGATCAAATGGACCCGGCTGACGCCGATGAATCAGGGCTGGCAGATCATCTACTACGAGGCGCGTTAATCTTGTTACATGGCGGGATCCGTACTTGGATTGCGTCGTAATAGGTTCAATCATTCAGGTCACTTATTCAGGTTGACAGCAGCCGGTTTTTTGCGCTAAAACATTTGGCGGTGACGAGCCTGTTTGCGGCGTTGCTTTTATAAATCGTAAACTGATCCGGAAAACCGATTAACGTATGTTAAAAAATCAGATCAAATGTTTGCTGGCCTTGGGACTAATGGCGGCAATTCAGGCTTCGGCGCAAAGCATCGTTAATGTCACCCTGCAACCTTTTGGCAATACTCAGACCACGCTATCCTGGACAATGAGCGGGGATGTGGTTTCTCCGGCCGGTGCAGTGGTGCCAATCGGATACACGGAATATGTCGAGTTTTACACGCAGTTTACCAATGCCATCAACACCCTGCCGACCGGTCAGACTTTCATCCCGCTGACGGGATTCGGGGTGCTGACCAATCTGACCACCGGGGCGAGTCAGCCGCTGGAGGACTTGGAGCTGAATCAGAATGGCAATGTCGGCCAGATGATTTTGCTGGTGGGTTCGTTTGTGAGCACCAACGTGCCTTACACGCCACTGAATGTGCTCGGGGGGCAGGCGTTGGAAATTTCGCCCGCCAGTGCGTCCGAGGTGATAGACCTGCCTTTTTCCGATTTCAATCCGGGCACCTATCAATACGTTTATCCGGGTGGTCCGGTGGCGGGTCCAGGGGCAGCTTTCACTACTTCGCTGACTTTTAATTTGAACATTACCGAGCCCGCACCTGAACCCGGTACGCTGGCGCTGGCCGCCGTGGGCATGGCCGGATGTTTTGCCGCCCGCCGCCGGCAGACCAAATAATTTGAACCGGATACCGCCATTTTTTCAACCCCGTCACCTCAACGTGGCGGGGTTTTCATTTCTGCAGCTGATAGAATTGCTGGTTGCCGGAAAGGGGCAGGGTGACCTGCCATTGCCGGCCGTTGATTTGTGGCGTCAGCGTGGCCGGCGACCAATTGGCCCCGGCCAGATTGGTGGTGGTCATGACCGTGTAGCCGGCGGCGTTCACCGGCCAGGCGAGGGTCAGGCTGCTGCCGGTCGTAGTGGTGCTCATCACCGGTCCATTGGTGCTAAGGAGCTGGTCCGGTCCCAGCACTTGTGTGGCGGCGATTTCAGGTGCGGAGAGCGCCCCGTTATAGAGGCGAAATTCATTCAGAGTGAAATCCGGATAGGGATCACCACTATACAGCGAGCGACCGATATAGCTGAGCACATTGCTGACCGAACTGAACCGGACGGTCACCGCATTGTTTATCCCCGCTAGCGTGCCATTGGTGTAGAGGGCCACGGCACCGGCCGGCGGATTGAAAACGGCGGTCACATGCAGGTTGGTGTGAAAGCTGAAATCAACATTGCCATAGGCATTCTGTTCGCTGGAATAGGTGCCGCTGGTAATGGCGATGCGCCCGGTCTGCGGCGCGCAGAAGATGTAATTTTCCCCCGAACTTCCGCTGGTGGTGCCGAAACCGAAGAAGAAACAATTTGCCGGCAACTGGTCCGGGAAGGTGGCCCAGGCTTCTACCGTTACGGCGGCGTCATTGCTCAGGATATTGGGAGGCAGTTGGACATATTGCTGGCTGGCCGCAGCGAGCGCGAGCAGGCCACCGCCAAAAGTGCCGCCGCGGGGCAGGGTGCCGGTCCACGCTGAACCGCCGACAGAGTCGGCCACATTGGTCCCGGAGGTTTCGCTGAAGCTATAACGATGCGCCAGGGTGGTGGGCACATAGAGGACTGTCACATTCTGTGTGGCGGCGAGGCCCAAGCTGCCGTACCGGGCGATGATGGCGGTGGTGCCGGCACTCACGCCAGTAACATTTCCGTAGAAATCCACCGTAGCAATATTAGTGTTGGCCGAGGCATAACTTATCGCATAACCGGGATTCGCGGTGAGATTGCTCCACGTGCCCGCCGCCTGGCCCCAGACCGTGCCCGCTACGAGCTGGTTATTGTAAATTGGCGACGTGAGCAGCAGTTGCAAATTGGTATATGAATTCAAGCCGCCGGTGTTCAGGCGCAGCACGGACAGCGAATTGGCTGGCAGAGTCAGAGTGAAATTTGTGCCCGCATTGCCAATGATGTTGGTGACCGGAAAGACATACGTGGGTGACGCGAGGGAATTGGCATCGCCCGAACTGGCGGAGGTCAGCTGAATGACCGTGGCATTGGTGGCAATGGAATTGACCCCGCTCACGTTGAAAGTTGTGGCCAGCGGCGTGCTGTAGGGATTCACTGCCTTGATTACGATCTGGTTGGCGGCGCGCGCAAACGTGGAGGAGGCAATCAGCCCGCTCGGAAACGTGTACGACTGCATCAGCGTGTTGTTCAGATAACATGAAATTGTGGAACCGTTCAGCGCGATGCGCAGGTTGTACCAGACGTTCGTGGCCAGGGCTGTTTGCGACACCTGCGCCAGGGTGGATTTGCTGCCGCCGGACATTTGCTCGATGCCATCCAGGGTGTTGCCCCAGCCGCCGACGTTCCACCACATCCAGTTGTTGTCATCCAGGAAATTGAAGAGGATCAGAAAACCTTCCGCGCCACTGATTTTGCGGGCCTGCAGGCTGATCGTATAACCGGCCCAATTCGTATTGCCGGTCGTTGAATAGCAATCGGTCGTGAGCGCGGTTTGCTGGTAGGTGCCGTTATTGGTATTCCACGTACCGGCATAAACACGCCAGCCGTTGGTGCCCTGATTGACGAAATCGCTTTGATACAGCGTCACCCCGTTGCTGGTCACGACAATGTTCGTGTATTGCACCGCCGTGCTCCAGGAACCGACCCCGATGCCCCCGTGCCAGCCGGCATTGGCTGCATTGGTGGAAACCGCCACCGTCGCCGGCAGGATGGCATCGCCGCGATTCTGGCCGAACAGTTCCTGCACGTAATAAGACGGCGTGGCAAACAGCCGGCGCGCGCTGTCATAATAAATCATGTCGGGCAGCCATTGGATGCTGTTCAGATTGGCGAACAGCGGCGCGTAGGAGGCCATTTGCACAAGGTCGGAATTGCGCTCCATGCCCGTCATGAAGGCGGCTTCGCCCAAGGCGGAACTGAGATTGCCATAGGCGCCGTAACCCGAGGTCACGGCATATTCGCCCACAAATATTTTTGGTCCCACCCGGCTGTAACTGTCGTATTTCGTGGCGTAGGAAATGAAGGTGCTGGCGCTCGAATAATAATGTTCATCCGCGATCTCCACCGGCCGGCTGGTGGGCAGTCCGCCCCAGTTTGGCGAAATCAAATGGATCGCCGGCCAGTTCGACCGGATGGCATCATAAAAGTACGCGAAATTGGTGTTATAATAACTGCCGCCATTCTCGTTGCCGATTTCCAGAAACTTCAAATTGAACGGGGCGGGGTGGCCATTGGCCGCACGCCGTGCGCCCCAGGTGGTGTTCGTGGCTCCATTCGCGTATTGGATCAGATCCAGCGCATCCTGCACCCACGGTCCGATCTGGCTACCGGGCACGGTATTGTTGGTGCTGCCATTATAACCCAGCGCCAGCCCGGCGTTGATGTCGTACAGCGGCTCCATGCCCATGTCTTCGCAATATTGCAGATACTCGTGGAAACCGAACCCGTCGGTGGACCAGTAACCCCAGGCGTCATTGTAATGGCCGGGCCGCTGGGCGCGGTCGCCGATGGTTTTCTTCCACCGCACCGAATTGGTGAGCGTGTTGGCTTCGATAAAATTTCCACCCGGGAAACGGAAGAATGACGGATGCAGCGCGGCGAGCATGCCCGCCAGATCCGTCCGCAAGCCGTTGGTGCGACCATAGGCGGTGCTGGCCGGAAACAGCGAAACGTAATCCAGCCACATCGTGCCGGGATTCGCGATGCTGATTACCAGTTGCGCGTTCGTGTCCGAGGCACTGGCCGTCAAGGTGCCGGCAAAATGCTGCCAGTTCGTCGTCAATCCGCTGAACAGCGCCTGCCCATAAATTTTGCTGCCATCGGAACTTTCCAGCTGCGCCGTCACCGGTCCGGTAAAGCCCGCCGCGCCCAGCGCGTAAAAACTCAGGGTGTAATTGGAACCGCTCTGAAAAGACATGCCCCAATAGCCCGCGTTGCCCGCACCCACACTCCCGGTGCCGGATTGCATGGTCAGTTTCAGCGAATTGGGAATATTCGTATTCAGGGGTTGTGTGGCATCCACGCTCATGGTGCCCCCGGCGGAACCGGCGGTGACCAGCGTCCAGAAATTGGCATTGGTCGAAGTATAAAAGGCCGGATTGCGCACCATCTCCGCATAGATGCCGCCTTCGCCGGCATAATTGATTTCCTCGAAAAAAATGCCGAACAGGTTGGAACTCACGACCGCCCCCGGTTGCCCGGCTGCAATATTCATGGTGGCGGCGGTTTGTCCGCGCACCGCACCGCCTCCCAGGCCGGCAATAGCCAGCAAACCCGTAATCAAATATTTAAAACGCATGGTTCCAATCGTAATCGTTCATTTTCAAAAACAAGGCGGGGGTGCCAGCCGCTCTGGCACCCCCGCCACCCATAACCCCATCCGACATTGCTATCCGGCGTTCAATGGGCTGCTGGCATCACGGATGACGCAGGCGGTAAAACACCGTCCCCTGCGCCGGATCAATGATGATGTTATTCGTGGTGGACGCGGCGCTGCCGCCCACATCCGCCCAGTTGCCGGTCAGGCCGGTGGTGAGGCTGTTGGTCTGCGCCTGCAGAATCCAGCCGAGGTGGTCAGCAGGCCACGAGAGCGTCAGCGCCGTGCCGGAGACCGAGGCGGTGATGTTCGTCGGATTGCTGGCCATGCCGACAACCACGCTCAACACGCCGTTGGTCGGGTTGAAGCTGTAAGCCAGCCCGGTGCCGGGTGTGCCGGCGATGCTGGCGAAGTTACCCGTGGCCGTGCCCGCGCTGAACAGCGTGAAGGTCGCGCCATTCGTGAGCGTGCCCGCCACATTGGTCACCGCGAGGGTGCCACCGTAAGTGACCACGCCCGCACTGATGACCTCGCTGCTGGTACCCAGCGACTGGTTCAATGTGAAGGAAGCCTTGCCACCCGCGCTAAGGTTCAGGTTGTTGTTGAACGTGAGGGTTCCAATGGTGCCCGCCGCGCCGGGCAGAATGGTGCCGGTGTTGGTCACATTGCCGGTCACCGTGCCGGTACCCTGCAAGGTCTGGCTGCCGCCCACGACCAGGCCGGCGGCTGTCACGTTCAGGGTGGCGCCGCTGGCGACGTTAAGGTGCGTCGAGTTGGAGACAGAACCGCCGGCGCCAAGCGCCAGGGTGCCACCCGCAATCACGGTGTTACCCGTGTAAGTGCTAGCTGCCGTCAGCGTGAGGGTGCCGTTGCCGGTCGAGGTCAGGCCGCCGCTGGCATTGGTCGCCAGCACCGGTGTGCCCGCCGTAGCGCCCGTGCCACCACCGCCTTGGAACGTCACCGTCAGCACATCCGTGATCAGATAGCCCGTACCGGGGCAGGTGACCAGGAGGTTCGTGACCGCGCCGCTGGCGGCGTTGATCTGCGCCGAGGCCGTCGCGCCACTGCCGGCGCCGCCGTTGAGGCTCACGATGGGCGTACCAATGTAGCCCGTGCCACCGCTGCTTACCGCGATGGAACTGACGCCGTAGCCCGTCGGGGCAAGCAGCGCCTGGCCAATCGTGACCGTGTGACCGCCGTTATTGAGGGTGGCCCCGCCGCTGAAGATGTCAGCGCCGTTCACCGGCAGATAATTCGCACTGTTCGCACTCGCCTGCAGGGTGCCACCATTGAAGTTCACCTGGCCATAGGTGCCCCCGAAGTTACCGCCCACCACGCTCGCCTGCACCAGACCGCCGTTAAGATTCAGGATGCCGGTATTGCCACCCGAGCCCAGGCCGATCCCGACCGCAGCGGTGTTCGATACCATGCCGCCCATGACGCTGATGACGGAGGTTTGATAGATGCCCCAGTTGCAAACCAGCCCGCCGCCCGCATAGGCCAGCAAGCCGTTGTAAACATTCAGGATGCCCGTTTCGTTGGTCGCTCCGCGGGCCAGCACCATCCAGCCGGTGTCATTGACCGTGCCGCCGGTGATGTCCATCACGCCGTTGCCGCCCGTGCCGGTGAAGCCGGTGCCAATGTTGTTTTCACCGCCAATGGCGATGCCGTTGGCCGTCACCGTGCCGCCGCTGGCGTTATAATAACCGTAGCCGCCCGCGATATTGCCGATGTCCAGGAGGTCCCCGGCCGCGCCGCCCGTAACACTCAACGTGCCGCCGGTTTGATAAACTGCGCCATTCGCGCCGTTCGCGTTACCCACAAACAGGTCCGGCTGGCTCAGCGAACCGCTATTCACCAGCACGGCGTTACCTGCGGCCGAGCCCACCACCGTGATGCTCGTGCTGGTAACCGATCCCGTGGACGCGATATTCAGCGTTCCAGAAGACACTGTATCCGCTCCCGTGTAAGTGTTCACCCCGCCCAGGGTGAGTGTGCCGGCACCGGACACCGTCACGCCGCCCGTGCCGGTGATGCTGCCGCTGACCGTCGTGGTCTTGCCGCTGGCCGCATTGCCGGTCAATAGATAGCCGCCGTTGTCAATGGCCTGATCCAAGACCAGATTGCCCGCCGTGGCGCTCAAGGTCTGCGGGGCGGCAAAGGTCACCGGCACATCCACCGTTTGCAGATTGGCCGAGTTGTTCACCACGCCGCCGCCCGTCAGCGTCAGGGTGCTGCTGTTGGCCGTGCTGACCGTGAAGCTGCTGGCGTTGTTGCTGAACGTCACCCCCGTGACGCTGTAATTGTTATCCATCGAGGGATTTAGCTGCGTTGAACCCGCAAAAACCAGGCTGTCGCCCGTAAAACCCGGGGACGCCGTGTGGCTCCAGTTCGGATTGGTATCGAAGTAATTGTCAGATCCAATGCCGGTCCAGACATCATTCGCGATGGTCACCAGCAGCGAAGTGCCGGCGGTCGCGCTTTGGCTGCCGGTGTCGGTGACCGTCGCCAGCAGCGAATAGCTGCCCGGCGAAGTGCCGGCCGTGGCCGCAATGGTATTCGTGTAAACATTACCAGTGCTCAGATAGAGCGGTTGCGTGGCGGAGCCGCCCAGCGCGCTGGCATCCACCGTCACCGTGCTGATCGGGCTGCTGCCCGGCGTGGCGGTGACGCTGATCAGCGTGGCCTGATTGCGGCTCACCGTGGACGGCGTGGCCGTGATGCCCGCCGTCGGCGGGGTGGTGGCGGTGTAATGCAACAGCACCTGGCTGCCGATCGTCACCACCGTGAAATTCGCATAGTTCACCGGCCGCACATCCCAGACGGGCGTCGAGAGGAATCCGCCGGTGATGCCACTGTAGAAATTCACCAGCACATAATCGCCGGTGGTGTCCAGACTGTGGCCCGTGCCGAGCGCCTTGATGTGAATGACATTGTTATTGTTCGTCAGGGCGCCATAGATGGTCACCTGGTCATTCGCCCCGGAGAAACTGTCGCTCAGCGTGAAGGTGGCCGTTGCGCCGGTCGCAAAGGTCGCCGTGTTATACAGGGTGAGCGCGCCGGTCGTGCCCGTGTCGCCAGGCGACAGGTTGCCCGCCACCGTCACCGCGCCGTCCACCGAGCCAATTCCGCCCAGAACGCCGCCCGCTGCCACATAGGCCGGGCCGGTGACCGTGCCATCCACCAGCACGGTGCCGTTGCTCACCGTGGTGAGACCCGCATACGTGCTGCTGCCGGAAAGCGTCAGCGTGCCCGTGCCGATCTTGGTCAGCGCGCCGGCGCCGGAGGTGTCGGCAATCGTGCCAGGGAAGGTGAAGTTGCTGGCATTTCCCAGCGTCAGGATACCCGGAGAACCGGAGATATCATCCAGCATCACGTTGCCGGAACCCGTCAGCGTGGCGATCGTCTGCGCCAGGCCGCCGACATCCAGCGTGCCGCCGGAAAGCGTCACGGCCGTGGTCGTGGGCAACACCTGGCTGTTATTATTGCCATACAGGGACTGGACTTCCGCCTGGCTCAGGGCGCGATTGTAAACGTAGACTTCATCAATCAGACCGTTCAGTCCCACCTGGCCGTCCGCTTCGCCGGGGCCGTTGCCGCCGATGCGCAACTGGCTGCCCACGCCGTTGCCGGACCAGGCATTGAAGGTCAGGCTGTCCAGCACGCCGTCCACGTACATCTTCTTGACGCCGCCGTTGTCCGTCATCACCACGAAGTGCCAGGTGCCGTCATTCACAACATTCGTGCCGGTTTCCCAGCCCTGCGCGTAGCGGACGCCGCCTGCGTGCGTGCCCGCAGCGGCGGCACCGTTGTTCAGATAGAAGGTGGTATAGCCGCTCGCCCAGGCCGTGCCGTTGCCTTGGTACATGTAGGTGCCGCCCGCCGTCGTGGTCTGGATCCACATGCCCCAAGTCCAGTTGCCGGTGTTGTTGAAGTTCACCACCGGACTATTCACCAGTACATACGCGTTGCTGGAAGCGCCGGAGGGAATGCTCAGCGCATTGCCAAACCGGCCGCCGGAGACAATTGATGCGGTCCCGGTCAGCGTGCCGTCCATGGCCGAACCACCGGAGCCCTGGTTGGACACCGTGGTGCCGCTCACCTTGTCAAAGGTCAGATGCAAAACCGGTTCCGACAGCTGCAACGTGCCGCCGCTGATTACGGTATTGCCCGTGTAGGTGCTGCTGCCGCCCAAGGTCAGCGTGCTACTGCCTGACTTGACGAGGCCGCCGTCCGCCGCACTGCCCAGGGCCGGATCATGCAGCAACCCCTGGTCGATGCTGATCGCGTAGCCGCCGTCATTGATGAGCGCGCCATTGGTCGAGACATACGCCGAGGTCAGGCCGGACATCAGGAACGGCGAGGCTGCCGCCGCCACCAGACTCCCGCCGTTGAAGTAGAACTGTGAAGTTCCACCGAAGGACGTGATGGCCGGCACCGTCAAGGTGCCACCATTAAGATTGTAGGTATAATTGCTGCTGAGGGCTGTGCTTCGGCCGAGATACAGCGCCCCACTGCCGCCGAGGGTCACTCCCGCGTCGGAATAGAAGTTCACGCTGCCACCGTTCTGTACAAACGTGCCGTTGGCGGCATAAGCATTTGCCCCGAGCGAAATATTGGCATTCGCCCAAAGGTTCAGCGTCGCCGAACCGCTCAGGTTCACCTGGCCGGTGGCATTGGTGAAGTTGGCCACTTCCAACTGCTGGCTTTCCACGTTCACCGTGCCGCCACTCAGGTTGTAAACGCCAGCGCCGCCGGCATTTCCCACGGCCGAACCGCCGGAACCCACCGTTAGCCATTGGGCCGAGTTGACCGTGCCGCCGCTCTGATTTACGATGGCGGTGCCCGCCGTCGTGGAATTACCCGAGATGCCGCCCAGGATCAGGCGCAGCGCATTCAGCGTGCCATTGGTGACATTCAAGGTCGCCGTTTCACCGGCGTAAGGCGCAATTTCAATATTCTGTGCCGTCGTGCCGACCGAGGCGCTGCCCGTGACGTTGAGCGCACCGGCCAGCAGGGTGATCAGACCGGCATGGGTATCCGTGCCCGTCAAATTCAGGTTGCCGCCACCCGTCAGCGTGAGATTGCCGGTACCGGAAAGGTTGCCATTCACTGTCAGGTCGCCTGCGGCCAGGTTGAAGATTTGGGACGCGCCCAAGACTACCGGTACATTCAGGGTCTGGGCGCTGGCCGAATTGTTCGTCAACCCGCCGCCCGCCAGGGTCAGCGTGTTGCCAGTTGAATTGCCGATCGTGAAACTGCCCGCCGTATTGCTGAAGGTCAGCCCGGTCAGCGTGTAATTCGTATTCATGGTCGAGGTCAGACCAGCGGAACCGGCGAAGATGACACTGTCGCCAGCCAGACCCGGTCCGGTGCTGTTAAGCCAGTTGGGATTCGTGCTCCAATTCGCATCGGTGCCACCACCCGCCCAGGTTTGGGCCGCCGCGACTACCGTCAGGGCCGCGCCCGCCGAACCGGTGAGGGGCGTGCTGTCCGTGATCGTCGCATTCAGCGTATAACCGCCGATGCTGACTCCCGCCGGAATGATGATCGTGTTCGTATAGACATTGGCCGTGCCGGAAAGAATCATCGGTACGGTGGCGGACAGGCCCAGCGGGCTGGCATCAAGTGTGACCCCCGTGGAGGGATTGATTGAGCCACTTCCCGGAGTTACCGTCACGCTGATCAGCGTGCTCTGATTGCGGGTGACCGTGGCCGGGTTGGCCGCCGCCACGGCGATGGGCGGCGTCGTAGCGGTATAATGGAGCTGGATGTTATTGCCCACCGTGATTACCGTGAAGTTCTTCCAGTTGAGCGGAGCCACGCCCCAGACTGGCGTGGAAGAGACCGTGCCGGTAATGCCGCCGGATGCCGTGATCAGCACATAATCCGCCGTGGTATCCAGATTGGCGGAGGAACTCGGGGCATTGAGATGGATCGCACCGTTGATGGTGAGTGCGCCGTTCACAACGATTTGATCATTGGCCCCGCTGTAAGTGGAACCCAGATCAAAGTAGCCATACGCGCCCGAAACAATGTTCAGGCTGGTGTTAAACGTATTGGTGCCATAGCCGCCGTCCGTTCCCGCATAGATCTTTGAACCGGAAACCGTGGCCACCGCGCCATTGATGCTGCCACTGCCCAGCAGGCTCTGGCTGCCGCCCAACGTGAAACCGCCGGTCACGCCGGAGACGTCCAGCGTGGCGCTGTTGCTCACCACGGTATTGCCACTGGCCAGCGCGCCGCTGCCGCTCAGCGCCAAGGTGCCCGCCGTGACGGTGGTATTACCCGTATATGTATTAGCCTTGGTCAAGGTCAGAGTGCCGCTGCCAGACTTGGTCAGCCCGCCGCTGACGTTGGCCGCCAGGGAAACCGTGCCGATGGTTGCGGCTGAGGTAGCGCCGCCGCCTGCCAAAACAACATTCGGAGCCGAACTGTACCCATTGCCGGGGCCGGTCACAGTGATGCCCGTCAGGGAACCGCCGGAAACCGTCGCAAACGCCGTTGCATTGCTGCCACCGCCGCCGCTGATGAACACCTGCGGCGGAGTGATATAACCAGCGCCGCCAGTTGCCACCGCGATGGCACTCACGCCATTGCCCACCGGGGTCTGCAACGTCTGGCCGATGCTGATCGCCTGGCCATTATCGTTGATGAAAGCGCCGCCGCTGTAGACATATGCGCCGCCGAGATTCGTCAGAAACGTGGTGCTGCCGGCTGTGCCCGCCAGCAGCGTGCCGCCGTTGAAATTCAGGTTCACATTGGGATTGGCACTGGCCACACCATTCCGGAAACCGATGGTTTGCAAGGTGCCCCCATTGAGATTCAGCGTGGTGATGTTTCCGGCATTGCCGGCCGCATTAAATGAAGCTCCTTCGTTCAGTTTCACCGTCAGGCTCGGCGTCAGGAACTGGGCCGTGCCACTGATGGTGGTGACGTTCGTCTGGCTGCCGGCGGCCCAACTGATGGTTAAGCCATTGAACGCCCCGTCCGCCGGCGTGCCGCCACCGACGATCTGCACGGTGCCGCCGGAGAGGTTAATGACGCTGGATTCGCCCACCGCGCCGCGGTTGCCCAGAAAATAAGTGCTCCCACTGTTCGTCAGGTTGATCGTCCCGTTGCTCATATCAAACTGGCCGAACGTGCCCGCACCGCCACCCGAACCGGCCACATCCACTTCGCCGTCTAGATTCAAGGTGCCGCCGGAGAGATTATAGTAGCCGTAGGCTCCCGCCGTGGTGCCAATCGCAAAGGCGCCCAGCGCCACGTTCGTGACCGTTACTGTGGTGCCGGCTGACTGGTAAACCGCGCCAGGCTTGCCGCTAACATTGCCGACCGCCAGCGTGTCTGCCCCGCCGAGGTTCAGGGTGCCACTATTAGTGACCACCAGCGTGCCGCCCGCCACCGCCACGGAATTCGTGATGGTATTGCTATTCGTAAACGCCAGGGTCCCGCCGCTGACCGTGGTGCTGCCGGAATAACCGTTAT
Organism: uncultured Verrucomicrobia subdivision 3 bacterium; assembly: GCA_903820285.1. Classification (GTDB taxonomy): domain Bacteria; phylum Verrucomicrobiota; class Verrucomicrobiia; order Limisphaerales; family UBA11358; genus UBA11358. The sequence continues at coordinate 8,902 of CAIJGS010000381.1, read as the reverse complement.
TGCCGCCCAAAATCTGGGTGGCGCTGCCATTCTTGACCAGCGCCAGGGTTCCCACCGTGTTGGTGATGCTGCCCGTAAAGCCCGCGCTGGAGGTGTTGCTGATGGTCAGCGTCGCCGTCCCAAATGCCTGGCTGTTCAACACCGTGCCGCCGCCATTGAGACCGCCAATGGTCTGCGGGCTGATGTTAAGATCCATCGTCGCCCCGGTGTTCACCGTCACCGGGCTGTAAGGTGACAGCTGGCCCGTCAGCCCCGCCGCCGAGGCATTGGTCACCGTCATCAGCGCCTGCACTTCCGCCTGGCTCAGCGCACGGTTGTAAACATAAACTTCGTCGATCAACCCGTTCAAGGCCGTCACCCCGTCGCCCGTTTCACCGCAGGCACCCAGCCAGAACTGGGTTCCCACGCTAGCGCCCGTCCATTGATTTTGAATGAACGCGTCCACATTGCCGTCCACGTATTGGGTCAGGCCGGCACCGTTGCACGCCGTCACCACAAAATGCCAGTTGCCATCGTTCAGCACGGCCGTGCCTTCCACAAAGCCGCGCGCATAACTGACCCCGCCCGCGCGGGTTCCGGCGGATGTGTCGGTGGAACCGTTGCTCAGATGGAAGATGGTGTTACCGCTGGCCCAGCCGCCGGCCCCCTGATACGCATAGACCGCCCCGGACACCGTGGTTTTGAGCCACATGCCGATGGTCCAGTTGGCGTTGCTGGAGAATAGCACCACCGAGCTGGGAATGCGCACGGATGACGCATTCAGCGTCGAACCGATGCTTAATGCATTGCCATAACGGCCACTCGACGAGATCGAGGCGGTGCCGTAAAGCGCGCCGTTCATGGCCGCGCCGCCGCTGCCACCGTTGATCACGTTGGTGCCGCTGACGTTGTCAAAGGACAGGTATAGCACCGGACCCGCGCCGGCTTTCAGCGTGCCCGAACTCACGGTGGTGGAACCGCTGTAACTGTTGCTCGCGCCCAGGGTGGTCACGTAGCCGCTGGCTGAAGCCACGGCCAGGCTGCCGGAGCCGGACATCGGTCCGCTCAAATTGATCGGCCCGTTTGCCGCATTCACCGTCAGCGTGGTGTTGGTTGCCAGTATGGTATTCCCAAACAGACTGTATGTCTGGGTGGAGGCTCCTGCCGTCTGGATGGTCCCGTTGTTGTTCGTGAGCGTGTTGAAAGCGTAAATATTATTTGTCAGCCCCTTGAGCAGCAGACTGACCGTGGCTGGCGTTTGCAGCGTCAGCGAATTGCCCGCAAAAAAGTAGTTCGCCGCGTCTGCCGGTGTGCGCAACTGGTTGGTGGAAGTGACATAATCACTGCCCGCCAGCGGAGCCGCTCCGGAATCCCAAAAGCCGGCGGTGTTGAAGGAGGAGTTGCCCAGCGCATCACTGTTTGTGAGGGTGATGGCCTGCGACTGTGCGAGCGCCGGCACCAGCAGGCTGGCCAGCAGTAACAGCCGGCGCGGGGAGGGTAGGGGTATGTTAGGTGTTAAACGTTTCATGAGTTGGGTATTGGTTGGGGGAATTGCGGCAGCAAAATTAATTAAGATGTCTTATTAATTAAATTAAAAGATACGACGACCATTTCGGTTCGGCAATTCATGGCTTGGTGGATTTGTTTGTTCAGACTAGCGGAAGGATGATTTTTTAATACCCCTCAATTGAGGGGGAGAGATCCCCCATCCGTGTCACGTTCATCCGTATTGAAGCTTGATTGTCCCAGAAACCTGAATGCTGGATCATCGTAAATCCGCTCACGATGCTCCCCGCCATACGGCCTATAAAAGGCCTCCGCGACCCGCATTCCACGGGTGTATTTTGCCGCGGCCCCAGTCGTGTACCTGCGCCTCAGTCGTCCCCCGGTTCCTGGGTGCCCTTGAAGCGCGCGACCGCCTCGCCACGCGTGTGCACGTGCAGCTTTTCGTAGATGTTTTTCAAATGGTCACGCACCGTCTCATAGGTCACGCCCAGTTTGACGGCGATTTCCTTGTTCACATACCCTTTGGACAGCAGGGTGAGGATTTCCTCTTCGCGCGGCGTCAGCCGGGTCACCGCCGTGTTCTTGGACGGATCCCGCCGGAACGAGGAAATCACCCGGCGCGCAATCTCGCTGGTCATGGGCACGCCGCCGTTCAGGACTTCCAGCACCGCCGCCTGCAATTCCTCGGGACTGCAACGTTTGAGCAGATACCCGTCCGCGCCGGCTTCAAGGGCGCGAAAGATGGTGTCGCTGTCCGCCGACACGGTGAGGATCAGGATCTGCGTCTGCGGAATGAGCGGGCGCAGCCGCGTGGTGCAGGCGATGCCGCTCATGCGCGGCAGGCGGATATCCATGAGCACCACATCCACCTGCTCTTCCGGCAGCCGGCGCAAGGCTTCCTCGCCCGAGGCGCAGGTGCACACACATTTGAATTTGGGAATGCCGTCAATCAGGCGGGTCCAACTATCACGGACATCGTCGAGGTCTTCCACCAGGGCGATGCGGATAATTTTGCGGGCGGCTGCGGCTTCGGGGGTCATAGTTTTATGGGCTTGAGGCGTTCACGACCGGTCAATGGCATCAGGAAAGTGGCCCGGCAGCCCTGGCCGGGAACGGAATGGAACTCAAAGCTGCCGCCAATGTCCGCCAGCCGCTGTTTCATATTGGTCATGCCATTGCGGCCGGATTGTTCGGCCGCCGCGGCTGGGGCAAGTCCATGGCCGTTGTCTTCCACGACCACCCGGAGCGAATTGCCGATGACTTCCACCATGAGTTTCACCTCATCCGCACCCGAATGGCGGGCGGCGTTGCGAATCGCCTCCTTGACCGCCAGCATGAGGTTGCGGCGTTGGGGCAGGTTCATGGGAATGGACGGCAGTTCCGCCGGCATCTCCTGCCGGCAGCGGATGGAGGTGGAGGCCAGATATTCCTGGGCATGCTCCGCAATGAAGGCGGAAAAATCCTTTACCGTATCCCGCTGCGGGTTCACCGCCCAGACGATCTCATCCATGGAATGCAGGAGGGTTCTGGCCTTCACGCAGAGTTTGCTCAGGCGATTCCGGGTCTCACCCTGGCACGCATCCTCCCGCAAAACCAGTTCGCCCAGCAGAGTCAACTGGGTCAGCCCCGAGCCGAGATCATCATGGATGTCGCGGGCGATGCGAGCCCGCTCGCGTTCGAGCAACCGGTCGGCCCGGGTTTGCAAGGCCAGTTGCAGGCCCATCCGCAACCAGAGCACCACCACGAGCAGGCATACTGTTACCAGCACCACCAGAAACCAGCCTTTCTGCCAGAAGTGGACCACGGAGGGAATCAAAGGTGGCACTTGAATGATCTGACGCGGATACCGCCACCACGCCTTGCCCGCATAGCCGACCACCTGGGCGGTCAGCCAGTCAGCTCCGGCTACCTCACGGGTCTGCCAATTGCGCACATTCCCGGGCGCGATCCGCCAGGTTGGATTCGAGTAGATTTCCTGGGTATGTCCGTCGGCCAGCTTGATATGCAGCCCGGCGATCACCCCTGCGTCCAGCGTGTCGTTGAAGGCTTCCACGGCCAGCACATGATGTCCGGGCGACATCAGTAACGTAAGGTCATACTCCGCCAGACTGTTGGCATCGCCCCCGCGCCCGATTTCCCGACCATCAAGGTATGCCGTATAACTGTTGTCCGCCGTCATTCGCAGTTCAGCGCGGGCCACCAGGCTCTTGCCTGGAATATCAAACCCACGCCAGAGTCGGCAGGACTGCCGGTCAGTGACATTGGTGGTCCAGATCCAATCACCGATGCCCAGTTCCGAAGCTTGCGCCGTGGTGCCGGCCTCCAGAATGCCAGCCTGCAACAGCGGTTTCAGTTTTTCACCCGGCACTTCCAAAACCGTGCTCTGGTGGCAGCCGGGCGGGAAGACGACGCCGGAGGAAATGTCATCCCAATGCTGCAGGTCCGCGCTCTTGACCGCACCGCACCGGTCCCCCGAAATGACGTGATAGAATACCACCGCCTGGCTGCTCAGCCAAAAGGCGGTCGGCCCTTCCGCATTGTCCGTTTCCAACACCGGCCCCGGCAGGCCGAAGGGGCCATCTGGATGCGCGGCAGCGACCATCCGCAAATGGCTGTTTTTTTCATCCTTGTACACCAGGTTGAAATAATTGCTGACCGTGAGCAGGGTGGCGTCGATCACGCTCGAACCGGGGTCAAACAGCAGGCGCGTCGGCGAAAAGGTTTTGAAATCCCGGGTGTTCGCCCCGTAAATCCGGTTGTTATCCGGCCGGCCGGTCCAGCCGGTCCGGGCCGTGACGGTGCTGGCCCAAAAAACGAGAAAATCCTGCCGGCTGGCATCCCAGAAGGCTTCGGGTGCCCAGCAATTCAACGCGGTCGGTTCGGCGGCCATCACGGGAATGACGGACTGGGCCGACCAGTGCAACAGATCCTTCGAAGCGGCGTAGCCAAAGTAATTGCCCGTCCAGTCAGCCGTCCAGACCAGATGAAAGGTGCCATCCGGGGCGAGCAGCAGACATGGGTCGCGCATCAGTTTGCCGCCCACGAGGGGCGGCAGCAGGGGTTGGCCGCGATTGATTTCCTCCCAGCGATAGCCATTCAGGCTGTAAGCCAGATGCAACCCCTCTGTGCCATCGCCGGTGAAATAGCTCATCAGGTAACATTTCGCCGGCAATTCCTGGTTGGGTGAATATGCCTCCACCATATTATCGCCCACATAAATCCGGTAATCCTTGATGCGTCCGCCGAGCGCCCCGCGGCCCTGCCGGGGCAGATAGCGAAACCCGCTGAGGGTTTCATGCTGCCCGAGGTCTAAAACCAGATGGTGCGGATGATTCGGTGAATTCGCATTCCATTGGGTATGCCAGACGGTGTTCGGGTTGTTGTCGAGCACGTTGTCGGCCGAGCCATCCTCGCGGTCATGCTCCTCGCTGTCGGCGTACGCGATGGTCCAGTTGGTGCGGCTCAGCAAATGGCCGGCCTGGTCCAGCAGATTGATTTCAGCCACGGCGGCATAAGGACGACCATCAAGGGCGGAAAGAGTTTCCAGGCAGAAATATTGTCCCATTACAGGATGATCAAAAATGATTTCCTGTTCCTGCGCCCCGGGCAGAAACTGCCCCGTCACCACCACGTTGGCGGAATCCAGTTCCAGCCGGGCGGAAGGCCGGGTTTTATTAGGGGAATTGGTTTCGTTCGCAACCGCATCCGCCGCCGGATCCCCGCCCGCCGCCCGCAAACCAAAGCCGCCCGCCCCCAAAATCATCAACATGATTTTCAGGGTGAGCCAAAACGCTTTCTGAGGCGGCAAATGTTCCTTCCGGCACATGGAATTCGATTTTAACTATGGGGCAAACGCCGCCGGCGAGGCAATGCAAATTACCCGCTTCAATGTCATGGCGAGCAAGGTATGAGAAACCGAGCGAACCGCAGCCGGTTCGACCGGGGTTCCGCCATCAATGGTTCGGTGAAAGTGCCCCAGCTATCGGTGGGCAGGTATGAACATCTGCGATTTATATATCTGGCTCTGCCGGAATGTGGGCTGGAAACCCAACCTAAGCCATTTTGAGGTATGGCCAGATTTTGGCATTTATCAAACATCCAATGATGCAAGCCGGCCCGGGGCGGCATAAGGCTGTCATGACCCTCCCATTATGGCACCAGTGTTTAAATCCAATGTTTGCAATGGCTTTTGGCGGTCATTGTGTTTTACGCATGGCCGGCCCACCGGCAATTGCGCAGTAAATTGGGGTCTTCCCGCCGGCCCCCGCCGTAGCATTGAATCTTGGACAGCGGCCGGGATTGCTGTTTACTGCATTGGCCGGGTAGCCCTGTTCAATCACGTCTCTATCCGAGTCGCCGACCAGCGATATCACCCGGCCGGATGATATCCCGTAATCCCGGCTTGTCCGGCTAGTATCACGTAATATGCCCATGAAAAAAATTCTGCTGACCAGTGTCTGCCGCCCCTTGGGGCCGGAATACGGCGATGCGCCGTCCGTCGGTTACGAACTGCTCTATCGCCAGGTGACCCGCGTGCAGGGCGTGTTCAGCCCGCGCACGGTGAATGTCCAGTTCGGCCTTGATTACATTGCCGAGAACCTCGACGCCCCCACGGTGGTGCTGCAATACCCGTCCCGCGCCGAATTTCTCCGCGAGCTCAAGAAGGGCTACGATTACGTTGGCATCTCGTTCATCATGGCGGTCATCCACAAGATGAAGGAGATGGTCGCCCTGATCCGCGAACACGCGCCGAACACCAAGATTGTGCTCGGTGGCTACGGCACCGTGCTGAAGGATGACGTGCTCAAACCTTACGCGGACTACATCTGCCGCGAAGAGGGCGTGGCCTGGTTCCGCCGGCTGCTGGGCGAGCCCGAGATTCCCATGCCCTACAAGCATCCGCTCATAGTGAGCTGGCTGAAGGTGTTCGGCTGGAAGGTGTCCGGCACCGGTAAGATTTTTGCCGGCCTGGGCTGTCCGAACGGCTGTGATTTCTGCTGCACCTCGCATTATTTCTCCCGCAAACACATCCGCCTCCTGCCCACGGGACGCGACATTTACAACGTAGTGATGCGGTATCTGGACACCGACCCGAACCTCGTGTTCCTCATCTTGGACGAGGATTTCCTGCTCAATAAGAAACGGGCGATGGAATTCCGCGACTGTGTTATGGAGGGCGGCAAGACGCTTTCCATTTTTGCATTCTCCAGTATCAAGGCCATCAGCCAGTACAAGGTGGAGGAAATTCTGGAGATGGGCATCGATGGGTTCTGGATCGGCTATGAAGGCACGCGTTCCAATTACGCCAAGCAGCAGGGCCGCCCCGTGCCGGAAATCCTGACGGAGTTTCGCGAACACGGCATCACGGTGCTGGCCTCCATGATTGTGGGTTTTGACTACCAGACGCCGGAGATTGTGGCGCAGGAGCTGGACGGGCTGATGAAGCTCAAGCCGGCGCTGGGCCAGTATCTGATTTACGGGCCGGTGCCGGGCACGCCCTTCTACGAACGCATCATTAAGGAAAACCTGTTGCAGGATGTGTATACGAATGAGAAGGATTTGTTCTACCGCCGCGCCGATGGTTTCCGCACGATGATCAAGCATCCTACGCTGTCGCCGGAGCAGATTGAGGACATCCAACGTTGGTGTTTCGAACAGGATTTCCAGCGGCTCGGCCCGAGCATCTATCGCGTGCTGGAGACCCGGTATCTGGGCTGGCTCAAGCTCAAGGATTCGCCAAATCCGCACCTCCGGGCCAAGGCGGCTTATTTCGCACACGAACTGCGCTACGCCTACCCGGTGTTCCTCACCGGCCGCGTCATGGGTCCTAACGCCAAAATTCGGAAGTGGATTGGCGAATTGGAACGGAACCTTTACCGGGACTTGGGCGCGCCGACGCTGCAAGTGCGGGCCAAATCCGTGATGGCCGTATTCGCGGCGCTGTGGACCGGAGTTACCTTGAAGATCGACTGGTTCCAGCATCCGAAACTACAACGCACGAGTTACCGCATGCCGGAAGCGCGTTGGGGCACATTTCCGTCCTGGGAAGAAGTGCAGAAGCACTTTTCAAATCCGGACTTCTCCGTAAAGGTGGAATTGCAACACGCCAAGGACCAGGTCTGGCTGCGGCTGGAAGGCGCGCTTTCCGCCAAAAACGCCGAGGAACTCGGCCGCCGTCTGCGGGAATCCCTGGCCCAGAGCAAGAGCCGGATCGTCATTGATCTGAAAAACCTGCACTGGGACAAAGCGCCCGACCTGGCACCGCTCCGCGAAAAACTGGAGCAATATCGCTCCCGCGTCCGGGTCATTCTGCCCAAGCTCGCCACCACCCATCCCGAACTGCTCCTGCTGGTGGGGACGTTTGAATTGTATAAGGGGTGAGGGGGCCGGGTGGTGGTGTCAGGTTTTTGGGGGCACGCTCGCCGCAGGCGTGGCTGGGTGCTTCCTCGCGGCCGGCTTCCGTCGCGTTTGACCTCCAACCGGGTTTGGCCGTTTCCAGTGCGCGCGGGTTTTCCGCAAGGGCGCGTAAATCTCAACCCTGAAACTTTGCCCTCACAGTGTATAAAAAACATGCGCTGCCGTTCGGGAACTTACGAGAAGGAATACCGGATGTTGTCCATTCGACTTTTGTCCCTACTGCAATACTGTTGACCCATTCACGGCGGGACGTTTTAGACCGTCAAAATCATTTGATTTTCTCCCAGCGATTCTCAAATTGCGCCCGATGCGTTACCAGACGCTTTTCAACGGCGAAAGGCTTGGCATAGCCTTCAAACTCGTTAAGATTTGGTGCCAACAAAAGCAAAAACTGATTTGTTATATGACTGCCGACGCCGTTCCTTTTTTGGGCAACTTCCTTTATTTCGTCCCTGGTAAAGACCAGTAAGTGTTTTGGTTTAGCGGCTTCTTTATCAAACAAAACCCAAACGCAGTAATCAAATTTCTTGTCGAAAATCTGCTTTCCGTCACTGAATGAGGCGTCAGCCCAGCCGTCTTTATGGAAGCAGCTCGATTTGACCTCGACCCGCTTGCCTATTTGTGGCAGAAAAATATCTGCGTTGGTGTTAGAGCGTTCATTGAGAATTTCAACTGAGTGTTTTTGCTGCGCCAGCTTCTTAGCGACAAGATATTCCGCATATTTACAGCGGAGACTTTTATCCCAGAGCCGACATTCCTCGATTTCCAGAAGCGCAGTTTCCAAAGATGTCGCGATGTTAATCAGTGACGAAAGGTTCATGGAAATTCAGCATGGCTACGCGTCTTATATCTGTCAACCACGTCGGTGTTTCATCCGTGTGCATCAGGGGCTTAACCGCCCCCTTGGTGTCTTCGCGACTTGGGGTAAACGGTGGTTTTCCCCGCCAATCAAGGCAATTAAAGTATTCAAGACAGTGGAAAAACATGCAAACGCCGAGGT
>CAIJGS010000380.1 GCA_903820285.1 uncultured Verrucomicrobia subdivision 3 bacterium | reverse complement strand
TTACGAAGCCACAGGCGATGAAGAAAGGCTGGTCCTTGTAGCGGCGCAGATTTTCGATGGTGCGGTCGGCAGTGTGGTAATCGCCATGGTTCTCACCGTTGCCTTCAAGCACGACGATGCGGTCGGAATAGGCGATGCGCTTGCGGCCCTCGGATTCGATGGCGGCGGTGGCGGCCTGGGTGTTGTTGGTGAGCAGATTGCTTTGGCGGATTACTTTGCCAACGGTGGAGGATTGCATGCCGCCTTCATCAGCGGCTTCGCCGCCACTGGATTCCTGCCAGGCTTTGGGGTCATCGATGCCGCCGTGAAAGATTTTGCCGGCACGGACGGTGGTGTAGCCGTTTTCCCGGAACAACTGGGGCAGGCTGGTCCAGTCGGGGTGAGCTTCACGAAAGCCAGTGCGATTGCCGAGCACACCGGTGGTGGAAGGTTTGCGACCGGTGAGCAGGGATGAGCGCGAGGGATTGCAGAGCGGAAACTGGCAGTAGTTGCGATCGAACCGCACGCCGGATTGGGCGAGTTTGTCGAGGTTGGGGGTCTTGGCCCCGAAGCGACTGCCATAGCAACCGATTTCCACGCGCATGTCGTCGGCCATCAGGAACAGGACGTTGGGCCGGCGTTTGGCGGAGTCGGTGGCTGACACGGGCAGGGTGCCGGTCAAGGAGGCGGCGGTGGCCCCGGCGACCGTGCCGAGAAAATCACGTCGGGTCCAGCGCCCGGGTTCGAATTGGCTCATGCTGTTGGGAATATACTACCAAGCAGGTCGTCGTCAAGGTTGTGGGCATCACCAATTCGGTGGATACCTGGCTGCGATTACACTATTTGCACCATCCGGCTGGCTCGCGTATTCTGCGGGCGAGTGAGCCTGTCATCTGAAACCAATGTCCGGCGGGGATTCCACGTCCTGACCAAGCCCCTCGGCCCAATTTGCAATCTGGATTGCAAATACTGTTTCTATCTGGAGAAGGAGGCGCTGTATCCCGGTGAGGCGGCCTGGCGGATGAATGATACCGTGCTGGCGGAGTATATGCGGCAGTACATTCAGGAACAGCCGGGACCGGAAATTCATTTTGCGTGGCAGGGTGGGGAACCGACGTTGCTGGGGGTGGGTTTTTTCCAAAAGGTGGTGCAGTTGCAGGAACAGTTTGCCGGTGGTAAAACCATTTTCAACGCCATCCAGACCAACGGGACGTTGCTGGACGATGCGTGGGGCGAATTTTTGGCGGCGAACCGGTTTCTGGTGGGGCTCTCGATTGACGGGCCGGCGGAGTGGCATGATGCCCTGCGGGTGGACAAACGACAGCAGCCGACGTTCCCGGCGGTTATGCGGGGGCTGGAAGTGCTCAAGAAACACGGGGTGGAATTCAATACGCTGACGGTGGTGAACCGGATCAATTCGCAGCATCCGCAGGAGCTGTACCGGTTTTTAAAGAGCATTGGCAGCAGTTTTATCCAATTTATTCCGCTGGTGGAGCGGGCGGCGGTGCCGGAAATGCGGGCGGCGGGATACGATTTTGCGGCCCCGCCATGGCCGGGAGTGGCTGAGAATGCTTCCGCGGTAACACCGTGGAGCGTGGAACCGGAGCAGTATGGGCGGTTTCTGTGTGCGATTTTTGACGACTGGGTGCGGCACGATGTCGGCACGACGTTTGTACAATTATTTGATGTGGCACTGGGCAACTGGATGGGGTTGGGCTCATCCCTATGCGTCTTCGCGGAGAAATGCGGCGGTGCGCTGGCCATGGAACACAATGGGGATGTGTATAGTTGCGATCATTATGTCTATCCGCGCCATCGGCTGGGCAACATCCTGAACCAGAGTCTGGGCGGCATGGTGAATTCGCCGGCGCAAACAGAATTCGGTGAGGCTAAACTGTTATCATTGCCGAAGTATTGCCGCGAATGCGCGGTGCGGTTTGCCTGCAACGGGGAATGTCCGAAGCACCGGTTCAGCCAGACGCCGGATGGGGAGGCGGGATTAAACTACCTTTGCGCGGCGTACAAACAGTTTTTTACGCATATAGATCCGCACATGAAAACCATGGCGCGGCTGCTCGAAACCGATGAAGCACCGGCGCGGATCATGGAATTACTGGCGGCGGGGGCAGAAACATCCGGCTGAGGACGTTGAATTTGCTTTCGTCGGGGCTCCGGCTTTGCTAGAAAATCGCTGTGCGCAAAACCTTTTTATTAATCTGCGTCTGGCTGGCGTTCGCGGTGCGTTTGCCGGCGGCGGATAGTGTGACCCTGACAGACGGTTCATCCTTTTCGGGTGAGATCGTAAAATCGGATGACAACGGCATCATGTTGCATTGCGATGGGGATGTTTACACCAACCTGCCGTGGTCGCGTTTTTCCCAGCAATCGTTGAAAGATCTGGGGCAGAATCCCAAGCTGGCGGGTTATGTGGAACCGTTCATTGAGCCCACGGAGTCCCGGCATGCGCCTCCGCCGGAAATCAAAATCAACCCGGTAACGCGCCTGCAATTGGCCGCCAATCCGTCCGTAATCGGGGGATTTGTGAAGTCGTCGGTGGGTCTGGTGATGCTGATTCTACTGTATATTGCGAATCTGTATGCAGCCTTTGAGGTGGCACTCGTTCGGAACCGGCCGCTGTTTCAGGTGCTGGGGGTGTCGGCGGTGCTGCCCATCATCAGACCGGGTATATATGTTTACCTGCCGGTAGTCTTGGACAAGCCAGCGGAAGAAGTGGTGCCGGCGGGCGAGGGTGCCCCGGCGGAAAAGATCGCGGTGAAACCGGGCGGCGAAACGGACATAGAAGTGGAGGCGGCGTCCGCCTCCAGCCAGCCGAAGAAAACGGAGGCCCAGGTTTACGCGCGCG
>CAIJGS010000379.1 GCA_903820285.1 uncultured Verrucomicrobia subdivision 3 bacterium | reverse complement strand
TTAACGATAAAGACGCATTATGGCGAAGGCGATTTTTGAAAATAGTTTTACAACTCCAAAGGGAAATAAACTGAATCCGAGTGAGGAACGCAGGCGTGTTTTGGGGAAGTTTGGGCAAATAACCTTGAATAATCGGAAAACTTCGATTAATTTTCCAGAATGGAAATGACAAATATATGATTATTAGTGATTTAGGTAAATTCGGGGGGGGGGGTGTTTTTGCTGGTTTGCTGTTCTGGGCGAATAGCATGCTTGGGCAAGGTACGGCATTTTCGTATCAAGGCCGATTAAACGATGCCAATGGCCCGGCCAATGGTAGTTATGATTTTCAATTTGGGCTTTTTGCCACCAATGCCGGGGGGGCGGTCATTGCCGGGCCGATGACCAATTCGGCCGTGGTGGTAAGCAATGGCTTGTTTCTGGCGGCGATTGACTTTGGGAGTATTTTTAACGGGACCAACTACTGGCTGGATGTGGCGGTACGGACAAACGGGGCCACACTGTTCACAGAACTGAATCCGCGTCAGCCGATCACGCCTGCGCCGGCGGCGCTGTTTGCCGCGACGGCGGGGACGGTGAGCGGCACTGTTCGGGTGGGGCAGTTGGACACGAACGCTTTAAATGCGCTGGTGGCAGCACAGGCGGCACAAACATATGCCACTTCCTCGATCCCGGCGCTGGCAGCCACGAATTTAACCAACATCGTGTCCGGGATTACGGCATCATCGTCTTTTCTGAACAATCTCTCCGGCACTTTAAATTCGGTGATATCCTCCAATCCGCCAGTAATGGGTAATGACATTTTAGCATTTACCAATCAAAACCTGTCGGCCGCTTCCATTGGCGGCATCATCTCCAGTGTGGCTTCGCAATCAAATGCCGTGGTGATGATCATGGGAGACTCGTACACGGATGGAACCGGCCGTGAAGACAGCGGCCAAGGGGTTGGCATGTCCACTGCATGGGTGCTTGGTTCGTTACTTCGCAATGCCTATGGTGACGACGGAGCGGCTGGTACCTGCAACGGTCAAGGTTATGGATGGGGGAACGAAACAGCGCATGTTTTAACGTCGTTTTCCCCGGCCATTTGGCCGCTTGGATACGGTCTTTGTTGGATGACGACGAACGCAACCAACAATGTGATGTTCACAGGCCAGAATCCAATTTTTGGCAATGGAATAACTCCCATGCCGACGAACTCCGTAAACCTGGCGGGCATGTGCTACATCACCACGCCGACGGGCGGATCGAACAACGTGACAATTTGGTCCATCAACGGCGGATATACCAACACGTTTGGCATATCCACCTATGGTATTGCCACGAATTTTATCCGCACAAACTGGCCGGTGCCACCGGCAAGTGACTACACCATGATGATCACCAATTTGTCCGGGACAAACATCTTGTTTTGCCCCTTGTTTCTCAGCACAAACCGAGGGGTGCAATACATTCAATTTGGCTTTGCCGGGAGGAGTCTTGACCAGTATTTAACCGGGTGGACCAATTTGTGGGTTCAAATATTCGCCGCCTTCAACCCGGATGTATTCATATTTAACAATATTCATTGGCCCTACAGTTATGATGTGAACGGCAATACGAGCATGGCCTGGTCCAACCAGATGGCATCGCTTTCCACCATGCTGCCAGCCAAGACCAAAATCACTTTGGTCGGCCAGCCCCCGAATGTGGGCAACAATATGGTGGAACTAAATTACCAGTACCGCCTCCTGTGTCAGGCCCAAAACTGGTCATACGCCGATCTTTGGTCGCAATTTCCATCCTTCACCAACAGCTTCAGTTTGGGATTGTTTGAAAATGACGGTGTCCACCCCAGCACGGCGGGCATGATCGCCCGCGCGGCGATTCTTTACAAAGAGATGAATTTCGGAAATGCGTTTCCCGTGACGGTTGATGCCCGGAACGTAAGCGGGATCGCCAGCCTTACCAACAACATCGCACCCACCAACAGTTCGTCTGCCATTACGGCCAAGTCTTTTACCGGCTCATTTATTGGCAATGGGGCCAATCTGAGCAATATCCCCTACTCTGCCCTAACCGGAGCACCGATACTTGGCACCGTTGCCGTGCTTTCTTCCAATGCTGTGGTCAATATGGCCAGCAATGCCGTGGTTTCTTCGCCCTATTTTTCGACAAATCCTTTTAGTTCAACCAATTTAAGCGCATTGGTTTCAATGGTGGCGACGCAGGCCATCCAGCAGATTTCCACCTCTGCGATACCGGCAGCAATTGTTAACATTGGAATGACGAATATCACCGTGCATGCCCTGGGCGGCATGAATGATGACACGGCCGCATTTGCCGCTGCGTTCAATTCCGGGGTTCCGGTGATCTGTCCGGTGGGCGATTATAATGTGACGAACATTGTCATCTATAATGATAACGAATCCATCTCCGGGTATGGCTGCCACTTGCATATGGCCGGGAATGCGACGGGCTATGTGATTTCGACGCGGAACATGACCAATGTGAGCATTGCCGGGTTAAGTGTGTACGGGGGAATTCATCAGACGCCAGGCTGGACTTTTACAAGCGGCATTACCGGACCAGGCATGGCTGATTGGAAAATGACCAGTGCCGGAGGCGGTAACGGTACGCCGGCCAATGCCCGGTCGGGATTTTATTTGAATGGCTATGGTTGGAACCACTGGCGGGATCTGACGGCAGACGGGTTCAATGTGGTGGGTTTTTACATGGCTAACACCAACCAAGGGAACGCATATATGACTCCGCTATCATCCATTGACAATTGCGAGGCGGATTGGTGTTACGTAGGGATGGAAATTCCGGGAGGCAGTCACACCATGGATTTCACCACCAACAATGCATACCTTTACTATGACGGAGGCAATGTCATTCCGTACTTTGGAAGTCCTGAGTATGTTTTCTTAAACTCGCCAAAAGCGCAGAATTGCTCGTGGGGCGTTTCCTTTGGATCGCCTAATTTCAGCATGGTGAATCCGCAAATCGGCAACTGCTATATCGGCGTGGGGGCTTTGTCCCGGTGGCATGGGCAGGTAAACGGTGGTTCAATCAATCACTGCACGTGGGCATGGTACGGCGGGTCGAGCTTCGACGGCGGTACGATATCAGGCACGAGCATGCTGGGGGGCAACGGCTCGTTTTATCTGACGGGGTCGGGTTATTTCAATGTGATCGGGTGCGTGGGCGGTTGGGCACAGATCATTGTGACAAACTGTACCGGGCCGGTGAACTTCGTCCATTGCATTGATCAAAATTCCGCCGGTCCGCCGGCCATAACCACTGACAACACGGGGCTGAATTTCATCGGAACATCGTTTTACGGGCAGACCAATGCGGCGCAATTTGTGTCCACCGGGACATACACGAACTCGGTATTTTACGGGAACGGTGCGGGATTGACGAATCTTAATGCGGCATACCTGACGGGACCGATACCGTTGGGAGGATCGAATTTGAGCGCGCTGGTTTCATTGGTGACCACGCAAGCCATCCAGCAGATCTCCGCCTCCGCCATTCCGGCGGCGATCATTAATGTGGGCATGACAAACATTACTGTGCAAGCCTTGGGAGGAACGAACGACGACACGGCGGTGTTTGCGGCGGCGTTCAATTCCGGGGTGCCGGTGATCTGTCCGGTGGGTGATTTCAACGTTACCAACATCGTGATTCATAATGATAACGAGGTGATTTACGGGTATGGCTGTCGCTTACATATGGCAGGGAATGCGACGGGGTATGTGATTTCCACCCGGGGAATGACGAATGTCTCCGTTGCCGGGCTGTCGGTTTATGGCGGCTTTCAACAATCTCCCGGCTGGATGATGGGGGCGTCTCCCATTGCCTCCGGGCCCACCAGTTGGTGCGATTATAATTGCGTGACCTTTCCCCTGGGATTGAATACGCCGGCCAATGCGCGCAGCGGATTTTTTTGCAGCATGCAGGGCCGCGGCCGCTTTGCGGATCTGACGGCGAATGGTTTCAATGTGGCGGGCTTTTATCTGGCCAATCCGCTGGGGTTTGGGGCGGCCGGGACACCGGTGGGCATATTCCAGAACAACTTTGCCGACTGGTGTTATATCGGTTTTGAACTCCCCCAGAGCCTGCATTCCTGTGACTTTACGACGAACAATGTCTATCAACCGTACGACTCTGCCGGGGTTATTCCAGGTTTTGGCGGGGCCGATTATACGATACTGAATGCGCCGGTGGCGCATAATTGTACCTTTGGCATCAATGATGGAGCCTGGAATGTGCCGATCAATAATCCCCAGATTTCCGCTTGTGCCATTGCCATTTGTATCTGTGATAACACGCATAACACCATTACCGGCGGTTCGATCAACCATGAATCCGGCGGAGCCGGGCTGGCGTATTATATTCCGGGCGCGGTGCAGGGGCCGGTCGTTGTGGGGCAGGAGATTTTGGATAATCCGTGGAATGTTTATGCGGTGCGCGCGGGTTCAGTCACTTTTTCAAGCTGCCAGTTCAACCCCGGCCAGTTTTTGGCAACCAATCTTACGGGGGCGGTGGTTTTCATGAACTGCATCACCAATGGCGGGACGGTGACAACGGATAATACCGGGCTGAGTTTCGTGAACTGTTATGGGCCGGGTTCCACGAACGCCAGTTTTTTTGGCGGGAATAGTTATCGGTCTGCCACTTGGTCGCTGCCGGATTTGACGAATGGCATGAATACGGGTGATTTCAAGATTGTCTCCAGCAACGGGCTGGCGCTGGTGTCCATTTGGATGACGAACGGGGTGCCGGTGTTGAAGCAATTGGCGCCCTGATGTGACGATGGCGGTTGGATTTTCGGCGGTCGCTGGTTTCGGCCGTAGCTGAAGCCGATTATTTGGCGATGCTGATTTCTTCGGTGACCGGCCGGGGCACCGGAATGTTCCAGCCTTGCAAGACTTCAAACGCGCGGCGGCGGACGACGTAGTTTTTGTGGATGGCGTTCAGGTTCCGATATTGGGTCGACCAGTCCTTGTTCGTGTCGCAATCCGGCGCGGTGAGCAGGGATTTCAGGAGGTGGATGTTGCGGGCGGACTGGAAGTATTGGAGGGCGCCAACGCCTTCGGCGCGCCAATCGCTGCACCATTGCGGCACGCGGGCGGCGTTGGTTTTGGCGGCAATAAAATCTTCCGGCGTGGCGATCAGGTGCCGGGCGGTCGCTTCCAGCGTGGAATCCACGGGCACGGTCAGGTAGCAGTTGAAGAAGTAGTGGTCGGTGGAGCTGGGCTCCGGAAGGTAAAACTTATGGGTGTTGGAGGTGGCCGGCGGATTCCGGGCGAAGGCGCGGGCGCGGTTCAGAATGTCGGCGGGTTGCGTGAGGATGACCAGGTTCTGGTCATAGACCCGATTGAATGCATCGGGTTCTAGCATGAGTTTTTTACCTTGCACCGTCGGACCCAGGTAGATGAAGTTTACTTCCCCAAAAAAACGGCTAGCCAGGGACGCCTCGGTTTCGCCGTTGCTGGCAAAGAACAGGAAGGCATCCCGGTTGGTCGTCCAGCGTTCAAATTCCACGCAGGTGCCGACATCGGCGAATTTCAGGACCAGCGGCCGGTTGGTCTGGCTGCCTTTGAAAACGTGGTCCACCCGGAAGGTGAGCGCGTAATCGTAGGCGGCGTACGGATGATTCGGAGGGCCGGGATGGACCATGGTTTTGGCGAAGTTGGTCAAGGTGGCTTGAAAGACCTCGGGGGTCTGAAGCAGGCGCGCCTCCAGGCTGATATAATCAAACCCGCCACCGGGCTGCGCCCCGGCCGTGGCCGCCGTGAACAGGGCGACCAGCCAGACGAGGGTTAACCGGAGGAGGCATACATATCTCATACCGGGTTCATTATAAGGTGATTCCGTTCAATCCGCGATCCCCCATTCGAGATAGGGTTTGGAAATGTTGACGATGGAGTCGCCCGGGTTTTCAACCTGCATGGAAGGGTCGGCTGGGGCAAAGTCCACCTGCACTTTGAAGAGGGGACACCGGCGATAAACGTAGGTCCGCTGCCGGGCGGTGGAAAGGCCGCCTTCGGTGGTGAATTCCTGCAATAACTCCGCGCGGGTCATGCCGGGCTTGATCCGCTGGCAACCGGCAAGGATGGCGGAGATTTTGGCGGTGAACTGGCGGTCTTCATCGTTGCCGTCGGCACCCCATTTGGCCAGCCGGTTGTGGCTGTCGAATTGGAGGAGTATTTTATTTCCCAACGGCTGAAAAACATAGTGGTAGCTGCGGCGCTCGGCGGAGCTGACGGTGAATATCCGGATGCCACCCAGTGGCTGTAACGCCTTATCCGCCTGCCCCAAGGTCATGCCGGTGTGCAGGGCAGCCAATGCGGTATGGGCGGTTGGTTCCGGCGTGGTGGCCGGTGGCTGGGCAGGCGGTGCTGGCGTGGTACAGCCAGCCAGGCCGGCGCTCAATATGAGCGCCAGCCAGGGCCGGAAAATGACTTTATTTGCCTTCATGGTTTGATCGTCTGTTTCAATGTCTGCTGCCACAAAACCTGATAGCGGCTGCCAGCGGCCGGCGACCACATATGTTGAACCGGAATGTCGGTCTCAAACGCGGTCAAGGCAAGTTCTACCCGATACGTTTTATATTTTTTTCCGGCCGGCGACAGGTAATCGCTGGCGGCCGACCACTGCATGGGACTGATGGGAAAACTGAAACTGCCGGTCAGTCCCATTTCACCATGGGCGGGGCGGGTTGTGCCGGCTGGATAAATGAACCATTCATACTGGGTGCCGAAAGCCATATTGGTGCCGACGGTCAGATTCGTGGATATAAATGAATTGGTGTCCACTACCACGCCAAAGATGTCGGCGGTACGATGGATCAGTAATCGCAGTGGGACCGCCAGGGCGATGGGGTGGCGGATGGCTGGATTGGCGTCGGCCATGGGCGGCAGCACGGGAAGGCCGGCGGTGCGGCCATATTCGACAGTGAGGGGCCGGAGTGACAGGGCGGAATCTTCCTGGCCGGTGACTGGGGCGTACTGGCCAGCCGCATCTTTGACGAGGAACAGCACCCACGGGTTGGTGTCGTTGGGTTCGAGTGAGGCCAGACAGGGACCGTTCGGCGGAGAACCCCAGGTCAGTTCGTAACGGTAATGGTGCAGGACCAGCCGGTCGCTGGCCGGACTCCCTTTTAGTACATCGGTAATATGGATGGTGGTTTCAACGCCGCGAAAACGCGACTGAAAGGTGGCGGTGGAAGACCAGCCGAGGGAGTTGGTTTCGGCGAGGTCGCGCGTGGTCACCGGTGTGCCGATGACGGCCAGATCGGCGGCGGCCAGGAGTTCGTCCCGGCTCCAGATTCGGATCACGCGGGCGCCGGCCGGGAGCGGCCCGGCGGTCAGAAGCAGGCAGAGGAGGATGGAAATTCGCATGTGGATTGGACGGCGGATGCAGGTTGAATACTCCCAAAAGAATGGCGAGGCGAGGGAAAATGGCTGCATTAAGTCAACAGTGGACGGCGGTTTGCCGCTTATTTTACGGGGCTGCACGCATGCCGGGGGACCGGGACCGCTTGAAAATAAACGAAAAACACCCGTAAAACCCGGTTTTTTATCCATTCTGCCCGGCGCGGGCGGGGGTGAATTCAACTAATCCTCAATAAATTCACGGTTTTCGCTTGGCGAACGGTCACGATATGCTTTAATTACAAGGCAAGTACAACCAACATACATATATAAAATTATGGCCAAAGCTCTGACCAAATCTCAAATCGCCTCGGAAATCGCCGAAAAGAACGGCATCACCAAGAAGCAAGCCGTTGAAATCCTCGAGTACATCGCGGAACTGGCTTACAAGAATGCCAAGAACAGCTTCACCCTGCCGGGTCTCGGCAAGCTCGTCCTCGTGAACCGCAAGGCGCGCATCGGCCGCAATCCGGCCACTGGCGAAACCATCAAGATCGCCGCGAAGAAAGTCGTGAAGTTCCGCGTCGCGAAAGCGGCCAAGGACGCGATCCTCGGCGTGAAGAAGTAATCCACTTTTTCCCCTTCAAGGCACCCTGTTCATTCAGGGTGCCTTTTTTGTTTTACCGTTTGGGCTGAAAGAGCAGGGGGGCGAACGCGGCCAGATTGCGGCGCCAGACACGAAAGCTGTGGCTGCCGTCCGTTTCGACCCAAGTGTGGTGGATGTCCCGGGCGGTGAGCCAATCGGAGAGTTGCCGGTTATTTTTCACGAGCTGGTCGTCACGGCCGCAACTGACCCACAGCAGACGCAGGCGGTCATTGGCACTTGCATTCAGCTGCGGGAACTGCGTCACATAATTGGTGTTCAAGCCGCCGGAACTGAAGGCTCCGATCCACGCAAACTGGTCGGGATGGTTCAATCCGACGAGGAGCGATTCGGTGCCACCCATCGAGAGGCCGGCGATGGCCCGCGACTGGCGGTCTTTGGAAACCCGGTATTCCTTTTCGACCTGCGGGAGGACTTCGCCGAGCAGGGTCGCGGTGAATTTATCCACGTTGCGTTGTACGAGATTGGGATCGTGCACGCGGCCCCAGCCGGCTTGGACGATTTCCATGGTGCCGTAGCCGAGCGGCATGACCACGATCATGGGTTGGGCCTGGCCGCGGGCGATGAGGTTATCGAGAATCACATTGGCGCGCCCGGCGGTGGACCAGGCTGAAGTGTCATCGCTGTAGCCGTGCAGCAAATACAGCACCGGATACTTTTTCCAGGCGGAAGGCTGGTAGCCCGGCGGCGTGTACACGATATAGTCACGGTCATCGCCGGCCGCAGCGGAATGATAGAAGTGGTGGTGCAGTTCGCCGCGCGGCACGTCATTGATTTCCCATGGCAACGATTTTGGACCGGGCACTGCCAGCAGACTCTCGCAGTTCAGCAGGTTGTATTTCTGATACGAATTGTTGGGATCCAACAGGCGCACGCCGTCCACGTTGAACGAATAGGAATAAATATCCGGCGCCAGCGGTCCGGTACTGAAGGTCCAGACGCCGTTGGTTTCCCGCTGCATGGCGGAATTGTTTACGCCTTCGCAATTCACCTGGACTTCCCGGGCCTTGGCGGCCGGGAGCCGGAACGTGACGCGGCCATCCGGATGAACCTCCGGGGAAACGGCCGGTTGGGCGAAAGCCGGCCCGGCAAAGAGCAAGGCGGCGATGATAATGAACTTCATGTGTGAATTCAAATTGGCAGGTGCCAGCGGGAGTTGAAACCAAAAAATTCTGTTCCTTTGCCAATGTGGCCCGCAAAAGCCGGTGAATAATTGTCAAAGCGCGGTTAGTTGGCGGGGCGGGGCCGTCCATGTTATATGTACGTGTGAATGAAAATCTGCTGGAGCGGGCGCTGGGTCCGGACGAGGCGCAATGGCCGGCCACCGAAGAACGCGATCTGCTGGCGCGGTTGCTCAAGCGCCTGGCGCATGAGGTGCGCAATCCGCTGAGCTCGCTAGGCGTGCATTTTCAACTGCTGGAGGAGGATTTGAGCGAGCTGCCGCCGCCCTTACGCGCCAAATTGGCTTCCCGGCTGGGAATTATTGATGGTGAACTCCATCGGCTGGACAGCATTGTGGAACGGTTTCTCAAACTGGCGGGACCGTCGGCGCTGGAACTGGCCCCGGCGGACATCGGCCAGATCATCCGGCACGTCTGTGAATTGCTGCAACCGGAGGCGTCGGCGCGGTCGGTGGCAATCCGGCATGTGGTGGAACCCGACCTGCCGCCGGTGACGCTGGATTCGGTACGGCTCACGCAGGCTCTTTTGAACATCATCATCAATGGCGTCCAGGCCATCAGCGGGCCGGGGTCGGTGACCGTGAGCGCGGGCCGGGCTGGTGAAAAATTGTGGCTGCGCGTGCAGGACACCGGACCGGGCATTCCGGAGCATGAATTGGGCGAAATCTTCGATCCTTATTTCACCACCAAGGCCGAGGGTAACGGCTTGGGCCTTTGGATTGCGCAGCAGATTGCCGTGGCGCATGGCGGCGATTTATCGGCGGGAAATGCTCCTGACGGCGGGGCGATTCTTACGCTCACCCTGCCGCTCGCGCGGAAGGAATGACCATGGACAATTCAAAGATCAAAATTCTGGTGGTGGACGATGAGGCCGGCCTGTGCGCGGGTTTGCAGGAGGGTTTACGTCGTGAGGGTTATCACGTGGATGCCGCGAATGATGTCCCGGCCGCGCTGGCTTTCGCCCGGCGCAGTCTCTACAATCTCGTGATTTCCGATGTGAAAATGCCGGGCGCGGACGGTCTGGAATTGCTGGCGCAAATCCGCGCACATAGTCGCGATACGCTGTTCATTCTCATGACCGCGTACAGCACGGTGACCAACGCGGTGGAGGCGATGCGCCTGGGGGCTTACGATTACCTGCCGAAACCGATTGACCTGAAACGCCTGCGGTTGCAGGTGCAAAAGGCGCTGGAATATCAGGCCGTAGTGGTGGAAAACCATGAACTGCGGTCGCGGCTGCAACAGCGCGAAGAACCGAATCCGCTCATCGGCGAAAGCGAGAGCATGCAGGCCGTGTCCCGCCTGATCAGCGAGGTGGCGCAGAGTGATGTGACCGTGCTGATCGAAGGCGAGAGCGGCACGGGCAAGGAGATTGCCGCGCGGCTGATTCACACGCAAAGCCCGCGCCGGGACAAGCCGTTCATCTCCGTCAACTGCGCCGCGTTCGCCGAGCAGTTGCTGGAGGCAGAGCTGTTCGGCCACATGAAGGGCGCTTTCACCGGGGCCACGGCGCAGAAGCCGGGGCGGTTTCAACTCGCGGATGGTGGCACACTGTTTCTGGATGAGATCGGCGACCTGTCGCCGAAAGGGCAGGGCGACCTGCTGCGCGTGCTGGAGGATGGCGCGTTCCGCATGGTGGGCGGTTCGGAGCTGATCCGTGTGAATGTGCGCATCATCGCGGCGACGAATAAAAAACTGCCGGCGGCGGTGGCCGAGGGAAAGTTTCGCGAGGATTTATTTTACCGGCTGAATGTGGTGCCGGTGGTGATGCCGCCGTTGCGCGAGCGCGCGGATGACATTCCGCTGCTGATCGAACGCTTCTTCGAGCGTTTTGCCGCACAGCATAAGCGCGGACGCAAACGGATGTCGCCAGAGGCTTTGCAACTGTGCCAGCGGTTTCCCTGGCCGGGGAACGTGCGCCAGTTGCGCAATGCGGTGGAGCGCATGGTCATCACTTCGCGCGCCACCGTGGTGGACGTGGCGGCCCTGCCGGATTACTTGCGTGAATTCGACGCGGATCTGGTAACCTTTACGGTGCGACCCGGCACGCCGCTGGCGGAAGTGGAAAAATTGCTGATCCGCCAGACGCTCCTGCACGTTACGAGCAACCGCGCGGCGGCCGCGGCAGCGCTGGGCATCAGCCGGCGGGCGCTGCAATACAAGCTCAAGCAATATGGGCTGCTGGATGCGCCCGGTTTGCCCGAAAAAGCCGGGGAATAGAGCCTTGCACGCAGGCGGGGCAGACGGTGCAAGAATTGCACAAAAGTGTGGGTAGACGGTTTGCCCGGTAATTTGATGATTTAGCTGTGCGTTGGTGGACAGGTGTTTGCGTTGATTTTGGCGGGGCAGTTGGGTTGGCATGTCGCCTGCATTCATAGTAGGCGGTTGCAAAGAAACAACCTTTTTAACTGGAAACCAAAATTATGAGCGAAACAACGATTCCCACGACCACGACTGCCAATACCGCGACCGCCCCGGCGTGCGCGCAGAAATGTGCGACGACCGCGCCGGCCACGGCCACAGCGACGACCGCCACACAGACGACCACGGCGACTGCGCCCAAGATTCAACGCCGTCAGGGCCGCAAGCAACATTGATTGCCAACCCGACCGCCGCAAGGCGGCCAACCACTGCAGGGACCGGCGCAGGGAGGAACCGGCACCGGTGTTCTGTGGGGTTGATTTCGGCGGAGGCATGAGCGCCAGTGGCTGATAGCCCACCAGGAGTTCGAGTCTCTTGTCCGCCGAAATCAGCCTCACGGGGCGGGTCCCGGGGTGAGGCCGACGGGCCGTATTGATACGATAGATTTTATGCGAAAAATCATGCAACAGTTGTTCGAGCTGCAAGCGCTCGAATTTGAAAAAACCATCCAGCCGGAGCAGGTGCCGCATGTGGCGGCCCTGCGCGCGGCCATACCCCAACCCATACTCGCCCACTATGACCGGATGATGGTCCGGGGCAAAAAGGGCGTGGCGTTGCTGCACCATCAGACGTGCTCCGGCTGCCACATGCAGGTGCCGCTCGGCGTGGTGCTGAACCTCAAACGCGACGAAGATGTCCGCCTGTGCGAAACCTGCCAGCGTTATCTTTATCTGCCCGCGGACCCGCTGGAATTCAACAAACCCGCGCCGGCAGCGACGCTCGCGGCGGTGACGCCGGTTAAGCCGGTCAAAAAAGCCAGCCGCCGGCAACTCGCGAAGGTCTGAAAATTCTGTCTCGCAGCGGCAACGGTGGATCGGCAGCATGCGATCCGCTGTTGCCGTATTTTATTTTATCGCGCCTCACGGCGACACGATCCGGTAAAAACCGGTCTGGTTCGTGGCGGTGCTCACATTGTAATTCGCCGGCACGGCGCCAAAGGTGCCGGTGGTAACGACCGTCCAGCTGGCGAGTGGGAGTGCCAGATTGGTGGTGGTGAGCACACGGTAGGTTTGACCACTGTTGCCGCTGAGAGTCAGCGAGAAACTGGAGCCGCCGGTGACGGTGGCGGTCAGTGACGGCGTTGCGAGCGCGATCACCGCGAGTGTGCCATTGGCCGTGAGCTGGCTGGTGTTCCATTGCAGATTGGTGCCAAGGGGTGGCAGGTTGAAATTTGTAAAGACGCCGCTGTAAGCCAGCGCGCCAAACAGTTTGAAGCTGTCGCCGGCGGCCAGCGTATCCGTGCCGATGTTGGTAACCACGAGTGTGCCGCCATAGGTCAGGGCAGTGACGCCGGTCACGGCATCATTTGCGAGGGTGCCGCCCGTTTTGCCGATGGCCAGCCAGGCCTGTCCGCCGGTGAGATTCAGCAGGCTGTTCAAAGTTAGTGTGCCAATGGCCGTGCCGCCGGGCGCAATGATCGCGCCACTGGTGACGGCCACTTTGCCGAGCACGGTGCCGAAGCCGGTCAGCGTTTGTCCGGCCACCAGCCGCAACGTGCCATCCGTCCGCGTGGAAGTATCCAGTGTCGCCCCGCCGGCCACTACGAGATTGGAACTGCTCGCCAGCGAGCCAACTCCGCTCAAAGCCAGTGTGCCGGAGGAAATCCAGGTATCACCCGCATAGGCCTGCACGTTTGTCAGGGTCAGTTTGCCGGTGCCGGCCATCGCGATGCCGCCGGGTGGGGCCGTCTGATAATCGGTTACATTCGCGCCTACCGGCGTGCCGGTGAAAATCCCCCCGAAGATATTCGTGGCCGCGTCCATATCCGTAAAGGAACCGTTCCCCAGATTGACGTTGCCGCCGCCGTTGAGCCGGGCCACGGTCTGGTTGATGCCGTTCAGGTTCAGGACGGTATTGGTGACCAGGTACAGGCCGGTGGACGCGGGCAGAATGTTATCCGGTCCGCTCAAATTGAGGGTGCCCTGGCTGTTGGTGGTATTGCCGGTGTAGACATTGGGTTGGGTTAACGTCAGGGAACCAAGCCCGGTCTTGGTGAAACTGGCGGCACCATTCGCGCCGTCTTTCATGGGCGAGGAAATCAGCAGGTCCGGATCGGCCGCCCCGTTTTCCACGGTGAAGGTGATGCTGGCATTGTACAGCGCAAGGTAACCAACATTGATCGTGGCGGTGACGTTGTTGGAGCGCGAGGCCCAGCGACCGCCGGTGCTATAACCCCAGATATCGCCCACGCGCAAATCGCCGGTGCCGCTGATCTGCCCGCCGCGCAGTTCCAGGTTGGAGAGATGATTATCGCCATTCACAGTGATGGTCCCGGCGTTGGTGGTGTAATTATCCGTGCCATACGAATATGGATGGGAATTGAAGATGAGCGTGCCGTTGGTGCCCACGCTGACATTGCCGGTGACTGAAGGCGTGTTCCAGCCGTAGGGCAGATTCAGCGTGCCGGAATTGACCATCACCGCACCACCGTAACTGGCCGCAGCCACGTTGTTGTTCAAATTAAACGTGCCACCGCCGGCCAGCGTCAGCACCGGATTGCCCGTGCCGGAGAGTTTGTTCGTGAGCGTGAGCGAAGTGCCGGGGACGGACGACCAGGTTTGCGCCGTGCCAAGCACCACCGGCACGCCGAGCGTGAGATTGGCGGCGGTGTTGGTCAGTTGGATGCCCCCGCTGCCGAGCGTGAGGGCGTTGGTGCCATAGATGCCGACCGCGCGCAAGCCGCCGGTGATATTGATGCCGGCCACGGACAGGTTCGTGCCCGTCTGCGTGCTGGTATTGTTGGCGCTGTCGTTGAAATAAACCGTGTTGGCTGCGCCGGGCGTGGCGTTCGTGGCCCAGTTGAGCGAGTTTGTCCAAAACGCATCGCTGTTACCAACCCAGGTAAAGGTGTTGGTATTGGGCGCGAGGCGGGCACCGGCAAAGCTCAGGCCGTTGATGCCGTTGGTGAGAATCTGGCCGACTTCGGTGGCGCTCAGGGCGCGGTTCCACACGCAGACTTCATCAATCAGCCCGCGGAACCAGCGACCGCCGAACGGGTCCTGCCCGACATCCAGCGGCGCGTCGAATGCCTGGAAGATGTGGGTGTAATTGTTCGTGGACGTGGTGATGACACCGTTGGTCAGGCCCACGTAGAAGATCGCGCGGTTGTTGGTGATCGAAACGGCGGCGAGTACCCACTGGTTCGTGGGCACCTGCGGGCCGGAGTTGTAGGTCCACGTGGCGGTGTCATCGTTCCATTGATAGCCCAGCCGGTTGGCCGAGGGGAACATCATGCCGGAATAGGTGCTGCCGCCTTTGCACATGATGATGCCGGTGTAGGAGGCCTGGTTGCCGGTCAGATTCACCCACGCCAGAAAGGTGGCATTGCTGGTGCTCATGGAGAGCGCCGGGGTTTGCACATAGGTGCTGGAACCGTTGAAGCCCAGACTTTCATAAACCTGGCCCACCGCCTGGGTGGGTGAACTGTAGAGCGTGCCGTCGTGATAAGGTGCGCCGGCGCGGTCGTAGGTGGTGG
>CAIJGS010000378.1 GCA_903820285.1 uncultured Verrucomicrobia subdivision 3 bacterium | reverse complement strand
TGCGCCGGGTGGTGGCGCTGGTGGAGGTGGACGGGGAGGAGCGGGAGATGGTGTTCCTGACCAACAACCTGACGTGGAGTCCGCGCAGCGTCGCCGACCTCTACCGGTGCCGGTGGCAGATCGAGGTGTTTTTCAAGCAGATCAAGCAGACCTTGCAACTGGCCGACTTTCTGGGACACAACGCCAACGCCGTGCGCTGGCAGGTGTGGACGGCGCTGCTGGTTTACCTCCTGCTGCGTTACTTGAGTTATGTGGCCAACTGGGGGCATAGCTTTACGCGGCTGTTCACCATTTTGCGGGCGGTGTTATGGGCCAAACTGGATTTGCGGGCATTACTCGATTGCTATGGGACAGCCAAGGGTAGGTTCCGTAACCTGGCGCGACCGGATCAGGCCTATTTCCCGGGGTTCCTATGAAACTGTGGGACAGCCGACACGCCCGGCGACGAAGGCGCAGGCTGCATGGGCGTGGATTCAGGGGAAAAGTCTGAATCGGGTTTTACCTCCCGCCGCAATATTTGCTGGAGTTTCGATCCCTTTTTGTCAAATTTTCCGGCTTATGGGATGGCTGTGATTTTGATTGATTGGTGAAAGTCAGTTCATTGCTTGGCCGTTGGCGGCATGGGTTCGTTCAAATAAATATAAACTGTTGTGTCATCAGCCAGCACAGGTTTTAGCAATGCGACCAGTTGACCATATTTAAGCGTGGCGGGAGCGTGGACCAAGATTACCGGTAGCCCGGGACGCTGGCCAGATTTCACTGCCAGCTTCGCTTCCGCGTGGAGCGCTTTGACGAGTGTACGGGAATTAGCAAACGCCCAACCTCCCGGCTCTGGATTCAGTTTCCGAACCTCATTGGTGGCTTCCGCGGATGGGTTGACCAGCCTACCCGCAATCGCCCCGCGGTTTTCAATGATGACCATTTCCAAAGGATTATACAGCCGTGTCTCCCGGTCGAGAACATCTCTGTCTGGAGTGAATGCCCGATAATAAAACTGTCCCCCCAGCGGAGGTTCAACCCTCACCCCGCGCTCACAATCGACGGTGGCCAGCAGGGTCGCCAGCGCTTGGGCGGCACCCAGTTCAACGTCGCCCCCCCACGAGAGGGTCAGATAATACTCATTCTTGTGCCGGTCCAGCCGCCCCAAAGCTTCCATTACCGAACTGATCGTCGGTAAATCATTCAGCACCACGGCTCCGGCCTTCAACTGGAAAGACAGGTTTTTCAGGCGCTCCAGTCCGGTCAAGGGTTCGCCAAACTGAAAATGGTTGGCGTCTACTTTTAACACCAGGTCTTTGGCACCTTTGAAATTTTCCCCGGTCATCGGCTCAATCACCAAGGTTTGTAACGCCCCGGCCAGTAGCGCGTGTTGCGGATTCACCGTGGTGTTTTGGTAGGCTTCCGATTGACCAACCAGCCGGGGAACTTCCAAAACCGTATTGGCCGTATTGAAAAGGGAGACAATTGACATCGGTTGTTCGATGTCGGCTGCAACCACTTTTTTTCCGTGATGATAAAGGTTTGCGCCCCAGATTGAACCGACAAACCGGAAACCTTGCGGCGGCAACCCGGTGCCGGTTCGACGATCGAGCACCAAGTCTTCCAGCCGAACTGGCGAACCCGTTTCGCCGGTAACGGTTAATTCCATGGATTCACCCCGGGGCCAGTAGCGAAAGCCGGCGGGATGAACGGATGTGCCCGGCACCTTGCCAATAAACCCGAGCGCCTGTTGAATTGCTCCCGGTTGGGCCATGGAGATGAGGATGGCTTCGTAGGCATGCTCGCTGTCCTCGCCCACCATCATGTGTTCGCAAGGGGAATCGGGTCCGAGACCAGTAGCTTCCACGGTCACCAACACCCGTTGCCGCTCACAATCCGCCAGCAATCCCGGTAACACCAGAACCTTTGGGTTCTTACGATATCTCTCCAAGTTCGACCGGTAGGCATCGGCCACCTTTTGGTGGTTTTGCGCATGGTTCGGTGGCCGGTTGTGAAAGATGTCAGTAGCCATGGCGGTACCGGAAAACAGGAAAATTCCCGTCATCAACCCATGTCCAACCCAAGGGATTATTGCCTTACAGCCTGCTTTCATTTTGCGCCCGTAAATACGCAGTTACGGCTTCGGTTCGCTAATCGAACGCAATTCCGGTTGATCTTTGGCGGCTTCAATTGCCTTAATGGCAGCTTGGACGGTGCCTACCCGCCGGTCATTGAGTTCGCCGGCGGGATATTTACCTTGGGCGCATTGCTCATTGAATTGATCAATCAATGTCTTCAATCGTGGCACGACTTCCTTGGCAGCCGAGCCATAAGGCACAATTTCATTCATGATTTCACCGGTGGCGTTTTCGCTGCCGTGGCCTCCTTGCGTAAATGCAAATTCAACCGCCGCCCCAATCCCTTCCTTGAAATGATATTTGGACAGGGCCTTGATGGCTCCAAACCGGATTTCTTTTCCAAACATGGTGTCCGCCGGGCAACGGTATTCCGCCGCCGCCAATATGTCCGGCCCCAAGGCCTGAACATCCTCCAAGGTCAGCTCCCGTTCAAACGTCTGGCGCAGGTGCATCCGCGCCATGCCATCCGGATTACGGGCAACCGATTGAATGGCCGGATACAGCAACTTACGATCAACCCCGTCCAGAGATTTGCGCAACATACCGCCAAAAAGGGCCTCGGCCAACTGGCCTTGGGCTATCTGGATGGGGTCGTTCCACGCCACCGGCTGGGGGGGCTCCGAGGTGGCGATCACCGCCTGAAGCATGTCTGGCAGGACCGGCCGCGCCGCATCTCCATATTTCTTGATCGCTTGCGCCGCCTTGACCCGCAACCAGCGATCCGGAACGTTCAGCAGCCGAACCAGTTCAGGCAACGCCTGCGGATCCTTGATATCACCCAACGCCTCGCACGCTCCCTGACGCACACGCTCGTCCGGACTTTCCGCCAAAGCGATCAACTGCGGTACCAGCGCTTTCGCCTCCGGCCGGGTCGCCAGTTCCTCCGCCGCCCAGCCGCGCACCACGGGCGACCAACTGCCGAAGGCAGCCACCAGTTCCGTCATGGTCATTTTCTTACGCGCCAAGTCAAAACTGCCCGCAGCCATCGCAGCGCCAACATCCGGCGATTTCAGCCAGTTCGCCGGGTCGGCATCTCGACCGGTTATGCAAAGTTTTTTTAACGGCAAAGCAAAGGTCAGAACATAACTGGCGTTGGGACTCAGTCCCTCGTAATTGGGGCTGCCATAGTAGACACTCTCCTCCGGAGTCTTCTCGCCCGGACCATACTGTTCGCCGCCGTCATAAGTAAATGAGCCATCGCAGCGCCGCATCAGATCAAGCTGCCAGGCGACTTTTTTGAAATAAGCCGCCACGGCCTCCGGGCCGCCAACATTCACGCCCAGCGTCGACCACAGATAACTGAATCCCTGGCCGGTATGACCGTATTCCCGGCTGGCATATCCCGCAGTGGCCATCTCCGCAAAAAAACGGGCCGATGGATGGTCGCCCTGAAGGGCAAACAAAATTGCCGCCATGGCATTCTTACCGTTATTTTCGTGATAGGGCCAAGGCTCGTGCTCGCCGTAGGGAATCGCACCTTTATCCACGAAATAGCCAAAAAAATGGTCGCTTCGCTGGATGGCGTCGTCCACCTCGGGATCCTCCACCCCGCACTTCTTGCCCATGACAATCGCCATATTGCCGATCAATCCGGCGGCATTCACGGGGCCGTACGGCGGAATGGAACCGTGCAATTTACCAGCGACGGTGGGCAGGGCGAGGCCGTGTCCGAAGGTGCCATACATGCTTTGGCCTTGGGCCAGCGAAACCGTGTATTCAGTGATCGCATGCCGCACTGCCTCGTCCCGGGTAAGGAGGTAATATTCGCAAAGAAACAAATCCCGATAACCCCATTCCCAAACCACCATGCCATCTTGCAGTTTCAGCTTGAGGCAGGTAGATCCGAGCTGGCGGGCAAATTTACGCACCTGCGGGAGATAGTCAGGGTTGCCGGTGGATAAAAGGGCGAGCGCGTTCAGAGCGCCGCTCCAGTTTTCCGGCATCGGCTCCCGCGCCAGGGCCTTACTGGCGGCCTCCAAAATGCGCCCGGACTTGGGACTATCAGAAGGCGCCGTCTCGCCATAGGTTCCCATGACCTTGAGTTGGAGCGCGACATCATTCGTCTGCCCGTCCCGAAAGCGAAGTAGTTTAAGCACGCCACCGTTGCTTTCCTTTTCCGCTTCGGTAATCGCGTGCCCAAAACTCTGGCGGGCATCATCGGTAAACAACTGGCCAGCCACGCCCAAAATCACATCCCCTGTCCGGAACACCCCATCCGCTGGCGTATTGCTTGCGACCTCCGTAACCAGTATTTGCCGGCTCGCCGTCGTGATGCGCCCTTGGACGCTGTCCATGTAAGATGCCGGGTGCGTATAAATCCAGCCTC
This sequence comes from uncultured Verrucomicrobia subdivision 3 bacterium, assembly GCA_903820285.1. GTDB lineage: Bacteria > Verrucomicrobiota > Verrucomicrobiia > Limisphaerales > UBA11358 > UBA11358. Next base: position 23,611 of record CAIJGS010000378.1, on the reverse strand, counting down.
GCATCCCCGTCGGCCCCAGATTCCAATTTTGCGCGCGATTGACCGAGTTCGTTTTCCCTTTGGTCAAATCAGGGTTTACCGGAACCGCTGCAACTATGACCTGCGGGCCGGCTGTTATGAGCAGGCCGGCTAAGCAGGCAATTCGGATAATGGTTTGTTTCATAAACGCATTTTACTTCTTGAAATTAATGTTACCGGCTCGGCTGGTTAGCCATTAATGGCACCTCGTAAAAGGTCAAGGCGGCGACGCCGTTTTTCCCCCAGAGCAGTCGCGTCTGACTCCAGCTCTTGCTATCCAGATAGGTTATTGTTTTTGCTGCAATGGCTGTCCACAACTTGAGTTTTAGGTAATTCCCGGTCGTCTCACCTGAGGCGATCAACCCTTTTTTCCCGTCTACGTAAAACTCGCCGGCCAAAGAATTCGTCCATTCCACGGGCTGATCAAATTCCAACGTCATTTCATCTTGACGTCCGCCCGAATAATAAGCCCAATGCAAGTTCGGCGGGGAAACCGGTTGTTCGAATTTGGCGCCATAATTATCCCGCTCGATCAACGGACCAATGAGTCGGGCGATTTCGGCATACCCCAGCGGGGGATAATGACACCCTCCGGATGGACTCACGCCCAGCGTGGACATGATGCTCAAATTTGAAAAGTAAATGGGCAAAGACCGCTGCACTTCGCGTAGTTGATTATCGGAGCCGTCGATGCCCATCGCGCAGGATTTGGGCCAGATTTGAAACATATAGCGATGCCGGAGATTAGGATAATCCTGCTGCCAAGCGGCGGACATGGCGATGAAGTAATCGCGGTAAGTCTTCCAGCCGAAGTCGCCGCTGGGACCATCCGCCCCCTGATCGTTTTCACCCTGATGCCACAGAATACCCCGAATGCCATGGGTGAGCCGAGCCTGTTGCACCCGCCAGAGCAGCCGGCCATAAATTGTGTTCACGTCGGTGGGATCGGCGGCGTTTCGCTGATGCAGGTCAATACGGGTGCCTCCAACGGCCCCATTGATGATGCACACGGGCATTTGTTCATCGGCCACCAGGCGCCGCGCCAATTCCATTCCCCAATAACCGATTTGTAACTGTCCGTGCCGGCTGCGGGCCACGGCATTGCCCCAGAGTTTCAACCGCGCCACGTCGGGATCGCCGTCCGTGCTACCGAAACTGCGAATCCATTCACTGGTAAACGGATAGTCCGCCGATCCAAATTCGACTGCCTCGGCATTGGACTGTCCGTCGATAAGAAAAGCATCCCCGCAAATGAGGTTGGTCGCGGTGTGCAAGATAGTCTCCTGACCAGCCGTGATGCGACCGAACTCCACGCGGTATTTGACCAGTCCGGGTTTTAGACGGGCGGAGAAAGAATACGAATTGCCCGCCGAGAGCTTGTGTTCTTCTTTTCGGTAAAGCCGGTCGCCAGCGTAAACTTTCAGAAACACCTTATCCGCCGATTCCGTTAGCTTGCCGCCATAGTACAGCGTCCCCACATTCTGGTTGTCACGGGCGTAGAACTGGTTGTCCACCGGCTGTTCATCCGGTGCCGGCAAGCGATTAATCCATGGATCGCATTTCGGCTCCTGCACTTGAATGACGACCGCATGCTTGACCGGGCTACCGCCATTATCAACCGTCAAGGTCACGGTTAATGGCCCGCTCTTAAAAGCGCGCTTCAGCAGCATTTTTCCGGGCGCGATCTCACGAGCGACGGCAATGCCATCAATGCTCCAAGTGTAGTTCAAATCCCCCGCCCCCTTCGCCAGCATCGCGGGAAGATTAATAATTTGCGGCGCCAATTGGATCTGCTCCCGGCCATTCCAATGGGACGGCGATTTCAGGGTAAATACCGGGTCTTGAATATCCTTGGTGACATGAATCCGAATCAATTTGGTCTTCACTGCTTGCGGATAGACCGCCTTGAATTGCAGGTCATAAACTTGGTCTTGAGCCACCCGACCGGCATCAAATACATAGTGCAACTGGTCCACGGCTACGCACGTCTCCTGACCGTCATGCTTGATCGTCCAGTACACTTTTTGCGCCCCGCTGGCGGTCGCGGCAAACGTCACGCTCTGCCGCTCAAGCAACTCGGCCTGCTCGACCGAAACTGAAAAATCATCCCCCGAAGGAACCAATGTTCCCACCAAGGTTTGCAAGGGATTCTGGTTCTCGTATTGCAGTTTGATCCAGTCCGCCGACCGAACCACCTTGGAAATTCGGACTTCGTCCAAGTCACCGCGAAAATCATAGTCGTTATGCCAGCCACCCATCCACAATCCGGAGGTTTTGGGAATGGCCAGCACCGGGGCGGAGACACCGTCGAGACGTCCGTCTAAATATACCCGTGAATCCTTATTCTGATAAGTATGAACGACCTGATACCAATGGTTCACGGCAATCGGACTGCGACCGTCCACATCCGCAAAGTAGCAGTGAATGCCAACTTTGGGAGGACTAAGGACTTTCATCATGATTTTGCCGGGGCGTTGCTCTTTGCCCCAAGCGACCAGATTGACGTTCGGTTTTTCCGTGCGGAACCAGGCTTCGGTGGTCATCGGTCCCGTGCCCGAAGGATAATTGGTAATATCATCGCCGGCATAAATGCCCTGCCCGCCCGCAAAATGCCGCGCTTCGCCAATTACGCCGCGAGTGGCGGTGGTGCCATCATTCCGGGAAACGGGCACCGTTCCAGCATCGTCCCGCAACTGCCCATTCAGATGCCACACACTCAAATATCCGTTTGATTCGTTAAATACATTGTTTCCGGATGATTCGGTGGCCGCCGCCGGATTGCCATAGTGAACATTCCCCCAGTACATTTTTATCTGCTGACGTTCTTGGCCCGCGATTACGGGGATTCGCACCCAGATACTGGCCATGCCATTGGTGGCATCCCACTCTTCAATTTGATACGCCAGCGGCACACCGACAACGGTGGCAAAACGGATATCAGCACCTTTTTCTCCGGCTTGATTAAAATCAAAAAAATCCCGGTTCAACCGCACCAACAAAGGAAAGTCCTTTACCATCGTTGACGCCGGCATATCCGCCCCTTCGGGCGTGGTGAGAATATAAATGGAACCGGAATGCAGCCAGCCGGGATAAGGCTCAGAGGGCTCAGCGGCGGCGCCCAAGGTAACCCATCCCAAGCTTGCCACCAGCACCGTGACAATAAGCCCAAATATGCGAAGGTCTTTCATTTGAATTAATGCTTTGCGGGTGCTTGAACGGACACCGGCGAGAACTTTACAGGAACGTGCGGCCCCTGCGCCCACACGCAAGCAAGGTGCATCAGCAATTCCGTCTTCATCTGCTCGCGCACGTCCGCGTACCGGTCATCTTGATACAGGTTGTGCCACTCGTGCGGATCCTCGGTCAGATGATAAAGCTCACCCTTGACCAGCGGATTATCGGCGGCGGCATCGGCCAGTTTTCCCGGGATGAAAAGAATGAGCTTCCAGCTGGCATTACGCCACATATAAGTCGGGGCCAATTTGTAAGGATCGGACACGCCCCCATGAAACTCACTAAAAGATCCGGTCCGCTGATGCGGGCTCAATAGATCCAGACCAGGCAATATGGGATCCGCCTTGATCCCGACCGCCCGCATGATGGTAGGCACCAAATCAATATGTTCCGCCGGCCGATCATCAATGGTCCCTTGCAGCGACTTAGGAACGACCGAGCCCGAAAGAATCAATGGTACCCGGACGCTACTGTCAAAAAGGCAGTATTTACTAAACCGGAAATTACGCTCCCCCATCATTTCCCCGTGATCGGCGGTAAAAACAATCAGCGCGTTGTCGAGCCGGCCTAATGCCTTCAGTTTATCCAGCATTTGACCAAAGTAGGAATCCAGCCACGAGCAGTTCGCATAGTAGCGCAAAGTGGTCCGCCGCCGTTCCATCGGCGTCATTTTCTCCCAAGCCGCCCGCCACTCCGGGTATCGTGTACCAGCCTGCGGATCGGCATCATACGCGGCGAGATGCGTAACTGGCTCGTGCTCCCAAGGCGGCTGCGCCACGTCTGGAATCGTATTGATATCGTATAGTTTCTCAAATTCCCCCGGCACGTTCATCCCGGCGTGGGGCTTTAAAAAAGATACGTAGAGAAACAGCGGATGTTTCGGGTCAACTCCGTGATCCAGAAATGTTAGGCATTGTCCAGCCACCCAGCCATCCCGGTGATCCGCCGCAGGTACTTTAGAAGTCATGCCAATATAACCCTCAACGCCTTCTTCCCCGGGACCGAAGTTTTCAACCTCATCCAGGTATCGTTTGAATCCCTCCGGGTTGTCCTGGTCAATCATCAGCGCGCCCGACTCATAGTTCACGGTGTCACGCGGCTCGCCAATCGCTCGCACCTCAAAGCCGCGCGTCGACGGAATCGGTTCTCGCCAGTGGGTTTTGCCAAACCCAGCCGTCTGGTAACCGGCCCGCCGCAAAATCTCCGGCAATGGGAGGGCTGGCAGCGCCGAGTCCGGTAGACTGTCGCTGTTGGCATAGACCCCCGACTGGGACGGATAAAGCCCCAGCATCATGGCATAACGGCTGGGAACACACATTGGCGCCTGACACACCGCCTGCCGAAAATGCACCCCTTCTCTGGCCAACCGATCCAGGTTGGGTGTCTTGATCAGCGGATTGACCGTCCCTAGGCAGTCCCAGCGCTGCTGGTCGGTCATGAAAAAAATGATGTTCGGCGGCGTGGCTGCGGCCTTTGCCGGTCCCGCCAGTGCTGACCGGTTCAAGCCTGAAAGCAGTAGCACGGCTAGCAATGCTAAAAAAAAGCGGGCGAAAAATTGTCTCATAGTAAATACAACCCGGGTTTAATAGCTTGTTTTTTGTGAGCCAGCCATTCCACCCGACACCGGTTTTCCGTGCGAACGGTTTCCTGACGGTGCATCAAAAAATATCCCGTTCAGGGATACAATCTCACCGCGAATCTTGTTAAATCTGAATTTAGCCGACTGGTTATAGGCATATACGAGATACACGCCACCACCAAAATGATCCACCATCTTGACGGGCGCAACCAGCTTCAATGTCTTCGCGTCAAACATTTCCACCACCTGCCGGCGTCCCGCCCGGTTCCAGTCCACAAAATAGAGAGCGACCTGATAATCGTGAACACCCTCAATCCCCAAGGTGACGGTCATGGTCTGATCACTGTTGGAGACTCCCGCCGCCTTGCGCGGCAAACCGTTGCCATCCGATGGTGCAAGGGCCCGGCGATCATCCGTGCTAGCGAGCCAGGACGTATTGTCAGGTAAGCCAGCGTCCGGAAAGGCTCGAAAAAAATCGACCGATTTTACATAAGTCGGCAAGCTCAGCTCATTGCCAGAGGGATTCTTGTAATTGCATAAAACATAGCCCTCTTTTCCGTAGACACCGCCCCAGTTGCCAGCGGTCTTGGCATCTTGTCGGATGAAGGACGCGGCATAGGTTTCGGGGAAATTCTCGGCCGCCGGTGTACGGCCCTGATACTGCACCGAAATGGAATAATTTCCCGGTTGCAATGAGTTGAAATAGACAAACCCGGCATCTTCGCCAGTACTCTCCACGCCCTTCACCGGATGATATTGACCATCCCATGCCAATCGACCATTCACCCGGATTTGGCTGATTTTTTCCTCCACCTTGGGTATGCCGATTCTCCCCACGGTTCCGACCGGTGCTGAAAACTGACAATCACCCGTGGCAATATTATAGCTGGCTTGAATAGTTCCATACGGCGTGGGCGTGGCCCCGGAAACACGCGTCAAGGTCCGACCCAAATGCGGCAAAATCGCATAAGTTTTGAAACCCGGAAGCGTGGGCACAATACCCAGCACTTCTTCGTTCAGCCATTTGACCGGCCCGGCCCCCCAAGGATGACATAGGCTGACAATCCCGGACTGGGAATTGGGAATGGCATCATTTGGCCCCAGAATCCCATTCCACGAAGGGCGAAACACTTCAAACGGCGTGGTGCCGCCGTATTGGATCATGCCACCCCACATATCCCTCATCGTACTCAAAGCCTCGTCAAACTTGTCCATGCGCGCCAGGGCCTGGATCACAAAATATTGGTTGAACGGAGTCAGGGAAACCCGGTTCACGCGGTCGGAAAATTCTCTTTGAAATAAGGCCGCCTTTTCCGTCTCCGTCAGCATTCCCGTGGACACGGCGTCCGCCGCCGCATGCAACCCAAATTGCGCCGACCAGGCCGGATCCTTCCTGAGTTCAGCTAGTTTTTCGGTGGCATAACCGTTATATTTAAGTTTTAAATCAGCATGACCCAATTTGCCCATGGCCTCGGCGAAGTCCCGCCACGCGCGAATGGACAACATTTCATAGGCCGACTGCGCCTCTGGAGAGGCATGGAACCAGATTTCAAAGCCCGCCGACAGTCGCTCATCCCACCCATAAAAACGCAGCGGCGGTTTGGTACCAAACAGTTTGTAAGCCTCATCCAGCTTGCCGCAAGCATCAGAGAGAAACTTCCCCATCGTATCGACGTCGCCCGAATAATTGTAATAATCCAGCAAGCTGAAAACCCAATACAACGAATAGCTTTTGATGCCGTTACTCTGCTTGGCGGTGCGATCCAGATTCTGCCGGATGAAATCATAATTACCGAAAGCCACGAGGGCCGCCGCCTGCGCCGGATGGGCGTCGCCCGTCCACGAAATCCGGTCTCCGCGATCCATGAGGATGGAACCAAAATAATCCCGGCAGAGACACGCGCGCACTCCATAGGCCGAGGCATACCACACCTTTGTCAGTAACGAGTCGTTACAAGAAAAACTGCCAGCGTAATTGACCGGCTTTGCTTGGCAAACCGCCCGAATACCAGTGATGTGCCAGGGTTGCCGGGTGGATTTGACATGTATCCAAGCGAAACGCACCCCGTCATACAACTCATCATTAAGTTCCAACCGATAGGTATGGCCGTGCTGTACCGGCACCCGGGTTTTATCCAATCCCGGCTCATTGTATTCACTGATGCTCATTTCCACACCGCCCGGACAGTCCGGACTGTCAAATTCGACCCAAGCGGCGGATTCCCGGACAAAATCCAGTCGCAGCAATCCATTGCCATTAACGGTGACGTCGGGGGTGTCACCGGTAAGCGACGAGACATTGTTAAAGGACTTCGGCGGTTCCGCTACCACAAAATCGGGTTTGACCACGTATATTTGGAGGGGGTCGGTATTTTTGGTATTCAGCCAATGATAGGCAACCAAGGGATCAGGGGATTCCGGAACGGGGGTACCGGTGAAACTGCCGTTATTGAGGTAATCGTAAGGCTCAGAGATGGGGGAATGTCCACCAAAGTCATTTGGCTCGGCTCCGGCAAAAACCCATGGAACGGTTAGGAACACGATCCCACAAGCAATCCGTCTGGCGACGGCCAACCAAATTGCAAACCACTTGGTCGCCGATTGCCGGGTGTCTTGTTTTGACTGTTTAATTGTCATTTCGCTGTACGCTCGAACAACAAAAGCTTTTTGAGACGCTCAGAGATTTTGATTACCGCCAGGAAACCAACTAATGTTCAACGCTTCCGCTAACATCACTTGCTTGATAATAATAAAACGGGGGTACCCAGACGATACCCCCGCTCCTTCTGCCCTTTCCCTGATATGTTACTATCAGAGCCCCAAAGATGACCTTATTGCGCCAACCGGAAGAAGACCGTGGGTTGGGTCGGATCCACCGGAACCGTCACCGGGCTGGTGTTACCGCCAGGATAATAGAACCAATTCGTGCTGATGCCTGTGCTCAAGGAATTGGTCTGCACTTGCAGTTGATAAGCTCCTGACCAAGTAAAGGTCAGAGCCCCGCCCGAGGACGTGTAGGCCAGAGTGGGAGTCGGCAGCGGAGCGCCGGAGTTAACATAGAGGGCAGCCGCTTCATTAGCCGAAAGCGCATAGCTAAAAATCGCGACATCAGCCAGGTTGCCATCCCAGCCAAACCGGCTGCTCGCGCTTTGCGAACCGAAGGTAATATCACTGCCATCCGGAACCACTACGAAATGGCTCGAATCGGTGGCTGAATAATCCAGCACGCCATCCACATAGAGTGAAGCCGTAAAGGTGGATCCGTCATAAACCGCCACCACTTGATGCCACGCACCGTCCATGACATTCTTCGTGCCGCCAATGCCACCGCCAACGTAGCCATTCATCGTAAAGGTAGCATTATTCAAGTAGGTTCCCACGCGCCAGGTGTTTGGGCCTTGGCCCACCAAATTCCGAAATCCGGCATTGTAATCATTCACCGAAGGAGTGGTATTGGTATTGCGTATCCAAGTAACCACTGAAAACTCGCTCGCATTGATGGCAAACGTGGATGGAGTGTAGACAATTGCGGAACTACCGTTGAAGGTATAAGCTTTATTGGTACCCGGAAATTGGCTGAAAGCCACCGGCGCGTTGGTCGGGCTGGGACCGGCGCTGCCATAGACGACCGCGCTGGAGTTGGTTCCGTTGTTGCCGCCGATGACATCATAGGCCGTCGGACCGGACGATTCATTCAAGGGCCAGTAGGCTTGGGGAACACTAGAAAGACCGGTGGCCAGGCCCAGTGAGGACTCATATCCGGTAACCGAAAGAAGGGTCAAATTCATGGCGGAACTGGTGACCGTACCGACTGAATTTTTGACCACTACCGTGTAGCTGCCTGCGTTGGCGATAGTGATATTAGTGATGGAATAGGTCGCATTGGTCGCATTGGCAATCGGAACTCCGCCCACCTTCCATTGGTAGGTCAGCGGAGCGCTGCCAGCTGCCACAACCAAGAAGTTGGCCGTACCCCCGGGAATCTCCAAGACATTCCCGGAGATGCTGGTAACGATCGGCGGAATATTGTAGGTGGTCGGGCCGGCCGTGACAATGAGCATAATGTTACCAGATCCGTCGTTCGTGAGGAATCCGGTGTAGTTGGTGGTGCCCACCCCGAAACGGTTGGAAGGCAGGGTTCCCAAGCCAAAGGTGAGACCGACCGGGCTGGCAATCATGGGGGTAGCTCCGTAAAATAGTACGTTCGTGTTCGGATAAGAAGTTAAGGGCGGTAATGAACTGATGTTGATGATATTGGTGCCATATTCAGACAACTGGCTCACCACCAGATTGGTCAACGTACCGTCAACGTTAAAGGTGTAAGTGGCATTACTGGTAATCAGCGAGGTAATGGGATTGGTGGTGGAGCCAATGGACCCGCCGACCAAATTGATCTTGCCGCCCCAATTCACAATGTAACTGTTTCCACCGTTGGCATTGGCCGTCGCCGTGATACCATTGCTGCAAATGACCATCCCGTTAGTAATATTCAAATAACCGCTGGCGATTTCCGCCGTTCCGCCCGAGAGATCGTCTTGTTTGGCCATAATCATTCCGCCCAAGCCCACTATAAGCGTGGCGTTAGTACCCACGTTATTGGTGGCGTTGGCGATCTCAGTTCCACTATATTCCGATGAGGTGTAGGCCATGTTGATAGTGGTAGCATCAATGATGCCGTTGTCAAAACTAAGCGTGCCCCCCGCCGTGTCCGTTCCGGATACATTGTAATCATTGTTTTGCGCGACATTCAGTACATCAATGAGCATATCCACCGGATGACCGTTCAGGGACATATTCCCCAAGGATGAAGAACCGGTAGTCACATTCTGACGATTCATGATGATCATTTCCGTCCGGGAGGAGCTGCCGCTGTTACCGCGCACATATAGCCCCCCGGTGGCACCTTGGAATTTAAGGGTGCTCGAATTGCGATTCCCCGCCAAGTTGATGGTGCCGGCCTGAAAGATGTTTGCAACCGTGCCCAAGAAAGTAGTCCCACTGGCCGATGAGGAAACGGACGATGAGTTGAGGTTCAATGTGCCCGCCAAAATATTGTTGGTGGCCGCCAGGTTGAAGTTAGCCGCACTGCGGTTGTTCATGCCGATATTAATGGTTCCGCCCACCGCATTAAAGACAAAGTTACTAAGGTGTGACAGATCCAGCCAAGAGCCGGAATCCGCACTGGAGCTTCCGTTGATACCCACGTTCAACGATCCGAGCACATTCAGGGTGCCGGCACCGAAAAAGCCGACGGAGTTCGATACCGTATTAACGGCGGATGAGGTGCTGCCAATGGTCAAATTGGTGACCGACAGGATACCCCCCGAAGGAATCTGCGTACCCAACCAGTTGTTGGCCTGGGCCAGCGGAGTCTTCCAGAAATAACTCAGGGAACTAATGGTCAGGCTCGAGTCGACCGTGTTATTGACGGTGTTTGAAGCCACGAGCGTATTGGTGAAAATACAGGAGTCGGCCGGGCTCGTTCCCGGCGAACCGTTCGGAGTCCAGTTGGTGGTGCCGGACCAGATACTGGCGACCGAATTGGTCCAAATATAGATGGTGGCGCCGGCAAAATGACTAGCCGAAAGGACTGAAATGGCCAGGACCAGAATCCGAATAGATGAGTGCCTTGCTGGTTGTTTTTTCATGAGTTTCTCTTTTTGACTTTTGGGTTTAAACCAAAACTTGTTTTAGTTTGAATTAAACTGATTTAGATTTTCAATAACGTAACAATGTGGTGATATTCACGCGACTGGTATTTTGCGCTCTTTTTTGTGCCATTTTGCGTAAGCCGTGCCGACTATTTTTAGTTCCGGGCAAATTGAAACCAGTCAACCTGGAACAAATTGTCCCCCTCACCATCGAACCTAAGCCAAATGGCATGAACACCTTTTACCGAACCAATGGCGCAGGACAGTTTTTGCCAGGTTCCGCTCGACCCGTGATCTGGTACTGAAACGGAACCAATGGAAGCCCCCCAAGGATTGTCGAGGGCGACATCAATCGTCCCCGGTTTTGCGCCCAGGGCAACACAAACGGTAAAACGCCCCACCCCCGCACCAAAATCGAAATATTTGTAGGCTGCGCAATCTCCGGCCTTGATGCCGGCCAGTTCATCATTATCAGGTGCCAGTGCCTGAACCCGAACATTGCCATGTAATAAACAGGCCCGTTCCGCCTCCATTTTATCGATCGGATTGAGCGGTCCCAAGGCACCTTGCGTGGTCATTTCCACCTCGTTGATGCTTTCATCTGGATTAAAGGTGATCGGTTCCACGCAGGTTTTGCGCATGGTAAAACTGCCGTGGGTTGACCGATGATAAAGGACATACCACCGGCCTTTGAACTCCACCAGCGAGCCATGATTGTTCCAGTTCCCCGGATCACAATAGCTATTGTCAATGATCACTCCCCGATAAGTAAAAGGCCCCATGGGCGATTTGCTGGTCGCATAACCGAGGCAGGTCGGCCGGCTGGCCCGACCCATGTGGGTGTACACAAAATAATAGGTGCCTGCGTGCTTCACCAGGTATCCGCCTTCGTGAAAAAAGTGCTCTTTTTCCGTGACCACATTGTCATGAATCGTGGCGGGATCGAGCTCCGTCATGTCCGGTTTTAATTTGGCCATTTTGGCGCCGAACTGGCCCCAAATATAATAGGCCTGCCGGTCATCATCCATGAAGACACACGGGTCAATCCCCTCGAGACCATACAGCTTCATCCGGGTTGAATGTACGAAAGGCCCGACTGGCGAAACGCTTGTAGCCACCCCCTCCGAGATGTCTCCCGGCATGCAATGATAGAGGTAATAGACGCCATTCTTATACTGGCAATCCGGGGCAAACAGCGGCGCATTGGCATAGGGAACCTGATTGCTCGGCCCCCGGGAGGCAAAAACGTTGGTCACCAAGGTCCAATGTACCAAATCGGCGGAGGAAATGACATCGTGCCGGAAGGAGCAAAAATGATTCGGCCTTTCATCCGTGGAACCGTAAACATAGAGTCGGCCATCTTGCCAAACGTGGGCGGAAGGATCGGCAATGTAAACCCCGGGAGGCACAATGGGATTTTGGGCCTGCAAACTCGAAGTGATGAGGCACAAGCTGAACCAGCCAAGGATAGTAAACGCGAAGTTGCAAAAGGCCACCCCTAACCTGCACCCCAAAATCCATATTAAAAAACAAGTGGGGGAAAGCCGATTCATCGCCGGCTGCTGAAGCGGCGAATACTGCAAACTTTCCACCGCTCGCAAGAGGATCATTGCGCCGTAGCGTGAGACATCAGCCAATTCACGTCGTTGTTGTTGGCGGAAGCGGTATTGATTTTGACCGTTGACGTTCTGGCATCATGCCAGAGGTGAACCTCGGAATGTCCGTCCGCAAAGGAAAAACTACCGGCCAAAGAATGATAGGTGGCCGGAACATCGCCAAAGGCATACGAGGCGGGGTTATTAGGGATATAACCAGCCACATCCGTTGCAAAATAGCCGTCATTGATGCTGCCGATACTTTCATCCAGCAACACAAAGGTATTGCAAGGGCCGGGCCGGGTCATGAAGCTCAGCTTGGTGTAGTATAAATAATTAGGCGACCAATACTGGCTGAAACCGCCAATATAACCGTTCATGGATACGCTGCGAACATTTTTGGTAAGATCGCCGGGACACTTAAAAACCCCTACATTTACCCCCATATATTGCGTCAAGCTATTGGTCTTCAAATACATGGTGTTCGTGGCCTGACTCGGAACGGTCACATCGCCTTGAACCCAGCATTGCCCGGTCTTGGGATCGGTCGCCGGCAAAACAAGATCATTAGCATCGTGCGCATACATGATCCAAGCGAGAGTTATCTGCTTGGTATTGTTCATGCAACTGATGCCCTGCGCCTTGATTTTAGCCTTGCTCAGAGCCGGCAGCAGAATGGCGGCCAGAATGGCAATGATGGCAATCACCACCAGAAGCTCGATTAAAGTGAAGGCTCCAGCAGCAGAAATACCGATCCGGGCAGCGGGTTTTAGCCGGGGATTCGGCGCTCCAATTTCCTTAAATCTAATTGGCATGATGAAGTATCTTAGTGTAAAGCGACCTCATTGCTAGTGACATTTTGCGCCTTAATTTGTTCCATTTTGCGAAATGATAACTACGGATCAGCACGTGCCGCCGCACCCGGTATTCTCACAATTGGAACTCTTCTTTTTTGCCAGTTTAGCCTCGATCTCCAGTGAGGTTTTCGTGATGGAAAGCCCCCCTAATGCCGTGCAGCGCAGCTCGCGAGGCATTTGAGCAGCAACACGTTGAGCCGTTTCAATGACTTCATCGAACGGAATCACCGGGTCGTAATCCGCCAAGGCCATGTTGGCACAGGAAAGGGCGTTGCTGGCCGCTAACACATTCTTGCCCAGACAGGGCACCTCTACGCGATTAGCCACCGGGTCGCAAATCAGGCCCACCATGCTTTGAAACGCCATGGAAGCGGCGGCCAAGGCTTGGGTTGTGGTTCCCTTTGCCAAAGTCACCAACGCCGCGGCCGCCATGGCCGCCGCCGACCCGCCTTCCGCCTGGCAACCGCCGACTTCCGCCGCAAAGGTCCAGCGGGTCGCAATGAATACACCGATCAAACCGCTGGCCAGCAGCGCCTTCGCCAAATCTTCCTCGGAAGATTGCAACTCCTCCCCCACCCCCAGAACCGCCCCGGGCAAGGCCGCGCAGGCACCGGCAGTGGGCGCAGCCACAATCACCCCCATCGAACTCTTCACTTCCATCATCGCTGTTACATATAATACGATCCGGTTGAGAACACCTCCGTTGAGCAGCTTTCCGTTCTGCATGAGAGTATTAAAATTACCCGACTGCCAACCCAATACCCGGTCCTCATAATAAGTACCGGCGATGCCTTGTTGGATGGAGCGACGGAAAATGCGAACAATCTCCACCATTTTCGAGATGACTTCCGCTTCGGTCAGGTTGCCCCGCGCCCGCTCATAGGCCACCGCCAACTGCCACAGAGGAGTATTCCGTCCACCATCGTGCTGTAGCATCTCCTCACAGGTTGTGAAAGGCACCCGCGTATCCTTCCGCGAAGGCACCGGCAAAACCGGGGCCAGTCGCCGGACTTGCAGTTGCGGCCAATTGAGTTGTAGCCGGGCAATGATCTCATCGCTTAAAAAAGCCGACGATTTCACCTCCACCAACGCTTTCCCACCCTGTTCGTGGAGCCAAATCTCATCCCCAGGAATGAGACTCGACAGAGCACTAACCACTGACTGACAGCCAGTTGCTTCAATCAGAAAAGTCTCATGATAATCGCCGAACAAGGAGACCGTAAAACCGTCGATGTTGATGACCTCCATCATGCCGCCACCAGTCGAGATGGCTCGAAGCGTATGCTGTTCGCCCAAGGTACTGCGCAGATTAAGCCGGTAGGTATTCGGGTGCTCATCCCCGGCATCAACCGTTTCAATCCGAATATCAACACCGGCGGCGCGCAAGGCCTGCGCCGAATCCGGCAACCGTTCATCCGCCGCATCCCAGCCCAGCAAACCGCCGAACAGACCCATGTCCGAACCCTGACTTTCATGGGTGGTGGGAAGCGATCCGTTGCGATCAAACTCAATCAGAACTTCCTGAATATCCCCGTTCATCAAGTCCCGGGCTAGCCGGCCAATGCGCAGGGCCGCAGCGCAATGAGAACTGGACGGTCCGCGCATCACCGGACCGATGACATCGTTAAAAATACTGACAATCATGAGCTTTGGTATGGTTTTAATTTGCCGGTAAAGCAGTTGCAAATGCAGCTAATTGCCTTCCCACTTGTAAATACAGCCGCTCGCCAAGTTAACCTCCCGGGTCTGGGTTCCATAACGCAGCCGGCAGGGTTGTCCGGCGAGCGAGCGGATGACCGCACCGGCCAGTTTTCCGTCGTTCCAGCGGATATCCACTTCAAAACCACCCCGCGCCCGGAGGCCGGTAACCTGGCCATCCGGCCACGCCTTGGGCAGGGCCGGCAACAGGTTGATTTCGCCCGTCTGACTTTGCAGCAGCATTTCGGCCACGGCGGCGGTGGCACCGCAGGCACCATCCAATTGCGGCGAGGTAAAGCAAATGGAAAACAAGTTCGGACAGGTTTGCCGGGCGACCAGGTTTGCCAGGCATAAATTGGCGTGATCACCATCCTCGAGTCGCGCCCAGCAAGCGGCTTTCCACGCCATGCCAAAACCGGTGCCGGCATCACCTCGTTCGTTCAACGTGACTTTGGCAGCGGCGGCCAGTTCTGGGTTGGCCTCGGGTGAGATTTGCGCACTGGGATACAGGTTATACAAATGCGAAATGTGCCGGTGGTGCGGTTCCAGATTACCCCAGTCCTCGATCCATTCCTGCAGGTTGCCCTGACGGCCGATTTGCAACGGGGCCAGCCGAGCCCGCGCGGCGGCGACCTGCTGGCAAAACGGTTCATCCGTCTTCAAAACTTTACCGGCTTCGATGCAATCGGCAAAAAGATCGCGGAGAATTCCCATGTCAATGGTCGAACCGGCGCAAATAGTGGTGCCGGGCAAATTGTCACCCGTGTAGGCATCGTGATAGTTATGGTTGCCAAACCAGGCGGGGAAATTTTCCGGGGAAGTAGAAGGACAGGTCACCAGCCATTTTTTATCCGGCTGCTCAACCAAGGTATCGAGGAAAAACTGGGCGGAACCCCTCAGCAAGGGATAGACCGTACGCAGATATTCCTTATCTTGGGTAAACTGATAATGCTCCCAGAGGTGCGTGCACAGCCAGGCTCCGCCAACGGAGAAGGTGCCCCACGTCGGACCATCCATCGGAGCGGCCGCCCGCCATTGATCCGTGTTCTGGTGAAAAACCCAGCCCCGCGCTCCATAGTGAATCCGGGCCACGCGCCCGCCGGTTTCCGCAAGTTCACCGACCATCCGCGCCAACGGTTCCACGCACTCGGGCAAGGCGGTTGGCTCCGCCGGCCAGTAATTCATTTGGAGATTGATGTTGGAAGTAAATTTGCTCTCCCAAGCCGGATCCAAATCTTCATTCCAGAGGCCCTGTAGGTTGGCCGGTTGGCTGCCGGGCCGACTGCTGCCCATGAGCAAATACCGGCCATATTGAAACATGAGCGCTATCAACTGCGGATCCCGTTTCGGATCATAGTTGCGCAAGCGTTCGTCGGTTGGCCGCAGGGAAGCCTCAGTGGCCGGCAAAACCAGGCTGACCCGTCTGAACAACTGCTGATGGCTTTCGATGTGCCGGGAAAGGAGGCGGTCGTAGGTTCTGCCCGCCACACAGCTCATGTATTCGGCCGACAATTTTTCCGGGTTCCCGCTCAGGTCGTCGTAGCGTTTAAAATTAGTACCGGCCACAAACAGCAGCGTGACCGAATCGGCTTTTTCCACCGTCACACTGTCCTTGGCGGTTGCCCGGGTGCCGCCGTCGTTAAACACCCGGATCCGCCCGGCATAGCGCACCCGGCCTTTTATGCCACAAAAGGAAGCCGTGGTGCCGCGCAGCACCATTTCTCCTCCCGGCAAAACCTCGGTGGAAAATTTTTCGTCACCCGGCGAATTGGTGTTCGTCATGCCCGCCAGCCGGGCACGGAGGGAAATGGCGCCTGGCAGGTCTGCGGTCAGCCGAAACACAATCACCTGATCGTCCGCGCTGGCAAAAACATCACGATGGTAAGTGACACCGCCAACTTGGTACGAAACGCCGGCGATGGCGGTCTCCAAATCAAGCCGGCGCTGATAATGCGTAACGTTGGTATGTCCGGGAAATTCCAGAAAGAGATTGCCCAGTGGCTGGTATTTCATCTGATCCGGCTTGCCCATCACTTTGTTGGCAAACAGGCTTTCCGCCTCAAAATATTTGCCGGCAAAAACCAGCCGTCGGACTTCAGGCAAGGCTTTGGGACCGCCGGGAATGGTCGGATCATACGGCCCGCCGGTCCAAACGGTTTGCTCGTTCAGCGGAATACGCTCCCATTCAGTCCCTCCAAAAATCATGGCCCCCAGCCGGCCATTGCCCACCGGTAACGCCTCGGCCCATTTGCGGGCCGGCCGGTCATACCACATTACCGTCGCTGCCTGCTCCAAAGTTAATGGCTGGAGGGTCTCGGCGCCGGCATCAGTGACCGGTCTCGCCTTCCCTCCAGCTACCGGCCCCCAAATGGCGTGCATCAGTTCAAAAATCGTCGGTTCGGCCATCATTAACTCGGCCCGGTTAAACGGGAAAAAATCATTTTCTCCGAAGTAGGCCTCGGTCATTTCGGCAAAAAACTCCTTATGATCAGTCAGGGCATAATGTTGGACCTTGGTACCGTCAAAAAGCAGCGTCGCGTCGCCATGGCCACTTTTCTTATAGTGCTCATAGGCCAATAAAATGCGCGGGTCATCGAAGCCCAATACCTGATCGTGATAAGCGTGTGCCAGTTCATGCAGGATCACCCAGGGTTGTTCATTAATATTACGCGACGTAGCCAAATCTGCCGCCCGGGGAATATGAACGCATTTGGCCAGATTGGTGGCGTAGCCGTGGTCGGCCAGCCAACCTGCATCCGGATGATATTGCAAGGAGCGCAGATCGCCATGGTCCAAATCGAGAACGATGGGAATCGTCTGGAGTTTGGCCAATGCATCCGGCTGCACCACCGCCCGGATATCCACTAGCTTGCCTGCCAAAAAGCGTAAGGCGCGGGCTCCCAATTCAACATTGGCCGGTAACGTCAGCCGGTCATCCACCCGCAGAGTCCACCCCTCCAACTGACGATCCGTATGCGTAATTGGATCGGACGGCAAAGCTGAATTGTCCGCCAAGACGGTAAATGTTTGCGGCCAGATGAAACCGGAGAAAATCAAGGCAAAGGCCAGCGCTCTGAGTGAACTAAACATGATAATTATTTTTTGCTAAAATCACGATAGACCATGAACCTGCCAACCGCGACGGTATTCGCGGCGCACGAGACGGTTGGCTTCCGCCAAATCAAATTTCAGGTGGCGGGCATTCCATTTGAGCGTGGTCTGTGGGAAGTGCGATGCCACTCCGCCCAAGAGAACGCTTTCCGTGAGCGGCCCGGCATAACCAAAATGGGCGGTCGTCTGGTCCCGCCCCAGGCAGGCTCCCACAAATTGCCCCCAGTGATCCGCTTCACCGGCGTCGGGCAGGACAAAGTCACGATATTTTGCGGATGGGTATAATTGCGGCCGACCGTAATGCGGCAGGGCCATGACTCCTTTGGTGCCAATTAAAATCGACCCGCTGCCGGGCAATATCTTACCCTCGAGCAGGGCAAGCACCTCGGCAGGCGGGTTTTGCGCCCCATCATACCAAGTGACGGGCAGGGTATTTTCCGCCGTGTATTCCGTGCCCGGAAACACATAGTGAATTTTGGAATCCAACGCCCAGTTCCATTGGTTGGGTGCGGCACCTTCGGAGCGAACCGTCAGCGGCGCGGTCAAATTAACGGCTTTGAATACGGGGTCAAAAATGTGGCAGCCCATGTCACCAAAAGTGCCGGTGCCGAAATCCAGCCGCTTGCGCCAGGTTTCAGGATGATAGTATTCGCCGCCGATAAACGGCCGCTCCGCGCAGACCCCCAGCCAAAGATTCCAATCAAAGCCGTCCGGAACCGGATCGCTTTTGTCCGGCTTGACGCTCGGGTCACCCCATGATTTCGGACACCAAGAATGCACTTCTTTAATTTTTCCGATGACGCCATCATGAACGATGCGCGCCGCCTGCCGGTAATGGGCAGCCGAGTGAATTTGTATCCCCATCTGGGTGACGACCTTTTTGGCGTGCGCAATTTCCGTCATCCGGCGGACTTCGTAGAGATCATGGGCAAGCGGCTTCTGGCCATAGACATGTTTGCCCAGTTGCATCGCCGAAATGCCAATGGAAGCGTGCATGTGGTCGGGCGTGGATACGTTGACCGAATCAATATTCTTCGCCTCCTTGTCCAGCAATTCACGCCAGTCTTGATAAATCCGCGCCTTGGGAAACTGCTGCCGCGCATCCGTTGTATGGCTCAGATCCACATCACAGATGGCAACAATTTCAATGCCCGGACATTTCGCGAGCTGGGTCAAATCTTCCCACGCCATGCCGCCGGCGCCAAAACTGGCGTGGCGCAAGACACTGCCGGGCGACTGGGCCATCAGCCCCTGCATGATAAACGGAGCTCCGAGCGTTGCTCCGCCGAGAGTTTTCAGAAAAGAGCGCCGGGATGGTAAACGATAAAGATTCATTTAAGATGATTTTGGGTTACGGCGTTTTGGTTTGGTCACCGGGTTGGCGAATCGAATGGGTGAAAACGTCCAGTTCATAAATTGACCAATGATAACGTTGATTCACCCCGGTCTGGGTGATTCTAAAATAGCGGGCGTGTTGTTCGGGAAATTTTATGGTGTTGATGCCGACCTTACCGTAACCGGCGGCAACCGGCTGACCCCAATGCTCGCCATCATCCGACACGGTGAGGGCATACTGTGAAGGTGAATCCCAAAGCGCCCAGGTATTGTCCAAAACAATTCGGTCAAATGCCTGCGGTGCACCCATGTCCACTTGAAACCATT
The DNA here is from genome assembly GCA_903820285.1 of uncultured Verrucomicrobia subdivision 3 bacterium. Classification (GTDB taxonomy): domain Bacteria; phylum Verrucomicrobiota; class Verrucomicrobiia; order Limisphaerales; family UBA11358; genus UBA11358. The sequence goes on along the minus strand of CAIJGS010000378.1, from coordinate 4,206 downwards.
GGCCGGGATGCTGGGTGGCCGTCATATCCCGCCAACCGGTCCAATGATCGCCATCAATGGCATTGGCGGCAGCAATATCCACCGGTATTTTGTCCCCGCTAAAAAGAAACGTTCCATCGGCCACCGAGGATGAAGCCATCCAGGATTTCTTGTCGAGCGCCTGGCCATTCACGACCGGCTCCACCGCCGACTCGGGCGGATAAATCCGCAGAGTTCCCGCCCCGGCAAACTGCCATCGGCCCGACGCCACGTGAAACTGGACATATTCAGCATCCTCGCCAACCCAGGTGACCCCGTTCACGCTGCCACAATAACTATCTTTCCAAATCAAACTACCGTTCACTGTAATGGAATCCAACTTCGTGAATGATCCTTTGGGGATTCCAACCGTAGCCAAGGTATTTGCCGGCGAATCAAGGTTGAGAGTATAGGTCGAAGCGGATTTGTCTAAATCCACTGTGATGTTCCCGCGGATGGAAGGAACCACCACATTGAGTTGCTTCATAAACGCCTCCTGGGGCAGCACATGATAGGTGCCCCAGCCGGCCGTTTCCGGCGAGATGCCGGCAATCGTTTGCGACAGCAATAATGCCGGGGGGTTCCAGCCATGGTTGAGTGAGGAGGCATCATCAAAGGCATCAATATGGGAAGCCCACCAGCGGTCGTAATGCTCCCATAAGGTGGTAAAACTACAGGGAATCATGGTCGCGTAACGTCGGTGCATGCGCCGCAGAGCCTCCTCCGGTCGCCCGGCTTTGCAAAGCGCCTCGAACACCCAGCGGTCAAAAAAACAACTCGCACAGGTCTGTTTCACCAAGACATTTTGGCAAATGGCGTCCCACTTGGCGCGGTCGGCGAGTCCCACATTAATCGCCATCGCATTGGCGCGATCGTCGGGCGTGGCGACCTGCGAGGATTGGTAGCAGGAGCCTTTCCAATATTGCTGGTCAAAGTTATTCCGGATGCGGGCAAGTTTTTGATCTATGAGCGGGATATCCGCCGCATGTTCGGTCGCCAGCGCCATCTTTCTCAAGGTACCGAGGCAGTTGTAATAAAAACAGGCTTCCAAGACGGCCGTGTCTTTGTTTTCCTTCCCCCAGTCAAACCAAGTTCGTTTGTTGCCAAATTGATAAACATTGAAAAGAAAGATTTTGGTCTGATCATAAACGGCGCGAACAGACGCCAAATCACCCGTTTGCAAATAATAAAACCAAAGGCCGTAATCACCCAAAAACTCCAGTTGTTGGCCGGGATAAAATTCCGGATCCAGTTTTCTCAGCACCAGATCCTTGGCTAGCTGATGCGAGGCGGAATCAAAGACGTAAAAGCACTGATCCAATTCCGGCGTGCCATCCCCCCAAAATCCAACCCGCTCCCGGTCAGGGCAATCATAGAAATGATCGCGCATGCAAAGATACGCCGTGCGGGCCGCCTTTTGCCATAAAATGTTATAATCAGCTTCGTCACATTGGAAAAAGCCCGTAATTTTGGTGGCATAGCCGGTCTCCCGGTACTTGACAGCCTTGACGGTTACCCCAGCCGGAATAGTATAGATGGCCCCTTCCCCGCTCACCCAGTTGGTCGCCTCATAAATTTGCTCCCCCGAACCCGTCGTGTAGGTCTCCGTTGGTTGAAGATACTCCACCAAAGGGTTGCTGGAGTTGAACCGAATCACTTTTTCGGGTGTGGATTCCAGTTCAATCCATGGTTGAAAATGACAGTTGTAAGGCAGGGAACAGACGAGCTTCCAAGGTTTGGTTTCGACATGCGGCAAACTCTTTGAGCTCCGAACATAATCCTTGAGTCCATAATCCATAATGGCGGCCTGACTTGGTATCACCAAAACGTAAATCACCCCCATTAACCAGGTTAATCGCCTAATTAATGCTTGGCTCCAGTCAACCACAATCATATCCGTTGGCCCCAATTCATTATTATTCCTTCACCGCCAATGAGAGCTTGCGGCCAGAGTTGGCGGACGCAGAACCATCCCTTGGCGGCTTCGCTCCCTGCCATCCGCACCGCCACTGCATCATCAACTTTTGCACCAGCGCAGTATTGGACGGTTCCTTAGCGATGTTATTATTTTCCTGCGGATCATTCTGATGGTCGTAAAGTTCGATCGCATCCAACTGATCATGGTCTTTGCGGCCCACCCACACTGTAAACCGGTAACGGTCCGTCCGCATCGTGTATCCCATCAGCGCCACCCCTCCTGACTTGCCACCCGAGCGCGGATACTGGCTGAAGGCAGCCGTCTTCCACGGCCGGGCGGGATCATCCAACAAAGGCTTAAAACTTGTCCCCTCCAGCTGCCCTGGCAGCGGCAGCCCTGCCAACTCGCAGAGCGTCGGATAAATGTCCACGAACTCCACCAGCGCATCCGTATGCTCACCCGCCGCCTTCATCCCTGGCGCCGACAAGATCAAAGGGGCATTCACATCGTTCTCCACATCCGTGTGCTTGCCCCAAGCCGCGTGCTCACCCAACTTCCAACCATGGTCACCCCACAGTACAATAATTGTGTTGGACCTCAGCCCCAGCCGCTCCAACTCTGCGATCACGCGACCGATCTGGGCATCACTGTAGCTCACCCCAGCGAAATACGCCTGCTTGAGTTTGTGGGCAATCTCATCAGGCACCGCCCCCTCTGCGGGAACGCCCTTGTAAGAGCGCATCTCCCCGTCATTTGGATTGATGGCGTACGGCGGCGCCCCCACCGGCAAGAACGGATTCGGCGCCAGCGCGATCTTCGCCGAATCATACAGATCCCAATACTTCTTAGGCGCCACCCAGGGTAGATGTGGTTTAATAAACCCGACAGCGAGGAAAAATGGTTGCGGCTTCCGGCTCATCGCTTGCAGGGTTGTGACAGCCAAGTCAGCCACCTTGCCATCTTGGTAAGTGTTGTCCGGCACATCGGCACATTCATAAACCGGGCCGCGCGAATTGGCTTTGCCGGATTCGGAATCCGCTTTTTTCTTTTTGGACTTGAGTTTACCTTTTTTCCCCGCAGCTTTGTCGTCCGCCAGGCTTGTCCCGCCAGCCGGTGGATTGGCATATGAATGCAAATCCGTTCCCTGATTATTCAACCCATCGGGGTCGCCCGTATCAGCATTTCCCCCTGCTAGGGCAACATCTTCGGACAAGGCATAAGTGGGTGCAGCTGGTTTCTGCCAGGGAACCGACCAGGTAGGCGGATCATCTAAACCGCCGTGATAAATCTTCCCCATCCCCTGCACAAAATAGCCGCTTTGCTGGAAGCATTGGCCCAGTGTCACCACGTCCGGCAACGCCACCCGGAAATGGGTTTGCAAGTCCCACACTTTGGTCGTATCCGGCCGCGTCCCGGTCATCACACTCGAACGCGACGGTGAACAAACCGCCTGCTGGCAATATGCCCGTTTGAATACCATCCCCGACCGCGCCAGCGCATCAATATTCGGACTCTTGATATAATCCTTCCCATAACAACCTAACTCCGGCCGCAAGTCATCCACCACGATGAACAGGACATTCGGCTTCGCCCGTGCCGTTTCCGCCGCCGTTAAGGTCGTCACCCCAAAGGCGGTTGACCAGGCACTCAGGATGAGCGCATATGCTTTGAGTTTCATTTTTATTTTATTCCCGTTCGGATTTTTTAGATTTTTGGGTGTTTGTACGACTGGTTTATTAGCCATGACGCGGTGGCATCGCAGGCTTTATTAACTAATGGCTTTCTCTTGCTTCAGTCATCCGGCCCATTGGCATTCTCACTGTCCATGTCTGCCGGTTTTTTGCCCTTTTTGCCCTTTTTACCGGCCTTCTTTGCTGCTTTTTTATTCCGGTTCGCATGCTTGCCCGAGCCATCACCCGGGTCCACGATCCCCCCTGCCGGATTCAACTCGTTCAAAATTCCCTGCAATCGCTGCCGCGCCTCAATCGCCTCCGCATCCTGCGTATTCGGATTTACCAAGGGCTCCGCGAATGGCGCGTTCTTCATGTTAAAAAGGTTGCTCTTCTCGTTCAATTTCCAACCTGCATCCCGATCATACCATTGCCGCCCCAACTCTACAAAAATCCAATCCCGTGGCCACACCTCCGCTTGCCCTGCCAGTTGTGACGAAAAATCTTTGCCGTCAATTACTTGCTTTGTCGGCATTTTCGCCCCCGTGATCGCCGCAAACGTCGGAAAGAAATCCGCCAGATCAATGAAGCTCTCGGTCG
>CAIJGS010000377.1 GCA_903820285.1 uncultured Verrucomicrobia subdivision 3 bacterium | reverse complement strand
GCGTTCCAAGTGGCCCAAAATTCCAAGCATTGGTGTTGATAAAGAGCAATCGACAGATCCAAAGAATATTCTCGTGGGATACCAATGGGGATTCCTTGACGGATGCCAGCAATATTTCCAGTGCTTTGTCTTTTCCAAGGCCTCTCAAATGGTTAACAACGCGAATCATCTTTTCGCAACGAAAGTCTGTGCCGAAATTCGATGGGATTGCGTTCACTAATTCAATGTCTGGTTGTTGACTGAATGCCAGTGAACCGAAAACCAACAGAATGATTAAAGCTGGGTAATGGCGCATACTTTTTTAGCCTAAATAAAAGAAAGCTAACGTCCCCGCGAACATTGCCAGCCTGGTACTTGATTTTCGCAGGCGAAGCTTTCACTTGGTCGACCGTAGCAAAACCGGTTTGCGGTTGTCCATCTTGGATTTTAGTTTTGGACAAGATGCGCGCGTCTGGCGGGTGTGGGATGGAATAAACGCGGAGTCGCGGAGGGGGCGGGACGCAGAGGGGGACGGGAAAATAGCACAATACTATTGACTGACCACAAGACGGGAGGCGCTGTCGATCAACCAACGGCTAGGGGCGGGTATCGCTCCGTATATGCATGCTGACGCCGGTATTTTGTATTACCGCTGGGCGCGCTGTGCGTTGCCGCTCAATTCCACCGGCCACCGATGTACACGTGCACGCCGTGACGGTTTTCGTAGTGAGGAGCAATCCAGACGGCACCATGATGCGGGGGGCGGATCCAGCGACCGGGTTCCCACACCCAGCGGCCGCGCCAGGCCCAGCTGCCACGCACCCAGAAAAAGTCGGGTCCGGGGGAGGCGATGTAAACATCTTCCACGGGCGGTGGCGGGGCGCTGGTGACGATGACTTCCCCGTTGGCTACCGGTGCCGGCGGGGCACTGTAAACGATGCGTTCGCGCACGACACAGCCGCCGGTCAACACCGCAGCGGTCGCGATGATCGAAAACGATTTAATAAGACAAAATGTTTTCATATAACACTATACACCAGACGGTTGCGGGTGGCAAAAAGTTTCAGGGGGATGGAGGGAAGCTTCCCAGCTCATAGATCCCAGGACCAAAGCGATTTCGATATTCCAACGTCCTAACACGAATGGGAAGGGAAGGGTAGGCGGTGCTGAGGGAGGCAGTCAGAACGCGGGGCGGTTGATTTTTTTACAGGAGGGAACGAAGGAAACCAAAGACTGTACTGATAACTATCATGGAAGGGGGATGTCAGATCGAAATATCAAAACATCCAACATCCAACGCGAAACGCCCAACATCCAATGTAAGAGGGGCGTGGTGGCGCGGGGGGCGGTGGGGAAAATTACCGGCGGAAGAAGGCGAGGACGCGGGCGCGGACGAGGGCGGGGGAGAGGCCGCGGAGGCATGCCTCGGGGTTCACGTAGTGACATTCGGATTTCATGCAGGGGGCGCAGGGGAGATCGAGGCGGAGGCAGTTTTCGAGCTGGCCGTAGGGGCCGGTGCGGCGGGGTTCAGTGGGGCCGAAAAGGCCGATGACGGTTTTACCGAGGGCGGCGGCGGCGTGCATGGGGCCGGTGTCGTTGGTGACCATGAGGTCGCAGCGGCGGAGCCACTCGATCATTTCGGGCAGGGTGGTGGCGCCGCAGAGGTTGACGCATTGTCCGGGGGCGGCGAGGGCGATGGTGGCGCCGAGTTCGCGGTCGTCCTTGCCGCCGAGGATGGCGAAGCGGACATCGGGCAGGTCGGCGACGAGGGCGCGGACGAGGGCGGCAAAATGTTCGGTGGGCCAGCGTTTGTTCAGCCAGCGGGCGCCGGGTTGGAGGGCAATCCATTGGGAGCCGTCATCGGGCCAGCGGGCGCGGAGGGCGGCGGCGGTGGGGGCGTGCTCGGGGAGCCAGACAAAATTATTATGCACGGGCACGCCGAGGCGGGGAAGGACGGCGAGGTACCAGTCCACGGCATGGGTGTGATAGGTGCGGCGGGGGACGGCGATATCATAGAAACCGCGCGCGCCTTCGCGGACTTCGTCGAGGCCGATGAGGGATTCGCCATTGGCGAACCAGGCAAAGGCGCCGCTGCGGGCAAGGCATTGGAGGTCGATGACGAGGTCGAAGTGCTGTTCGCGGAGCCAGCGGATGCTGCGAAACATTTCGGGCCAGTAGCGGGGTTTGGCCCAGCGTTTGCGCTCGAAGGGGACGACCCCGGCGAGATCGGGGTCGTTTTGCAAGAGCGGCGCGAGGGCGGAATCAATCCACCAGTAAATCTGCGCCAAGGGATGGCGCTGTTTGAGGAGCCGCAGGACCGGTAACGCTTGGATGACGTCGCCGAGCGAACTGGGCTTGAGGATGAGAATTTTCAACGGCCGTAGGCCAGCCGTTCCGCGAGACGTTCGGGCAGGCCGGCTTCCAGGATGCGTTTCTGGGCGGCGGCGATGTCGTAGTCCAGGCGGCGCAGTTCAATGGTGTTGGCGGCGGTATCGTAAATGACGTAGGCGGCCTTGGGATTGTTGTCCCGGGGCTGGCCGACGGCGCCGACATTGATGAAATATTTCTTGGACGGGTCGATCTTAAATTTGGAATAGGTGCCACCGCGGACGGCGGTATCGCGCATGAAGGCGACGGGCACATGGGTATGGCCGAAGAAACAGAGCTGCGTATTCTGGTAGGGAAAGCTGGCGGCGGCGGCGAGCTTGTCGAACACATAACCCCAGCGGTCGGGGGCATCCAAGGTGGCGTGCACCATGGTGAAATTGCCGGCCATGCGGGTGTACTTGAGATCGGCGAGCCATTTTTTTTCTTCGACGCTCAACTGGTTGCGCGTCCAGATGACGGCTTCGGCGGCGAGGGGATTGAAACCTTCGAGGGCATCCTCGGCGGAGCAATATTCGTCGTGGTTACCCTTGACGCAGGGAATATTCATGGAGCGCACGATATCCAGGCATTCCTTGGGGCAGGCATTGTAGCCGACCACATCGCCCAAGCACACGGTCTGGTCGATTTTTTGCTCACGGATGTCCTCCAGAACCACTTGAAAAGCGTCCAAATTCCCGTGAATATCTGCGATAATAGCGTATTTCATTTGTTAACGGACAACCTCAAAACCGCGAAATTCATTGGTTGCATCGGCCCAAGATACAGCCTCGTTCCGGATAAATCCAGCAAGACCCGCATCATGCAGGGCAAGACAATAGGCTTCGAGTTCGGCGCGGTCGCCCTCGATGATCAATTCCACGCGGCCATCGGGAAGATTCCGGATGGTACCGACCACTTCAAAGCCGGCGGCAACGGTCTTGGCCGTATAGCGAAAACCGACGCCCTGGACATGACCTGAATAGGTGACAATCCGGCGTCGTCGGCTGGTGGCATTAAGTTGCGGCACGGCAGGATGAAGCCAAAGCCGGGGGCGGGATGCAATGTTTTTTGCAAAATGCGGGTAACTTTTTTCTTTTTAGTTTGACCCTTGGGCCAATTTGCCCTAAAAAACTTGGCTGCCATTCGTAAGCATCGGAATACGGTCGCTTTTGTTGTGCGCCGCGCTGTTCGGGCGAATTGCAGACAAGAAACATGAAATCATTTCTCACGGCTGATTTTGGGGCAGGGAGCCTCAAGATGGCAGAATTCGAGACTAACGAGTCCGGTGGCTTGCGTCTCAAGAATTTTGCCATCAAGCCCCTCGGATTGGAAGGGTCCCAGGAAGGTGGCCGGGAAAAGGCGCTGCTCAAGGCGCTGCCTGAATTAATGGCGGAAAAGGGTTTCAAGGCGGGTCCGGTCAATATCTGCGCTCCGGGTTTTCACGTTTTCTCCAAATTTGTCAAGTTGCCGCCGGTGGATTCCGGCAAAGTCACGCAGATCATCCAATACGAGGCGCAGCAGAATGTGCCGTTTCCGCTATCGGAAGTGGTTTGGGATTACCAGATTTTGGGAACCGCTCCGAGCGGTGAGTTGGAAGTGCTCCTGGTGGCGATCAAATCCGACATCGTGGAAGGGTTATTCAAGATTGCCGAACTTTCCAAACTGAAGCTTCAGATTTGTGACGCCTCCCCGGCCGCCCTTTGCAATGCCTTCCGTTATAACTACGGCGAATTGGAAGATTGTACCCTCCTGCTGGACATCGGGGCGAAGACGAGCAATGTTCTGCTGTTTGAAAAGGGTAAGATTTTCTCTCGCAGCATCAGCTTGGGTGCCAATACGATAACGCAGGATTTTGCCACCGAGGCGAAGTTAAAATTTGACGATGCGGAGCGCATCAAGATTGCCGAAGGTTTTGTGAGTTTGGGCGGGGCGTACGAGGAGCCGGAAAACCCGCATCAGGCGGCGATCAGCAAGATTGCGCGCCAGTTCATGACCAAGCTGCATATCCAGGTCAACCAGACGTTGCAGTTTTATCGCGGCCAGCAGGGCGGGTCGGCACCGCAGCGGGTCTTTTTGTCCGGCGGCGCCTCGATCATGCCCTATACGGCCCAGTTTTTTGCGGAAAAGCTGAATGTGCCGGTGGAATATTTCAATCCGTTCCGCAATGTGCAGATTGACCCGGCGGTGGACTTGGAAGGTTTGTCCCGCGTAGCCCATTCGCTGGGCGAGGTGGTGGGATTGGGGTTGCGCAACCTGGCGACCTGTCCGGTGGAAATGAATTTGATGCCGCAGAGCACGCTGCGCTGGCAGGCGTTCAACCAGAAGAAGCCGTATCTGGTGGCGACGGTGGCCTGCGTGGTGGGCGTGGCGTTTGTGGTGGGTTTGCTGTTCCAGAAGCTGGCGGATAACAAGCAGAAGGAGCAGAATGATCTGGATCCGAAAGTGCAGCAGATTCAGCTGAAGACGGACCGCTTTACGGCGGCCTACAACAAATTGCAGGCGACGCAAAAGCAGGCCAACCAGTATGCCACGTGGTTGAACGGACGTTATTTTTGGGCGGACGGTCTGGCTGCCTTGCGGGAGGCAATGATTGCCGCCGAGCAGGATGCGCAGAAGAAGCTATCCGTCCAGCACCCGGGCATTGAAGTCGGTATCTGGGTGGAACAGCTGCAGTTGCCGGATGCGGTGGCAACGGATCCCAATGCGGCACCTCAGCCGGGTGTTATTCCGATGGGGCGGCCGGCTTACGGCATGCCCGGTGGAATGCCGGGAGGCATGCCCGGCGGGATGCCCGGCGGGATGCCTGGGGGAATGCCGCCACCGCCGGCTGTCACGCCTGATCAGGCGGCTGCGAATGCGGCGGCCACCAACGGGGTGACTTTGGTTTGCCGGGCCATCAGTGTGAGCGAGGAAGAGGATGGCCGGATTGCGGATGCCGTGGAAACCGCTTTGAAAAGCTCCGCGTTTTTTGACCCCAAGACGACAGCGCTTACGGGTTCCATTTCACAAGACCCCACCACCAGCACATTTACGTTCCACGTGAATCTGTCGCTGGCCAATCCCTTGAAGCTTTAATATGGCCTGGATTAAACGAAATTTGGCCTTTGTTATCGGCGGCGTCGTCGCCTTGGGACTGCTCGTGGCGGCGGGCTTCTACATTTACCAAAGTTGGAGTCAGAACGATGCCGCGCGGCAAAAACTGAACGAGACGTATGCCGCGCTCGATCTTTTGACCAAAAAGACTCCTTCGCCCGGCAACGACAAGGTAAACAACACCCAGATTGCCATTGAGCAGCAGAAGCAGTTGCTGGACTGGATGAGCTCGGTTTCGACCTTCTTTCAGCCGATTCCGGCGATTCCGCCGGCCATTGGCGATAGCGGAAACAGTGCCGTTTTCCGGTCGGCACTGGCGACCACGATCAAGGGCTTGCAGGATCAGGCGGGGAGTGTCAGTGTGGGGCTTTCTCCCAATTATGGCTTTTCCTTTGAGGCTTATCGCAATCAGTTGAATTTATCTCCTGCCAGTCTGGCTCCTTTGTCATTGCAGTTGGGCGAGGTTAAGGTGCTGGCCGACATTCTGTTGGCGGCCCGGGTCAACTCGCTGCTCACCATCCAGCGTTTGCGGATATCCGACAGCGACGCCACCGGCCCGGCGGGTGACTATCTGGATGCCACCCCGACCACGAATGAATTGGCGATATTGACGCCTTACGCCGTGACCTTCCAATCATTTACCCCGGAAATTTCCCAAGTGCTGGCCGGGTTTGCGACCTCAAAATATGCGCTGGTTGTCAAATCGATCACGGTGCAGCCGGCGGGAGCCGCCGGGTCGCTCGCCGGAACGGACCTGCCGCCGGGGCAGAATATGCCCATGCCGGGTATGCCGGGGGAACGTCAGTATATGCCGGGATATCCTGGTCCGGGGCAGCCGGGAATGGGCATGCCGGGTGCTAACGGACTGCCGCCGCCCGGCCAGCCGGCCAACTCCAAAGGGGGATTGCAGACCATTGTCAAAGAACAGCTGCTGCGGGTAACGTTGCAGATTGAGGTGGTGAAACTCCTGCCCAAAAAATAGCCATGGATTTTCTCAAGAAACATTACGAAAAGATACTGTTGACCGTGGTACTGCTGGGGTCGGTGGGCTTGCTGGTGGCCATGCCACTGTTCATCAAGGCGGATCAGGAAGATGCTGAACAGCACAAGACCCGTTTAATCAATGGCAAGGTCGCCCCGCTGCCGGATTTGGACATGGGTTTGGAAAACCAGTTGAGCCAGCGGTTGAATGGTTCTTTCAATCTTGATTTGGAGACGACGAACAAGCTATTTAATCCGCTGGAATGGCAGAAGACGCTGGATGGCCGACTGATCAAGAAGGAAAATATTGGCAGCAAGGCGCTAACGATTGTTAAGATCAATCCGCTGTATCTGATTTTGAAGCTGGACAAGATCGAAACGAATGAACCGGTGGCCCGCTATCTCATCGGGGTGGTGAAACAGGCGGCGGTGAAGGTTTCCGCACAGCACGTGCAGCACCGGGGCGTCTCCCAGGGAGACAAGGCCAACGACACGTTCCAGTTGCTGGGTGTCAAAGGTGCACCCGAAAGCCCGGATCAGTTGATTTTGAAGCTGGTGGATTCCAATGAGACCATTGCACTGACACCGGATAAGCCGTACCAGCGGGTGGACGGGTATTCGGTGGATTTGCGTTATGATCCGGAGCGGAAAAGTTTTCCGGCCCGGCGGGTTGGCGCCAGCATAACCTTTGGGGGCGAAGAGTATAATATCGTTGCCATCAGTGAGGACGAAGTGATACTTTCTGCCCAATCAAATCAAAAACGAACCAAACTGCGATACGCGCCAACGCCTTGATAATTTTTGAAAGGTTTTCCTGATTTAGCTGAAACTCCTACTTGCCATGATTAAAGCCGTTTCTTTATCGCTCTGCCTTTTGCTGCTATGTGCCGCCAGCTCGCAGGCGCAAACCTCGCCCACCGATACCGCCATTTCTGAAGCGGTGTTGCGTCAGGCCAACGTAATTGTACTCCGTCAGACGCTGGTCGAGGCCAAGCACACCGCCTCGCGGGGTGACCTGGCTGGTGCCGCCAAGAAGTACCAGGAGTGTTTCGATCTGACCCAGACGATTGGGGCGGGCGTGAAACCGGAGACGGCTCAGGCCATTGCCGGCCTGACCACCACGCGCCTGGCGCTGGCACGGCAGGACCAAAACCGGGGGGAATTTCATAATGCCGATGTGGAAGTGGGGCAGGTATTGAAGGCGGATCCGCGCAATACCGCCGCTCTGGCCTTCAAAAAAGACAACGATCACCGCATGCAGCTGATGGCCGGAAAAATGCCGGATGCCAGCACGGTGGAGCAGATTCCGGTGGTAGCCAAGGACAAGGAAAATTCCGGCACGCTGGTTCAGGATGGCAAATTGTTTTATGAAATGGGCAAACTGGATGAGGCGGACGCCAAACTGAAAGCGGCGCTCATTCTGGATCCGGACAATCAGTCGGCTTTTTATTATCAAGCCCTGGTCAAACAGGCACGTTATAGCCGGGAATCATTGCAGCACACGGAGGATACGCAGTCCCGGATGAACCAGGTGGAAAAAACCTGGGTGATGCCCAAGAATACTTCCTCATTGCCGGACATCGGCAATCCGTATGCGACCAATTCCGATATTTTCACCGGTCCGGGCCGGACGTTGATCATGGAGAAGCTGGATCGCATTCATCTGGACAATGTGTCTTATGACGGTTTGCCGCTGAATGAAGTGTTGCGTGACTTGCAGGCCAAGGCCCAGTCGCGGGATCCGGACAAGAAGGGCATTAACTTTATCATCAATCCTAACGCGGACAATTCCGGCCAGTCTGCGGCTCCCCCGACTGGCGGTGGTCAGGCGGGCGGACCCGGTGGTGCGCCGGGAGCCGGATTTGAAGGTGGTGCCCCGCAACAGGCACCGAATGCGGTGGACCCGACCACGGGCTTTTCGCCGGCCAACAATGCGGCGGCTTCCGCCGAACCGGTGGACATCGGGTCGGATGTGCTGATCAAACTGAATCTTTCGGATGTCCGCCTGGCCGATGTGATTGACGCCATCATCACGGTGGCCAACAAACCGATTAAATATTCGATCCGTGATTACGCGATCATTTTCCAATCCCGGGATACCCGGTATGAACCGCCGACTCTGGTGGTACGGACATTCAAGGTTGACCCGAACACGTTTTATTCCGGTCTGGAAAGCGTGACTGCTCAAAACTTCGGCTCCCCGGGATCTTCCGGTGGCAGCAGTGGTGGGGGTGGTGGTGGCAGCAGCGGCGGCGGCGGCGGCAGCAGCGGCGGCAGCAGCGGTAATAACAGCTCTGGCGGTGTGGTTGGCGTGGTTGACGCGGTTCCCGGTGCCAGCAGCGCCCGTTCCAGCGGCGGTTCCAGTGGTGGTGGCGGTGGCGGCCGTGGCGGCGGCGGCGGTGGTGGAACTACCGGTGGTGGTGCCGGCGGTGCCAATCCTTTGGACCGTGGCGGTGTGCCGCCGACAACCGGTGGTGCTGGCGGCGGTTTGAAATACATTACGCGGCTGGACTTGACGGCGGACGTGAGCATGGCGGCCCGGCAGTTTTTCACCACGCTCGGCGTAAATCTGCTCTATCCGAAGTCGGTCTTCTTTAATGATCGTCTCGGTCTGCTGGTGGTGCGTGCCACGGAGCAGGATTTGGACACGATTGAACAGGCGTTGCAGGCCCTGAACCGGGTGGCCCCGCAGGTTCATATCAAGGCCCGCTTCATTGAAGTTCAGCAGACGGACAGCAAGGCGCTGGGCTTTGACTGGTATCTGGGCAATTTTGTGAATGGCTCGGTGATTGCGAATGGTGGGAGTGCGCCGTCGCTGTACACGGGTTCGACCTCGGCGGCCAATCCGCTGGGAACGTTCCCGGGCAATTCAACGGCGAATCAGATTGCGCCTTCCGCCACGGATCAGTCGCTGACCTCCGGTTTGCGTAATTCCCTGAATGCGCCGGCTCTGGCAACGGTGACGGGCATCATGACAGATCCGAATTTCCGGGTGGCGATTCGGGCGCTCCAGCAACGTTCCGGGGTGGAAACCCTGGCGGAACCGGAAGTGGTCACCACCAGTGGTCGCCAGACCCAGATGAAGGCGACGCAGTTGAAGACGGTCATCACGGATTACAACTTCCAACAGGGAACCTCGGCAACCACCACCGGCACTGGCGGAGGGGCGGTACCGTAATACATTGAGGTACCGTAACACTTTGATCTTGTCATAACATGAAAAAAAACAAGCAATTCTTGAAGCCGTCGGCCGTTGCGCTGGTGGTCGGCAGCATGGCGTTGGCCGGCAAATCGCAGGCCCAGAACAATACGTTCTCGCCCGGCGTTTCGGCCGTCAGTCCCATTGCGAGCCAGATTGAAGTCGGCCCCATTCTGGACGTAGTGCCGTATGTCCTTTCGGATGGATATACCATCAACCTTACGTTGATTCCCTCGGATACGGAATTTGACGGGTATGATGACCCGACGACCTCCGGGCCGCCGATTTCCAATGTGACCGCCGGCCTGAACGTGGTGCAGCTGCCGATTGTGCTGCCGACGTTTACCATCCGCCAGGTGGTGACCACGGTGAATGTATGGGATAACCAGACCGTCGTGTTGGGCGGCTTGATCTCCTCATCTGTCACCTCGTCCAAGGATTCGGTGCCGTTTCTGGGTGATATTCCCTTGCTGGGCCGGCTGTTCCAGAGCCAGTCGAAGCAGGATATCAAAAAGAACCTGATGATTTTCGTGACCGCGACAATTGTGGATCCGGCCGGCAACCGGCTGCATTCGGATGATGAGCTGCCGTTTACACAGACGGCGATTCCGTCCCAGCCGGAGATTGACGGGCAAAAATTTATTCCAGGTCCGATCACTGGAAAGACCCCGTGATGATGAAGGGTGGCAAGGAAGTGGCATAACCGATTAAGTCGTGGCCCGATTATTGATAGTTGACGGGCACGCCTATGCGTACCGGGCCTTTCATGCCATCCGCGAGTTGCGGGCACCGGATGGCCGGCCCACGAATGCGATCTACGGGTTTGCCAAGATGTTGGAAAAGATGCGGCTGGCCGTTGACCCGACGCATCTGGTGGTGGTGTGGGATGGTGGTTTAAGTGCGGAGCGGCTGGCAGCCCTGCCCGAATACAAGGCGCAGCGGCCGGAAATGCCGGCGGATCTGAAGCCGCAGTTTGATGAGATTACGGCATATTTGATGGCGGCCGGGGTGCCAGAGATTTGCCAGGATGGCGTGGAAGCGGATGATATTATTGCGAGTCTGGCGCGGCGCGAAGCGGCGGCGGGGATGGCGGTGGTGATTGCCAGCGCCGACAAAGATTTTATGCAGCTGGTTTCCGGGCCGATCGGATTGTTGAATCCGAACGACAAGACGGGAGCCATCTGGACGGATGAGCAGGTCCGGGCGAAGACCGGCGTGGAGCCGGGGCAGATTGCGGACTGGCTGGCGCTGATGGGCGACGCGGTAGATAACATTCCCGGGGTGCCGGGGGTGGGGGCCAAAACAGCGGCCGCCTTGCTCAAACAGTTTGGCTGCCTGGACGAAATGTTCCGGCGGTTGGACGAAGTAAAATCGGAACGGATGCGCCAGGCGCTGCGGGAAGCGGCGGAAAATGTCCGACGGAATCTGTCGCTGGTACGGCTACACGACGTGCCGCTGAATTTGACGGCGAATGAACTGGTGCCGCAGTCCGTCAACCGGGAAAAGCTGGCCAAGCTATTGCAAGGCTGGGGTTTCCGTGGGATGCTGGCGTCCTTGGAATCGGTGCCGCAGGAGCGGCAACAACATTTGATTTAGACATGAATTTGCGAAACTGGATCAACTATCTGGCCGGCGCGGGCAACCGCGCGACGGCAGCGTTAATTTTTAGACAAAGTCACCCGCATAGCTTATGCTTCACGCGGCCCATGACGTTGTCTTTTATTTGTGCCGGTTGTTCTGCCATTAGTTTGCTGTTGGCGGCCACTTCCATTTCTTCCGCGCAAACCAATTATTACAGTACCAACGGGGGAGAATATACCATTGTCGGAGCTTTGCCGGGCAATCAGGTGTTTCCCGATGCCGCCATTTCCACGACGGGCGGTTTTGTGGTCTGGCAGGATAATGCCACGGATGGCGACGGCTGGGGCGTGAGCGCCCGCCGGTTGGACGCGACGTTTTCCGGTACGCTCGGGACGTTCCGGGTGAATCAAATCGGGGCAGGTGATCAGGAGAACGCCCGGGTCGCCATGCTGAAAAATGGCGGGGCGGTTTTTGTCTGGCAGGGGGGCAAGGAAGGTTACCAGCACATCTACACCCGGTTTTTTACTGCCACCAATACTTTCACGACCACCAATGACATCCTGGTCAATACGTTTACAAACAATTTTCAGGTCAATCCAGCCGTGGCGGTGCTGACGAACGGCAATGTGGTGGTGCTCTGGGGCAGCTACAACGAGGCGGCCACCAATTCTTTGCAGGATATATACGGTCAGATCCTCAGCCCGGTGGGCGCAAAAGTCGGGACTGAATTTCTGGTGAACCAGTTTACCAATTACAATCAGCGTACGCCGACGGTGGCGGCGCTGCCCAACGGCGGTTTTGTGGCGGGCTGGGTATCCGAGCAGCAGCGCGTGGTGGTGGGCTCATTGGGCACCAATACGATTTACGCCGGCCAGACGTCGGCACCGGTTCCGAGCGTGGATATTTTTGCCCGCCTGTTCAATGCCAGCGGAACGGCGACCAGTTCGGAATTTCTCGTGAATCCGGCCTACTCCCCCAGTGCCAACCCGGCGGTGGCGGTGGCTCAGGATGGCAGCTTTATATTTGTCTGGGGCGGATTGAACCAGGTGACTCAACAGAACAGTTGGGATATCTATGCCCGTCCCTTTACCAATACCATCGGCGGCGGCACCAGTGTGGTGAATACGCACGTGACCGGTGACCAGTACAATCCCCGCATCAGTGCGATTGCCTACGACTATCTGATTTCCTGGACCAGCTTGGGTCAGGATGGTTCGCGGGAAGGGATTTTTGCCCAGTTCCTGCATAACAATGGGGCGACGGTTGGCAAGGAATTCCGGGTCAATACAATGACTGCCAACCAGCAGTTTGAAGGCGTGGTGGCGGCTGACGGGGTTAGCAGTTTCCTCGTGGTCTGGTCCACGCTGGCGCCGGTGACGCCCTTGAATTTTGACCTGGCGGCGCAACGGTATGCCAATGTGGCGGCGGTGTTGCAGCCGATGTCCGCTCCCTACGTGTGGGCGCCGTTTGTGGTTACGAGCAATGTTTTTCAACCCCGGTTAGTGGTAACCTGGCCGCCGCTGTTGGGCCTGTCAGTTTCCAATTTCGAGGTATATGTGGACGGGGCGGTCACAAATATTGCTGCGGTGAAAACGAACCAATGGACCATGACGGCCTTGAATGGTTTGACCGCGAATTCAACCCATACGTTCCAAGTGGACTACGTGGTGACGGATGGCCGTCGCTCGCCGCTCTCCGCCTCCGGCAGTGGCACCGTTTGGAGCGGTCTGAGCTGGTATGGCATTCCATTTGAATGGATGGAGCAGTTTTACGGCATGAACGCGGGCACGTGGCCCACCGATGTGAATGCACCGCTGACCAAGGGCGGGCTCAGCCTGCTGCAGGTATTTGTCAGCGGCGGCAGTCCGCTGGATTCCACCACCTGGCTACGGCAGTCGGTCACCCGGACTGCCCAAGGCCTGTTCCTGAACTGGAACACGCAGGCAGGTGCCACTTATCAGGTACAAGCAACCACTAATTTCAACTCTTGGAGCAATGTCGGCTCGCCCCGGTTTGCGGCGGGAACGTGGGATTCGATTTACATCGGCGGCAGTTCCGCCGGTTATTACCGCGTCGTGCTCCTGCGCCAATAAAAAATTTGTATGCAGCAATTGATCAAGCGTTATTGTTGGGTCGCCCTGCTCATGGCCGGTGCGCAGGCGTCATGGGGTTTTGCCTTGTCCGGGCCACTGAGTAGCCAGGCCGGCCTTGCCGCCACCTATGGGGACAAGTGGCAGACCCCGGTGATTGGTTATGATTTGGGGGGGGATTTGGAGACGCCCAAGAATGTCGGCGAAGAATACCGGCGCAACACGCCGGTGATGGTCTATGCCTTCGACCAGAATTTTTCCGGCTTTTTCGGTTCAAACGGGGAAGCCGCTGTGGTTTCTGCTTTCGCCATCATGAACTCGGTGACGAACGTGGACAATCTCAGTGCCTCGTTGAATGAATATTCCATTGATTCGCAGCATTTCGACACCACCGCATTGGCTCTGGGTTTGACCGACCTGAAATCAGAAACGCTGACGCTGCTGGCAGAGCAAATGGGCCTATCGCAGCCCGAACGATTTACCTGGACGCTGCATGACCGCTATCTGCCGGCCGGTGGGAAATGTCCCGTTAATGAACTATACTTGGTGGTGCAACGTAACTTTGATCCGATGACCAGCCTGAACCAGTTGGTTCAGTATTCGCCGTATGTCAATGATACGCTGTACACCTACGATATTCTGGAAGCCTGTACAGGGCCCAATCCGCTGGCACAGACCTTTCCCATCTCGGTGGATCCGCTGGCCAATACCTATACGGCCGTGGCGGGCTTGGGGGTCGGTTTGGGCAGCATTCCCTTTAGTACGAACAATCTGACTGCGGGGACCATTGAAGTCGGCGGGTTTTACACGGATTTGAGCCTGGATGACGTGGCTGGTTTGCGCTACATGTACCGGACCAACAACGTCAATTGGGAAAGTCCCGCGCTGGGAGCGGTCTGGTATGACATTACGACCAACGTGTCGTCGCCGCAGCTGTTCCCGAATTACAGCGGCACCAACCTGTTCGTGGTGGGCACCAATACCTTGATCGGTTTCACGACCAATACGGTGACCACGGGTGGCACCAATGGTTATAACTATTTTTATTATTACGATGGCACCTACGGCTATGGCAATTACAGTACGCTCATAGCGTTGTCCAAAACCAACAGCCCGGCTACGATGCTTGGACTGTATCCGGGTTTGGTGATATCCAGTTCCTCGAACTATTTTGCGTTGGGTTCCAATGGAGTGGTTACCACGTTCTTTACGAACTATCCTGGTTCCCCGATCGGCTCGCCGCCGGTGGCGGTAACGGTCACCAATTACACTCCGGCCATCATTGAATATTACGTGACCAAGTTTGCGAATGTTTATACCAACAAGGTCTGGTCTACCAACTCGGTGTCCTATTTGCAGACGACGACGGTGGGACCGAAGGCTGGTTATCCGATCGGGAGCGCCTCGGCAACCAACGTTACGGTTCAGACGATCACGGCCACCAATGTGCCGTCCGGCGACTTTTTCATTCTGCCCCAGTTTTACACGAATGTCTGCCCGTTGTCCTTCCAATCAACCACCCCGATTCTGACCCAGGTGCTGGCGGTTACCAATATACTGACCTCGGCGACGACGAATGTTACGGCGACCAACACGGCGATCGTGGTCTATTCCACTTCGCTCAGTGTGGTGACCTACTTTACCAATTACATTTATGTGGTGAATCCGGTGACCTGTGCGCAGGCGACCAATGCCACTACCTGGTACCAGGGCATTGGGCACATTCAGTTTGTGCGCATGCCGGACAGCATCATTGCGGATCCGCTGACCGATACGTTCTCCAGCCCGTACACCAACAACTACACGATGGTGGCCTACAATCCGACCAACAATGCGTATGAAACGCGGTATTTCCAGCGCATCCTGCTCTCGGCGGATATTCTGATTTCTGCCATGGATCTGGCTTCGCCCATTTCGGCTGAAATTGGCGCCGCCAATGATGTGCGCAACCTGAATTTCAATGTGGCCAACATTCTGCCGAACCTGGCCGGCCCAGGAACGATCGAAACGCCGACGGAAATCAGCTTCGACAAGGTTGGTAATATTTATGGCAACGGCGATCTGGCAATCAACAATCTGGCCACGAACGAATTCCTGAGCGAATTCACACAGACTGGCTTGCTGGGTTGGGGCTCGTATGACGGTTCGACCAATGACCCGGTGGTTTATCCCAGCGGCACCAGCATCTATAACATTGAAAACCAGCTGATTGTGAGTGTTACACCGACCCCGGCAGCCGGCCTGGCGGACGGCTACAATGGGGTGGCTTATACGGCGGTGCAATTTTCCGCCACGGGCGGAGTTTCTCCGTACACTTGGGCAGTGGAAGCGGGCACGAGTCTGCCAGCCGGTTTAAGCCTGTCCTCGGACGGGGTGCTCTCGGGTACGCCGGCGCATAACCTGGCCGGGGTATATGATTTCACGATCCAACTAACCGACGCGGCGAATCGCGTGGTTAATTTCAACTATTCAATCACCATCCATTGAACGGCATGAAATTCTACCATCGTCCGTCAAATTATCTTATGAAGTGGAAGTTTTTTTTAGCAATTTTGCCGGTTCTGGTGCTGGCGCGCGTGGCGCTGGCTTCGGACAGCGTTGATCCGTCGGATCCCAATGCACAGTATACCTATACGTGCCCGCCCCAGCCGATCCCGAATTTTGATTGCACCAACTTTGTCATCGATAACACGTTAACCATCAATTTCCAGACGCTTTCCACCAGCACGCTGTACTTTGAGCCGTGGAATACGCTGAATTATACAAATAACGGGACGATGATGGACAACACCGGGTTCAAGTTTGACACTCAGTTGAGCAGTTCGTATCAGCATGTCATGGCTGGAACATTTTATAACGCCGGTGACATTACGGCCGGCTCTCTCTTTGACCTGACCGGGATCATTTTTAACCTGAGCGGACTGATCGGCGGTTATGGGCAGATTTATATTTCGGCGACGAATATCATCAATCCGGGCACATTGGATGTGGGGGTGAACGGAGGCATCAAAATGATCGGCCAGAACGTGGATTTGAGCGACAGCACACTGACGGTTGAATCGCTGGTGGCTTCCAATTCCATCTACAATGTGCCGACGTTCAACAGTTATGGCGTGACCGCTTTGGACACGAATGGTGATTGGGATCCTTATATTGCGTTGCAGCCCACGACGGCGTTTTCTCCTCCGTTGGCGCCGCAGTATATCAGCCAGATGTATATTACCAATGCCACGCCGTATGTGGACATCAAGGTTACCAATCCCACGAACATCATCTACCGGGCGATCATCATTCAGAACGCCAGCACGAATGTTCCTTATAAGATATATTTTGAAGGGATCAACAACGGTTCACCGTTGGATTTCTTTGGGATCGGGGCGGCCCACGTGGAATGGGATGGCACTTATTTGGATCCATCTTCCGGCAACTATTTCACCAATTACCTTTATTTGACGGATGATTATGTCGGATCGGCTTCGACGAACAATCCGATCTTTGGCGGCATCCCGAATAATTTCAGCTTTGTCACATCATATACACCGCTGATTAACAACATTAATCCCACCGCTCCCGGGTTTGTGCTGTTCCCAGACCAGTTGTTTACCAACCGGTATGCCTATATGAATGGCCAACTGGTGCCCGGCACAGCTGTAACGAATGCCAATTCCTCCAACCCCAGCGGATCGGTTACGAACATTGCCGGGCGCATCCAGATCAGTGCCAGCAATACGTTGAACATGGCACAGGCGATCATCTCCGGCCCGAACTACATGTCGATCATTTGCACCAACCAGTTTAACGGCAGTCCGGGTGCTTCGATCGCCACCCCTTATTCCGATGTCAGCCTGGGCGTGACCAATGGATTCCTGACGGTGAGCAATCTGCTGATGGCATCCATCCCGCAGTGGTCCGGCACGATCCAGGCATGGAGCACGCGCCTGGTTTATACCGATACGAATGGAATTACCCAAGATTACCGCGTGATGCTGGTGTATGACAACCTGCAGCCCACCACCCCGCCGTGGATTCAAAATTTGCGCCTGCACGCCACCAACAGCTTGGTTATCAGTGACGTCCTTAACATTTATGGCAACACGGTGTATGCCGATGCCCAGAGCGTGACGCTCGCGACGAACGTGGTCGGCACGGGTGCCACTTCGCTGGATGGCGAATTTAATCTATGCTCCGGGGCAACCCTGTCCACGACCCAGTTTCCGGATCTGGTCTGGCTGACGAACAACGGTGCCATCCGTTGCTACAATAATGCCAATTTCACCAATCTTTATACGGGTTTCACATATTATTCGACCAATTATACGTATTCCACAAATTCGGTGACGCAGGCGGTCAAAACGAATGCTTCGGTGGCGCTGGTTTCATTGCCCCAAAACTGGCTGGGTGCCTTTATTAACAACAGTCTGGTGACCAATCAGGCCATGTCGGTCTCCGCCCTCAACTTTACAAATAACGGCGGGATTAACACCGGTTCCGGAACGTTCGGATTGCAGTCCTCTTCCGCGAATTTTGTGAACGGGTATACCTTGGCCGGTTCGGATGTCGCCATCAACGGCACCAACCTGTTTCTGGCTGGCGAATTTATCAATGCCGGCCGGGCTTTGAACTTGCTGGGCGTTCAGTCGGTCTCCGATGGTGAGACAAATCTCGTGGCCAACGGACTGACCAACGGAAATGTCTGGGTGGTGGGTGCGCTGGGCATCGGCGGGGCAGACAGCGGGTTTAACGCCTCCTTCAATCCGTTAAGCGGAGATTTGCTGGGTACCACGGTGACCAACATCGCTCCGGGGGGTAAGAACATTGTGAACACTTGGGCGGGCGTGAACCGCGGCATTAGTGTGGCTGGTTATTCCAACAATCTGGCGGTTGGCCATCTGGTGTTAGATTCGCTGGTTTCCGGCAGTCGGAACGGCACGTTTACCTTTAATGGTGCCGGGGGCGCGGGCGTGACCAATGCGATCTACGTGGACTGTCTGGAACTGCGGGATTACGCGACCAACCGGGATGTTGGTTATAACCCGACGGCCCTGAAGTTTGCGACCAATTTTGTTATTTACTATGCCCAGGCCTACATCAACGGGCTTTCGGTGGCGGAAAAGATCAATCACAAGGGCATTGACGTCAATGGGGTGAGTAATAGCGATCACCTTCGCTGGGTACCGTCCTATGCGGGATATTACAGCTATACCAACCTGGTGTATCCGGATGGCACCACCAATGTGGTGAATCTGGCGCTGGCCCAAAGCACTGACATTTCCTCCGGTGGCAATCTGTCCTCCGGCAATGCGGGTAACCCGACGCAGATTTTCGTGCCGTCGCAGATTGGCCTGAGCATCACGCTGACAAACAAGACGACGCGCCGGCTGGCATTTACCATTCCGGCCACGGCGACGAATTATTTTGTGCAGTACAAGACGAACCTGCTCACCTCCGCCTGGACGTTGCTGACCAATTCCAGTGTGAACAATGCGGCGGGGACGATTCCGCTGACGCAGACGAATGTCTATTTCCTGGACACCAACTCGGGTCCCATGCGGTTCTACCAGGTGGTGGAACAGCCGTGGCTGACCTATCCGCAATAAGATGATGCCCAACTTTTGTTCGATGAACGCTGAGAATTCAAAAATTTCCGCCGGGACTTGGTCCCGGCAGACAGACTGGAGAAACGTTGTGAAAGAGAACATGAAACGACTCATTGCCGGGGGCATCGGAAGCCT
>CAIJGS010000376.1 GCA_903820285.1 uncultured Verrucomicrobia subdivision 3 bacterium | reverse complement strand
TACCAGTCCGCTCGTGCACAAGTTGATCCAGCTCATTCATTTTGACGAAATCTTCGAAATCGCCCCTTGAATCCCACCTCCACCAACGCCCCACGGTTTGATTACCGGTCACAATTGCGACTCGAAACCGGGTGCGAATACGCCGCCGTCCGCGGAGCCGCCCAAACCGCCCGGCAATGGCTCAAGGAACAAAAACTGACAGACTTGGAACTGTCCGAATGGGAACTGCTGATTGTCGAGGCCGGCAATAACGCAGTCAAACACTCGGATGCCGCCGCCCGCCAGCAACCCATCCGCTTTGAAATCAGCCTCGGAGAATCTGAAATCGAACTTCGTGTCACAGATCACACCCCGGGTTTTGACTGGCCAGAGCAGATCGATCTGCCGGATGAGGAGAGCGAACACGGACGCGGCCTGTTTCTTATCCAATCGCTCACCAGCCATGCCAATTATCTTCGCAGCCGGCACGGCAATACCCTGATCTTGGGCCGCCAGCACGAATCCGCCCCGGCCGAGGCACCCAAGCTCGAAACGTTGCAACGCCGGTTGACCGAGGCGGAAAACGCCCTGTCCGACATGACGGCCGAACTATCCTCCAGCTACGAAAGTCTGGTGGCCCTGTTCCGTTACAGCGCGGAGCTGGGCAAACACATTGAAGTGCGTGATTTTTCCAACCGCCTGCTGCGCGACCTCATCCAGATTGCCGAAGCGGACTATGCCGTGCTGCGGTTGGCCACCACCGATGGCCGCCGGCTCGAAACCCTCAACATCCAGCCTGATACCGTCGCCGAACTTCCTTCCCTGGACCTGATCCATGGCGGGAATTCCGTGGAGATAGAGGCCGCCCGGACCCGGCAGGACATCTGGTTTGCCCCCGATGAACCGCTCGGAAAAGGCGACCCGCTGCGGCCGTTGGTGGGCAACGGGAATGGCCTTTGCCACGCCTTCGTCTTTGCCAACCAGCTCGTCGGCACCATCGCCTTCGGCCGGTTTGCCCCGGACAAACCGTTCAGTGCCGCCCAAGTCAATCTGCTGCACACTTTTATTGACTTCCTGGCCATTCAGATCGTGAATTCCCGCTTGCTGGACGAACGTACGGCCGCCCGCGTGACGCGGCGCGAACTGGAAATCGCCGCCGACATTCAGCGCTCCCTGCTGCCCGCCACCCTGCCCGCCTGCCCGCCCTTTGAACTGGCCACCGTCTGCCAGAGCGCCCTGCAGGTCGGGGGAGACTTTTTTGATGTCATCCAGACCGATGACGGCACCACGCTGTTGGTCATCGCCGATGTCATGGGCAAGGGCGTTCCCGCCGCCCTGTTTGCCGCGGTCCTGCGGAGCACCATCCGCTCTATGCCACAACTCTTCAGCCAGCCGGGCGCGCTGCTGGAGGCCGTAAACCTGACCTTGTTTGAGGATCTGTCGCGCGTGGACATGTTTGTGACCGCCGCCCTCGCCTTTCTGGACATTAAACATGGTCAACTGATCTCCGCCAGTGCCGGCCATTGCCCCTTGCTGGTCTGGCAACCCCTGGCCGGAGTGACCGGGGCCGTGGGCAATTCCGGTTTCCCGCTTGGGATCGAAAGCCATACCAAATATCCGCAGACTATCACGCCCCTCCCGCCGGGAGCCGCAGCGCTCCTTTACACGGACGGCGTCAGTGAAGCCCGCAACCCCGCCGGCCAGTTGCTGGGCGACCACGAACTCGCGGCCATCCTCAATGATACCGCCCGGGTCACTCACTCCGCCGAAGCCGGAAAAAACATGTTGCAACAACGGGTTGCCGCCTTTTGCGGTCCGGCTGCCATGGCCGACGACCAGACGTTTATTTACCTCCGCCATTGCCAATGAACCCTACCCCGCCACTCAAAATTCTCGTCGCCGACGACGAGATTTACATGGTCCGATTGCTCGAGATGACGCTGAAAAAAGGCGGTTATGAGGTCGTCACCTGCCGCGACGGCGCGGAAGCGCTGGCCATTTCTGCCACTGCGAAACCACAGCTGATTGTGATGGATGTCATGATGCCCGGCCTGGACGGGCTCAGCGCCATCCGGCAGTTGAAACAGAACGAAGCTACCCGCTCGATCCCGGTGGTGGTGCTCTCCTCCAAAGGCCATGCCCTTACCCGGGTGGAAGCCGAGGCCGCCGGCGCCGCCCTGTTTCTGGCCAAACCGTTCAGCCCCAATCAACTTTTAAGCGAAGTTAAAAAAATACTGGGTCAAACCTGAGGACATGGGGAAAATTAAATCGTTAAACCGTCCGATTCTGGTGGTCGGCCATCAAAGGCCGGATACCGACTCGGCCGTGTCGGCCACGGTTTATGCCAGCCTATTGAATTCGCTGGCGGGCGGGGAACAGCTTCACGAAGGCGTGGTGTTGGCGGAACCAACGGCACAGACCAAATGGCTCTTCGCCGAAGCTGGGGTGCCGCTGCCGCGCCAGATCAGCCATCTGCATGGCCTGGTGCGGGATGCGGCCCTGCGGGATATTTTCAGCGTTCATCCCCATACCGCCCTGGGCGACGCCCTCCAACTCATTTTGCGCCATCGCATCAGCATGCTGCCTGTGCTGGATTCCCACCGGCGCCTGCTCGGCATTCTCAGCGACCACATGCCGATGGCCAGCTACTTTTATCATGCCAATGCGGAAGACTTCCTCGGCGTCCTGTTTTCCGTGGCCGATCTGGAACGCTATCTGCGCCTCACCCGCTGGCAGCAGCCCAAAACCGAGGCCGATGGCCAGATCGTCCTCGATCCCGCCCGTTTTGCCCCGGGCACCCTGGCCCTGATTGGCGATCAGCCAGACCTCCTGCTGCGCTGCCGGGATGCCGGCACCGCCGTCGTCATCACCTGCTCCCCGGAAAAAAGCCCCGCTTGGAAAAAGGTCTTGAAGGAATGCCCCGGCCTTGGCGTCTTGCATTATCAAGGCTCCCTGATGGCCCTGGTTTCCCAGCTGCCCATGGCCATCCCGGTGGAACGGCTGATGCAAACGGAAGGTATTCCCAAGCTGGCCCCGGACCAGACGCTGGTGGAGGCCCAATCGGCCTTGCGGCAGGCCCAGTACGCCCTGCCCGTCCTGAACCCGGATGGCACCCTGTTTGGTGTGCTTTCCCGCACGGAAATCCTCAGTTTTCCGCGCGCCAGAGTTGTGCTCGTGGACCATTTCGAGCAACATCAGGCTCCGGAGGGCATCGCTGACGTGGACATTGTCGAAATTGTGGATCATCATCGGGTGGGGACGCTGGAGACGGCCTCCCCCATTCGGGTGGACTGCCGCCCCGTGGGCAGCACCGCCACGATCATTGCCTGCAAGTTTTTGGAACATGGCAAAAGGCCGACGCTGGCACAGGCGAAACTGCTGTTGGGGGCGGTGGTGGCTGACACCCTGCTGCTGACCTCGCCCACGACGACCGAAACCGACCGGCAGCAGGCCACCAGCCTGGCCCGCCGGGCCAAGGTGGATTTGAAAAAATTCGGCCGGGAAGTCCTGGTCCGAAATGATGAAACACTGGAACGACCAGCCGCCGAATTGGTGGAAAAGGATTTGAAGGAATTTTTTGGCGGCGGTGCCCGGTTTGCCGTCGGTCAGATCGAGACCGTGGACCGCACCCGGCTGGATGCCGCGCGAATTGAACAGTTCGCCACGGCCCTGCGCGAACGGCGCGAACGGGGCGGCTGGGAATTCGCCGGCCTCTTGGTGACTGATATTTTCCGGGGCGACAGCCTGGTACTGTTTGATGCGAAGACGGCGGCTTTCAAAAGCCGGCTCGGCCCCAGCGGTGAAGTCTGGGCCGGGTGCGTTTCCCGGAAAAAACAATTTCTGCCGGAAATCCTCCGGCGGTTGAATTCGGAGTCCAACTAAATGAGTATTCACAAGCGAGCCGACACCTTCCACCAGCAACCGCTGGAAGAACGCATCCGGTTGTCCTACGAGCTTTTGGAGCGCATGCGGCGCCCCAACGGCGGTTACGTGGCCAGCCCTTACAACGCCGAGGACAGTGCGGGCGACGCCTACAACGTCTTCTGGATCCGGGATATCATGTATGCCACCTATGCCAACGAGTACCTGGGGTGCTACGACCGCATGGTGGAAAGTTTCCGGCTCGTGCTGGAGATCTTCAAGAAGCACCACTGGCGGTTCGTCCAGGCCTCCATTATTAAGCCCGATGTGCGCCACCAGCGCGGCCAGTTCATGCCCGCCCGCGTGCATCCCACCACGCTGGAAACCATCACGGATGAATGGGGCCATCACCAGCTCGATGTGTTCGGCCTGTTCATGTACAAGATGGGCGACCTGGTGAAAAAAGGCTTCGGCTTCCGCTTCTCCCAGGAGGATTACCAGCTCATGGGCCACATCCGGAACTATATTTTCAACATGGGTTTTGAGGCTGATTTCGGGATGTGGGAGGAAGGTCCCGAAGAACATTCCAGCAGTTTCGGCGCGGTGCTCGGCGGCCTGACCATGTGGTTTGACCAGGGCCACTATGATTACAAGCACCGGCAGAAGATTTCCATTTCGCACTATGTGCCGGTGAGCGAACGCATGATTGCGGAAGGCACCGGCGCCCTGGCCCGCCTGCTGCCGGCCGAGTCGCCCAGCCGCCCCTACGATCTGGCCCAGATGAGCCTCATCTGGCCGTATAACATTGTTGATTTTGACGTCAAAAAGACCATCCTTGCCAATGTTGAAACCCATCTCCTCGGCACCTACGGCGTCCGCCGTTACCCGAATGACATTTACTGTGGCATGGGCCTGAACCCCATCAAGGGCGAAACCGCCGAATGGCCTCTGGGCCTGGCCTGGCTGGCGATCTGCTACGCCAAACTCGCCGACCACGGCCGCGATTTCAACATCTCCCGCCAGACCATCTACATGGACTGGGATGAACGCCGCCACTTCTTTGACAAGGCGGTCAAGTATTTCAAGATGCTGGAAAAGGCCATGACGCCCAACGGCATGGTGCCTGAAATGTACGTGGGCGGCGTGGCCGGCCACAATACGCCGCTCGCCTGGGCGCAAAGCTTTCATATCGTGGCGGCGCAAAACCTGCTGAACATGACTCACGCCCATCCCACCCATTTCAAAATTCCGGCGGAAGTCCGGCTCGGCACCCCATGAAAAAGATTCTCCCGCTTTTTATCATGATCGACGCGATGGGATGGGAAATCCTGCGCAACGATCCGTTTGGCAAAAATTTTGCGCCCAACCGCAAAAAGCTGGAGTCTGTCTTTGGCTACAGCTCCACCT
>CAIJGS010000375.1 GCA_903820285.1 uncultured Verrucomicrobia subdivision 3 bacterium | reverse complement strand
TTACACGGCGGAACATTTGGCGGAAAACGAGACCAAGGAACGCGGCGAGGCGATGCTGCAGTTGGTCGGACTGGGCGACCGGATGGATCATCAACCCTCGCAGCTTTCGGGCGGGCAGCAGCAGCGGGTTGCGATTGCACGCGCGCTGATCAACCGGCCGCCGGTACTGTTCGCGGATGAGCCGACGGGCAATCTGGATTCGCGCACGGCGGAGGATGTGCTGCGGATTTTTCAGAAACTCAACGAGGAGGAAGGCATCACCATCATCCTCGTCACCCACGATGAAAATGTGGCGCGGCATGCTAAGCGCATTATCCGCATGAAGGACGGGGTGATTGTGGAGGAGAGCGTGACGGCGAAACCGGCGGAAGCGGCCGCCAAAACAATTCGGCCGGGCGGACCGTTGCCGGTGAAGGAGGTTTCCACTTGGGAGGCGATCAAGAAATGTCACCGCATTTTCCGGCTGTCGCTGCATGCACTGCGCCGGAACATCATGCGGTCGGTGCTGACATGCCTGGGCATCATCATCGGGATTGCAGCGGTAATTGCGATGATGGAGATCGGGCGCGGCTCGTCGCATTCCATCGAACAGACGATTGCGAGTCTGGGGGCAAATGTGATTCAGATGGACCCGACCGATTCGACGGTGGGCGGAGTAAGTTCCGGTGGCGGCGGGCGCGTAACGCTGACGGCTGCCGACGCGGATGCGATCCGCATCGAATGCAGCGCGGTGAAATGGGTGGCGCCCAGCGTGGACTGCCGGGCGCAGGCGATTTATGGCAGCCACAACTGGAATCCGGACCGCATTCTCGGGACGACGGCGGATTTCCTCACGATCCGCAAATGGGCGCTGGCGGATGGTGAAGTGTTTACGGATGAAGATGTGCGGAGTTCGGCGGCGGTTTGTCTTATCGGGCAGACGATTGTGCGGCAGCTATTTGCCGGCGAGTCGCCGATCGGGAAGGAGGTCCGCGTAAAAAATGTGGGCATGAAAGTGGTGGGCGTGCTGGCCCGCAAGGGGGCGAACATGATGGGGCGCGATCAGGATGACGTCATCATTGCCCCATGGACGACGGTGAAATTCCGGGTGACCGGCGTGCGCTCGGCCAGTTCCTCCGGCGGTGCGGCGGCGGCGAGCACGGTGAATTCGCTGAGCCAGCTGTATCCGAACCAGTCGGTGCAGCTCTTTCCGCAGCCCTCGGCGGTGCAGGCGGCGGACCTGCCGCAGATGACGCGGTTTGCGGATCTGGATGATGTGTGGATTTCGGCGGCTTCGCCGGCGGACATACCGGTGGCGATGCGCCAGATTTCGGCGCTGATGCGGGAGCGGCATCGCATCCAGTCTGGCGCCCCGGATGATTTTCGGATTCGCGATCTGACGGAAATCTCGCAAGCCCTGGCTTCCACGAGCCGGGTGATGACGAATCTGCTGCTCATCGTGGCGCTGATTTCATTGGTGGTGGGCGGGGTGGGCATCATGAACATCATGCTGGTATCGGTGACGGAGCGGACGCGCGAAATCGGTTTGCGCATGGCGGTGGGGGCGCGGGCGCGGGACATTCTGCGGCAATTTCTGGTGGAGGCGGTGGTGCTGTGTCTGGCGGGGGGCGTGGTGGGCATTTTGCTGGGGCGCGGCATTTCCCTGGCGGTGACGCTGCTGCTCAACTGGCCGACCTTGCCCTCCGTACCAGCCATCATTGCGGCCGTGGCGGTGTCAGTGACGGTCGGAATTGTGTTTGGTTATTACCCGGCGTGGAAGGCCTCGCGGCTCGATCCGATTGAGGCGTTGCGGTATGAGTGAGGGGCGTTGATGGCGATGCGGTTGGGCAGACTCTGTCCAAGTTGGGTGCGCTGACGGAGTGGGGCAGGCAGGCGCATAGCCGGCGGCGATTTCTCGCGCAACCCGGGCGGATTGCCAAAGTTAAAAACCTTTCCCATTCAGGAAACGAACATAGACGTTTTTGGAGGCGGGCAGGATGCATAAATTTTTGCGGAATGGCGAGGTTTCGGGATTGCGGGAAACGGTAAAATTTTCGATGATAGGAAATCAACGTCACTACCTACCTGAAACATAACACTATGCCAAAGTCTGCCCATCGTCCGCGCCGACCGGTCGCGGTAACCCTTATTTTCAACCAATGGCAATATAAGCTGCTGACCGTTGCGGCTTTGCTGCTCGCCGGTTTGACCGGGTATGCCGCGGAAAACGCGGCGGGGCGCGAGCGGTCTTCGTTCAACACCGGCTGGCGGTTTACGAAAGACGAACCGGCCGGGGCCGGCAGCGAGTTAAGCTATGCGGAACTCAAGAAATGGGAGCTGGCTGGCAGCGCGGAACTCTCCACGAATGCCATTCCGGCCGCGACCACCAGTCCGACGGTGTTGCCGACATATGCGCAGCCGGATTTTAACGACAGCCAATGGCGGTTGCTGAATCTGCCGCACGACTGGGGTGTCGAGGGACCGTTCAAGCAAGAATATCCCGGCGAGACAGGCAAGCTGCCGTGGTGGGGGGTGGCGTGGTATCGTCATCATCTGGATCTGCCGGCCACCGATGCGGGCCGCCAGGTGTTCTTGGACGTGGATGGCGCGATGTCATACGCCACGGTATGGGTGAACGGGCATTTTGCGGGCGGCTGGCCGTATGGTTATGCCTCCTGGCGGGTGAACCTGACGCCGTTGCTGAAATTTGGCGGGGACAATGTGATCGCCATCCGGCTGGACAATCCGACGCAGTCGTCGCGCTGGTATCCGGGCGGCGGCATTTACCGCAATGTGTGGCTGGTGAAGACCGCGCCGGTGCATGTGGCGCACTGGGGTACTTATGTGACTACGCCGACGGTGACGGAGAAGTCTGCGACTGCGAATGTGCAGGTGAAAGTGGATAACACTGCGGATACCGCAGCGACGGCGACGGTGGCGCAGGAGATTTTTGAACTGAAGGCGGACGGCAGCCGGGGCAAGTCGGTGGCGGTAATTCCGGCGGCGGGTTTGAAGATTGACGCGCACAGTTCGGCGGTGAGCGAAGGCCAGGCGACGATTGCGTCGCCGCGTTTGTGGAGTCTGGAGAAGCCGCAGCGTTATGTGGCGGTGACCACGGTGACGCAGGATGGCCAGGTGACGGACAGTTACGAGACGCCGTTTGGCATCCGGACGACGGAGTTCACGGTCGACAAAGGTTTCTTCCTGAACGGGCAGCATGTGAAGCTGAATGGCGTGTGCGATCACCATGATTTGGGCTCGCTGGGTTCGGCGCTGAATCTGCGGGCGCTGGAACGGCAGTTGGAAATTCTGCGCGAGTTTGGCGTGAATGCGATCCGCACGAGCCATAATCCGCCGGCTCCGGAACTGCTGGACCTGGCCGACCGCATGGGTTTTGTGGTGATGGACGAGGCGTTCGATTGCTGGCGCGCGGGCAAGAACAGGAATGATTACCATGTGCTGTATGACGAGTGGCACGAGCAGGATCTGCGCGCGCTGGTGCGCCGGGATCGCAACCATCCCTGCGTGATCCTGTGGAGCAGCGGCAACGAAGTGCCGGATCAGGACAAGGCGGACGGTTTGGAACTCGCGCTGGAACATCAGGCGATCATTCACTCGGAGGACGCCACGCGGCCGTGCACGGCGGCGGTTAGTTCTTATAAGGCGGGGTTTACCAAATTCGTGGACGGGTTCAACGTTTTCGGCTGGAATTACAAGCCGAGCAATTACGGCAAATTCCGGACGGCGAACCCGGCCGTGCCGCTGTTCGGCAGCGAGACCTCTTCCACGGTGAGTTCGCGCGGAGAATATGTCTTCCCGGTCAGCAACAACCGGAAGGATGAACTGGCGGATTTCCAGGTGACGTCCTATGACCTTTATGTGCCCGGCTGGGCGACCTCGCCGGACTCGGAATGGCGGGGCGAGGAACATAATACTTTCGTGGCGGGCGAATTTGTATGGACCGGGTTTGATTATCTCGGTGAACCGACGCCGTATAATTCCGACACGAGCAACCTGCTCAATTTCTCCGACCCGGCGGACCAGGCGAAGATGAAGCAGGAGCTGGATGCGCTGGGCAAGATTCATGTGCCGTCGCGCAGCTCGTATTTCGGGGTAGTAGATCTGGCCGGGTTCAAGAAGGACCGGTTCTATCTGTATCAATCGCACTGGCGGCC
Source organism: uncultured Verrucomicrobia subdivision 3 bacterium (assembly GCA_903820285.1). Taxonomy (GTDB): domain Bacteria; phylum Verrucomicrobiota; class Verrucomicrobiia; order Limisphaerales; family UBA11358; genus UBA11358. The sequence continues at coordinate 26,824 of CAIJGS010000375.1, read as the reverse complement.
GGAGCTGCCCATGGCGCACATCCTGCCGCATTGGAACTGGCCGGATCGCGTCGGGCAGGTGACGCCGGTGTATGTGTACACCTCGGGTGACTCGGCGGAACTGTTCCTGAACGGCAAATCGCTGGGCATCCAGAAAAAGGAAGAGTTCCAATATCGTTTGGAATGGAATGACGTGGTGTATCAGCCCGGCGAACTGAAGGTGGTGGCGTACAAGAACGGCAAGAAGTGGGCGACGGACACCGTCAAGACCACGGGCGCGCCGGCGAAGCTGCTGCTCGCGGCGGATCGCCGGAAGATCACGGCGGATGGTCAGGATCTGTCCTTCATCACGGTGACGGTGGCGGACAAGCATGGCTTGCAGGTGCCGCGGGCCAAGAACCACATTCAGTTTATGATTGATGGTCCGGGTGAGATTCTGGCGACGGACAACGGCGATGCGACGAGCTTTGAATCGTTTCAGGCGCCGGAGCGCAATGCCTTTAACGGGCTGGCGCTGGTAATCGTTCGCACAAAGGCGGGCGAGCCGGGCACGATCAAGCTGACGGCGGTGGCGGATGGCTTGGCCGGTGACTCGGTGACGTTGAAGAGCCGCTGAGCGCAAAGCGCAGGTGGCAGATTGAGGGTGGAGGATGGAAGGCCCGCTGTGATGCGGCGGGCGGACCTGACTCCACCCTTTTAATTTTTTGTGGGGACAGGCTGGTTTTATTTGAGAACCAAATATGGACCGGGCCATCACGGGGCGGGCCAGGGTCGAAATGCGGGGCGTGGCCGAAAGGATTTAACATCCTTCAGTCCCGGTTGGAAGATGTTGCTCGTCAAATGGATTTTTGGAGAAATGGCGCGGTGAAGGCGGATGTTTTTGGTCTTGGCTTTTGACGGGAGGCGGGCAATGGCTTATACCTTGGCAAACTTCAAAATGAAGTTGGGCCGCCAGTGGGCGGATTCATAAGGTGTTTCAATTCATGAACGGCAGCGGCGCCAGGCCACCGACATTCCCGGGTTTTTGCCTGTGGGTGTGGCTGCTGTTTGCGGCGGTGGCAACGGCCGCTCCGGCCTATCAAGTTGATGTCTGGCGGGCGGATGACGGTCTGCCGCAGAGCACGGTTACTTCCATTGCGCAGACGGCGGACGGCTATCTCTGGCTGGGCACCCAAAACGGGCTGGTGCGGTTCGACGGGGTGAGCTTCAAGGTGTATGACGAGAACAATACGCCGGCGATCAAGAACAACCGGATTGTGCAGTTGCTGGTGGACCGGCAGGGGGTGCTATGGATTGGGGCGGAGCAGGGCAATCTGACCCGCTTGCAGGCGGGCCGGTTCACCGCGTACCAAATGCCGGGCAGCGGAACGACGTTCAATTATGCGCGGACAATGTGTGATGACGCCGCCGGCGGGCTGTGGGTGGTGTCCTGCGAATGGCATCTGATGCAGCTCGCCCAAGCCGGCTTCTTCGTGCCGTCGCAGAACTGGTCGCTCAACGGTATGCGGCCGGATGCGGTGGCGAACGATCCGGCGGGACAGATTTGCGCGGGTACCGAAAAGGAGCTGGCAGTGTGGCGGGACGGGCAGTTCAAAATTCTGTGGAACCAGACCAACGAACCAAACTTCTCGGTGGAATTTCTGGCGACGGGCCGCAGCGGCGGCTGGTGGGTGGCGGGGAACGACCGGTTGCGCCGGTTTCAGGATGGCCGCTGGGTGGCGGATCTGGGGCATTATGGCTGGACGAATGCGCCGGTTTACGGGCTCTACGAAGACCGGCGCAGCCGGCTCTGGGTGGCCACGCTGGGCAGCGGTTTGTATTGCTATGAAACCAATGGCGCGGTGGTGCACCTGGATACCCGGGACGGTTTGCCGACGGACTTTGTGCGGTGCGTGACGGAAGACCGGGAGGGTAACATTTGGGCGGGGATGGAAGGCGGCGGCCTGTGCCGGCTGAAACCGGCCACGTTCAAGGCCTTTGGCATTCGAGAAGGACTGTCGTCCGACCAAGTGATGTCCGTTTGCGAGGCGGCGGATGGCAGCTACTGGATCGGGCTGAACGGCAACGGGCTGGATCACCTGATACATGACTGGGTGGAGCATTATGGACCGGACCAGGGGTTGATGAATGGCCATGTATGGTCCGTATTTCAGGACCGCGCCGGCGTGATCCGGGTGGGAACGTGGGGCGGTTTGTATGCGCTGGACCAGACCGGCCATTTTACGAATGTCTCCGATGGCAAGCAGGTGGGCGGGGTGGTGCTGGCCATGTATCAGGATCGGGCGGGGGCCTTGTGGCTGGGGCAGCAGGCGATTGCCGGGGTGACCCGGCTGAGCGACGGGATGGCGAGTATTTTAAAAATTCCGGGGGCACTCGTCAGTCTGGATGTGCGGGTAATGCGGGAGGATCGCGACGGGTATCTCTGGATTGGCACGGAGGACGAGGGATTGTATCGCTGGAAAGACGGGCAATGCACGCACCTTGGCCGCATGAACGGGCTCGCCAACGAATCCATCTGGTCGTTGTGTGCCGATGATGACGGCACCGTTTGGATCGGCACCTGCGGCGGCGGTCTGAGCCGGTGGCGCAACGGCAAGGTGACCACGTGGACCACCAAGGACGGGCTGGTCAACGATGTGATCTGCCAGATTCTTGAGGATGACCGGGGCAATCTGTGGCTGGGTTCCTATGGCGGGGTGTTTTGTGTGAGCAAGGCGGAACTGGATCGGACTTCGGACGGCGCGAGCAATCATGTCATTCACTGTGTGAGCTACCGGAAGGCGGATGGGCTGCCGAGCATCGAGTGTCAGGGCGGATTTCAGCCGGCGGGATTCAAATCGCGGGACGGGCGGCTGTGGTTTCCGACGAACAAGGGGCTGGCGGTGGTAAATCCCGGTTTGATTGCGCAAAATTCGCTGCCGCCGCCGGTGCTGATCGAAGAACTGAGCATGGACGGAACGCGGCTGACGGCAGAGGCGCTGGCGGCCGATGGGGCGGCGGGGTCGCCGCTGCCGGTACCGCCCGGGAATCAGCATCTGGAATTTCACTATACGGCGACGAGCCTGACGGCGCCGGACAAGGTGCAGTTCAAATACCGGCTGGAGGGTTTGGAACAGGAATGGGTCAGCGCGGGGTCCAGCCGGGTGGTGACGTACAGTCGTGTGCCGCCGGGGGATTATCAATTTCACGTGATTGCCTGCAATAATGACGGGGTATGGAATGAGCAGGGCGCGGTGCTGGCCATTTCGGTGGCGCCCTTTTTCTGGCAGACCGGTTGGTTCATGGTCGCGGCCGTGGTGGCGCTGACGGCGGTGATCTTTGTGATTGTGCGGCGGCTGGCGATGCGCCGGCTGCGGCTGCGGCTGGCCCGGCTAGAACGGGAGCAAATGGTTGAGCGGGAACGGGCACGCATTGCGAAGGACATTCATGATGATCTGGGCGCGAGCCTGACGGAAATCACGATTCTGAGTGAACTGGCGCAAAACGCGGGCACCACGCCGCCGGAAGCGCATGCAGACATCCGGAAGATTGCGGCGAAATCCAAGGCGCTGACGCAGTTGCTGGATGAAATTGTCTGGGCCGTGAATCCCCGGCGCGACACGCTGGAAAATTTTGTGACCTACACCTGCACGTACGTGGAGGACTTTCTGCGGGTGGCCAAGATTCAATGCCGTCTGGAGTTGCCGCCGACGGTGCCCGAAGTTACGTTGCGCACCGATGTTCGCCACGGGCTGTTCCTCGTGGTGAAGGAGGCGTTGAACAATGCCGTCAAACACGCGGCGGCTACCGAGGTTCGGGTGCGCATGGAAATCATTTCCGCCGAATGCATCATCAGCATTCAGGACAATGGCCGGGGATTTGATCCCGGGCAGCCGGCGGCGCCATCGGCCGGCGAAGGCCTGGCGAATATGCGACAGCGCGTGGAAGCCCTGGGCGGGCGGTTCGACATTTTCAGCCAGCCCGGTGCGGGAACCAAAATCCGTTTCAAAGTGCCCCTGCTCAAACACCCCTTATGACCATTACCGTTTCGATTGTGGAAGATGCCGCCGGCGTGCGCGAAGGCCTGGTGCGGCTGCTGGAGAGCACGCCCAGTTTTCGCTGCCTCGCCGCTTATCCGAGCGGAGAGACGGCGCTGGCGCAGATTCCGGCCAATCCGCCGGATGTGGTGCTGATGGACATTGATCTGCCGGGGATGAACGGGGTGGAGTGTGTGCGCAAACTCAAGGTGCTGCTGCCGTCCATCCGGGTGGTAATGCTGACGGTGTATGAGGATCCGGAACAGATTTTTGACGCGCTGAGCGCCGGGGCCATCGGCTATCTGCTGAAGAAGCGGCTGCCGGAAGGTTTGCTCGAAGCGGTGCGCGATGCGTGTTCCGGCGGGGCGCCGATGAGCAGCCAGATTGCGCGCAAGGTGGTTCAATTCTTCGAAAAAATCCCGCCGGCCAACGAGGTGGATTCGCTTTCCACCCGCGAGCTGGAAGTGCTGGATTTGCTGGCCAAGGGCTTCCTGGTCAAGGAGATCGCCGACCGCACCGGGCTGGGCTATGGCACGGTGCGCACCTATATCCGGCGGATTTACGAAAAGCTTCAAGTGCATTCCCGTTCCCAGGCGGTGGCCAAGTATCTGCAGCCCCGGACCTCGGGGAACAGTCATTTGTCTATCCTTTAGCCGACATGACGGCGGCGGCAAAACCCGGCAGAGTATGTGCGAGCCTGGGGGCGGGAGTGCCGTTTCCAGGTGGCAGCAGACGGTGGTCGGGAAATGAAGTGTTGCGATAAACCAACAACGGAAACAGGTTCAACAAGGTCATTATGAAAATCAATCGAATGCATCAATTTTTACTGGGAGTAGGGCTGGCTTGCGCCTGGGGCGCGACCGGTCAGGCCCAGACGAGCGTGCCCAGCACGTTCAAACACATCACCATTGACGGCTCGTTCAATGATTGGGCCGGCGTACCGGTGGCCTATACGGCCCCGATGGGCCCGGCCAATGCCATCCAATACGAGAACGTGTACATTGCGAACGATCAGAACTATCTATACGTCCGGTTCACGCTCTATTCGCCCCGGGCCAATGCCTTCGCCAATTCGTATGACAATATCTTCATAGACGCGGATGACAATGCCGGCACGGGCGATAAGGTGGGCGGCATTGGTTCGGAGATGCTGATCCAGTGGGGCGGGGGATATCAGGAAAAGAACGGCGGTTTCAACGAAGGGGCGATCAATAACCTGGGTTGGAACATCGCCGGTTCGGCGGACAGCCAGGATTTTGAAGTGGCCATTTCGCTCGGGGCCACGTACGCCTCGGACAGCTCACCGGTATTTGCCAACAGCACGATTGCGCTGCTGCTGGAAGGGGATAACACCAGTTACATCAACACGGCGTTTGCCCCGTCCACGGGCGGTTTTGTCTACACCTTGGCCCCGGTGCCCGCGCCGCTTACCACCAATCTGCCGCTGGTCACGCTGACCAATTCCACCTGGACGGCGAATGATTCCGGAACGGATCTGGGCACGAACTGGCTGGATCAGGCATATGATGACACCCAAGCCGGGTGGTCTTCCGGGCTGGGTCTGCTGGGTTATACCCCACAGCCGGCCGCTTACCCGCCGATTGCCACCCCGCTGGCCACCGGACAAAACACGTATTATTTTCGCACGCATTTTCAATGGATCAATGATTCGGCCAACGTGGCGTTTGTGGTCACCAACCTGCTGAGCGACGGCGCGGTTTATTACCTGAACGGCACGGAAGTGAGCCGGGTGCGGATGCCGACGGGAGATGTTTCCTACGCCACGGCGGCGGCGGCCACCAATCATCCGGCCGGCCACGCGGATATCTTGGGCGTGGATGGCGGGGTTTTGCAATACGGTGACAACATTCTGGAAGTCGAAACGCACCAAGCCCCGGCGAGCGCGGCGGAAATGGTGTTCGGCATGTCGCTCACGGCGGCGGCGCAGTATCCGGTTTTGATCGTGGATACGAATCTGCCGGCGAACCGCACCGTGATCGGCGGCAGTGCCACCACGTTTGCGGCGAATGTCATCGGCTCCGGTCCGCTGGCCTACCAGTGGCTCTCGAACGGGATTCCACTCGTGGGGGCGACGAATGCCACCTACACGATTCCCGTGGCAGTCAATGCGGATGCGGCCGCCTATGCGCTGGTGGCCAGTAATCCGCTCTCCACGAACACCACGCGGGCGGCGGTATTGACGATCAGCAACGCGCCGGTGGTTTTCACTAATCCGACGCAGCCAGCTGACCAGATTTTGGTTGAGGGCCAGGCGGCCACATTCAGTTGTCCGGTGGGTGGAGCGGCACCCTTCCAGTATCAATGGTATGCCGGCGGCAGTGCGATTGCCGGGGCGACCAATGCGACGTACACCATTTCTTACCTGCTGCCGGCCAATGCCGGCAAGTACTATGTCAATGTAAGCAACCCGGCGGGGGCGACGAACAGCCGGGTGGCGACGCTCACGGTTTTGGCGGACACGGTGCCGCCGGTGCTGACGGCCATTGCGACCACGGTCAACCAGATCACGATTACGTTTTCGAAGCCGGTGGACGCCACCACGGCGGCCAGCGCAGCAAATTATCAACTGGACGGTGGCGTAACGGTGACCGGGGTAACCACCAATGCCGGCAACGCGGCGCAGGTGACGCTGACAACGGGTGCCAACCTCGCCTTCGGCGGAATCTATACGCTGACCGTAACCGGGGTGAAAGACCTGTTTGGCAATACGGTGAATACGTGGGGTTCCTTCACCCGCACGATCACGATTGATGGTTCGTTTGCCGACTGGGATGGCATGACCCCACTGTATAGCGGCCCGAGCGGTTCGGACGGGGCGGCGGATTTCAAAGACATCTATGTCTACAATGACGCGAACAACTACTACTTCCGCGTCACGCTCTGGCACGACATCCCGTCGGCGAGCGGCCAGTTTCCGTACTACGTGAACATGTTCTTCGACACGGACAACAACATCAACACGGGCTACATCGCCGGGTCGGTGGGTTCGGAACTGCTCATTCAGAGCGGTTACAGTTACCAGGAGAAGAACGGCGGGTTCAATGAAGGTTCGATCAATGGTTTGAACTGGTTCTGCCTGCCGGGCGCGCCGGGGACGAACTTTGAGTTCAGTGTTTCCCGTTCGGCCACGTTTGCCTCGGATGGCACGCCGGTCTTTACGGCGGATGCGTTGAACTTCCTGTTCCAGGGTATGACCCCCGGATTTGCAACGCTCAATCAGGCACCCGCCAGCGGGGTGATCGCGTACAACAATGTTGATCTGGTGGTGCCGGCGCTGCCGCTGGGGCAACTGGCAATTGATCCGCTGCCGACGGGGCAGGCGGCGGTGGTCTGGAACTCTCCGGGCACCCTGCAAGTTCGGAGTTCGCTGACCGATGGTTCGTGGACCAATCTGTCTGGCGTGACGAGTCCGTACGTAGTTCCGAGTCTGACCGGCCAGCAGTTTTTCCGGCTGGCCCAATAATGTGTGGGGTAGATAAATGAGGTTGGAGGTGGTGAAGGCGGCAGCGCATTCCCACCTCCTCCCTGACCAACCTATGAAAACACAACTCAAACCAACGGATCGGGCGGGTTTCACCCTGATTGAACTGCTGGTGGTGATCGCGATCATTGCGATTCTGGCGGCGATGTTGCTGCCGGCGCTCTCCAGCGCCAAACAGCGGGCCAAAAACACCGCCTGCGTGAACAACCAGCGGCAGATTGGCATCGCCCATGCCATGTATGTGGGCGATTTCGGCAAGTCGTTTGTAAAGTCCGACACCAGCAACCTGTGGATGGCGCAACTGATGGATTATGACGGTCGGGTGACTCAGGTAACGGTGTGTCCGGTGGCCAGCACGCCCACCACCCGCACGGATTACAGTGCGCAATACACCTATGGCCGGGCGGATCAGATGTGGCGCTGGGTGCCTTACACCACCAATTATCAGGGCAGCTATACCTATAACGGCTGGCTTTACAGCGGGGTCTATGCGGTGTCCGATACGGTGGGCACGCCGGATTCGTGGAAATTCGGCAATGAATCAGGGGTGGTAAAGCCGGCCAGTACGCCGATCATCACCGACGGTATCTGGGTGGATGGCTGGGCGCAGGAATCTCAGGGACCGGCCAAAGACCTGTACAATGGAAATGCCGCGATTGACACGGGGCGGTTTACCATTGCCCGCCATGGCGGCCGGCCGCCGAGCCCGCAAAGCATTACCACCAGTGCCGGTTTATCCGGCGGCATCAATGCGCTGTTTTATGACGGCCATGCGGCTTTCAACAAGTTGAATGTGCTGTGGGCGCTGGACTGGCATGTGAACTGGACTGTTCCGGGTGCCATTCCCAGTCCGCAGTAAAATCGCGGTCGCTCTCGCCTTGATGAAATGGTTGTGCCATGTTAGCCCCCGATCCAATGAGTGATATGCGTAAGTTGCCGAGCCTATGGAAACGTGCTGGTATTGTCCTCCGCTCGGTTTGCCTGGTTGGGCTGGCCGGCTGGCTGGCGGTGCCGGCCTTCGCCGGCAGCCGGGGGCCGCAGCCGGGCTGGGGCACGACCAATGCCTATTTGATTTATTACGGCAATTGGACGGCGGCACAGGTGGATTATGCGCGGACCAATTACCATCTGGTGATCGTGCATCCGGCGAGCAACATCACTTCCAGCCAGATCGCCACGATCCGGCGCGGGAAGGATAATATCGCGGGCACGGCGGATGATGTGACGGTGCTGGCGTATCTGACAATCGGGGAAGATGACCGGGCGGGCGCGCCGTTTCCCGGGGACCGGCTGGGGCCGCGGGTGGATCCGCGGACTTCGGACAGCGCGCCGCTGGCGGGCATCACCAACGCACTGGGATTGCCCTCGGCGGGCGGCACCAATTACGCCTCCTATTATCTGAACGCCAAAAGCAACCAGACCGGCGTGCCGGATCAAAACCCCAATTTCGGCAGCTATTTCGTCAATGCCGGGGCACCGGCGTGGTGGACGGTGATCAAGGGCATGACCAAGGTGGCCGGCGGCCAGGCGGGGCTGGACGAAATTTTAACCACCAGTGTTGGCAACGCCTACAATTGTGATGGCCTGTTTCTGGACACGGTGGACACGGCGGCACCGAACACCTGGGGAACAACGTATGAATGGACGGCCCCGGGGATGCAGTCATTGATCCAGCGCATCCATACGAACTATCCGAGCAAGCTGCTGCTGGCGAACCGCGGCCTGTTCTTCTTTGATTCCAACCTGAAGACCTATGCCTACAACATTCGCCCCTATGTGGACATGGTCATGTTTGAGAGCTATTACAGCGACTCCTCCACCAACCTGATCACGCCCTCGTTTTTGGACAACAAATATGATTTCGCCCCCAAGCTGAACGCGGAGGCGGGCCGGCCGGATGGATTCAATCTCTTGGTGGTGGATTACGATCACACGCCGGCACAGCCGGCGGCGACGGTCAACCAGGATTATGTGGAATGCATGGGCATCCAAGGCTGGCCGTTGTACCGGACCAATCCCTCGCTGGACGAGGCATTGAACACCAATTCGGCGGCATGGCTGGCCACCAATGTGGACACGCAGGCGCCGGTGTGGGACAGCACGGCAGCCCAGGGGTCTACGCAGCCGGCACCGCGGGTGGGCGTGCAGAAGGTGGTGGCGGGGAATGGCAGTGCCACGTTGTATTGGGATGTGGCCCGCGATCAGACGGGACCGATTCACTACAACATTTATTACTCAGCCGGCGGCACGATGAATTTTACGAACGCCACCAAACTCGCCCACGTTGCGCCCGCCATGCCCGCAAACTATGCCATGGGCACGGGGCCGGGGAGTTACCCGTATGGTTCCACGGTAACCGGTTTGTTAAATGGCATGACCTACAGTTTTGCCGTGCGGGCGGAGGACAGTTTCAGTCCGTCGCATGAGGACACCAACAAGGTTTCCATCGCGGTGGTGGCTGGGACGAATACGCTCAGCATTTATAAGAAGATCACCGTTGATGGATCCTTTGCGGATTGGACAGGCGTACCCTGGGCCTATCAGGGTGCGGTGGATGGGAACACGGTGAATTACCTGCAGGTCCAGTTTGCCAACGACACCAACTATCTTTACGGGCATGTAAAACTGGCCGCGCCTTACGCGCTGTTTTCGGATTATTATTCGCACCTGTTCGTGGATGCGGATGCGAATGTGACGACGGGATATCCGGTGACGGGCGCGTCCTTCGGATCGGAAATGATGATCGAGAGCGGTTACGGCTACGACCAGCGCAATGGGAGTTTTAATGCCGGGGCCATTGCGAATCTGGGCTGGGCGATTGCGCCTTCCGTCAGCGCGACGGAATTTGAATTTCAAGTTTCGCTGGCGGCGCTGAATCCGGACAGCAGCCGGGTTTTTCAAGGCAGAGTCTTGCGCCTGCTGTTGCAGGATAACCGGGGGCCGGAAGTGGCGGTGGAAACCGGGATTGCCTATACGCTGTCGCCGCCGCAACTCGGGCCGCTGTTTATTGCGCGGTCCAACAATCTGACGTCCATCACCTGGGCGGGGCCGGGGACGCTGCAATATTCGGCTTCACTGCCGGCGACTTGGACCAATCTCACCAATGTGGTGAGCCCTTACACGTTTCAAGCCGCCAGCGGGCGGCAATTTTTCCGGCTGGCCGAATAGTCTGGCCGCAGTTCCGGCTCCGGGTTGCCGTTCAATCAAAGCTCCGATTTCTTATACGATGAAAAATGCATTCTGGATTATCACGCTGGCGCTGCTGCCCTGCCTGGGCAGCCGGGCGCAGGATCACGGCCGGTTGGAAAACAACGCGGTCGCCTGGCAGTGGGCGTTTACGAATGGTCAGTTGACCTCCTTGCTGACCGCGCGGACGGGCGAAGTTTCGCCAGCGCTAACGGGGGAAGGTTTTCAACTGGTCCTGGGCGACGGACGAACGCTGAAGGCTGCCGATTTCAAGCTGGTCAAACCGGTGCGCACGGTGGATTTGCCGGTGGATGCGGCGGCGCCGTCAGCGGCCCGCCACTTTGCGGGTAAACAGGTGGTCTGGGAATTGGTGGATGAACCGGATCATCTGGCGGCCGTGTGCCAGGCCAGTTTGCGGGAAGGCGCGACGTATGTGCGGGAATCGCTTACGCTCAAGGCAGCGGAACAGGATGTGCTGGTGAAGGAGATCACGCTGTTTGACCAGACGATTCCCGGCGCGGAAGTATCGGGCACGGTGGATGGATCACCGGTGGTGGCGGGTTCATTTTTCTGCGGCTGTGAACATCCCATGGCGCAGAACGCGGTCGATAGCCAGGGCCGGGTGACGTGCCAGCTGGCCCGCAACGCGGTGCTCAAGGCGGGCGAGGAGCTGACGGAAAGCCTGGTCATCGGCCTGGCCGAACCCGGCCAATTGCGCCGTACTTTTCTGGCTTATGTCGAGCGCGAGCGCACGCATCCTTACCGGCCGTTCCTGCATTACAATTCATGGTTTGATATTGCCTGGGACAAACAAAAATTCACGGAAGCCCAGAGTTTGAACGTGATTGAACAATTCGGGCATGAGCTGGTGACCACGCGCGGGGTGCAGATGGATTCGTTTCTGTTCGACGACGGGTGGGATGATGACACGACGCTATGGCAGTTTCATGCCGGTTTTCCGCATGGATTTACGCCGCTGAAGCAAGCCGCGGCGAATTATAACAGCGGCATTGGCGTATGGATTTCGCCCTTCGGCGGATATGATCAGGCGCGGCGGCGGCGGCTGGAGAATGGCAGCCGGCAGGGCTATGAAACCAACGCGAGCGGATTCTCGCTGGCGGGTCCGAAGTACTATCAGCTTTTCCGCAACATCTGCCGGGAGATGATTGAGAAGTACGGGGTCAACCAGTTCAAATTCGACGGTCTGGCGGCCGGGGCCAAGGCCAGCGAAAGCGGGCTGACACGGGATGGTGATGCGATGCTGCAACTGGTGTCGGATTTGCGCGTCTGGAATCCCAACGTTTTCATCAACCAGACCACCGGAACCTGGCCATCGCCTTTCTGGCTGCTGGATGTGGATTCCACGTGGCGGGGCGGGGCGGATCATGATTTTCAAGGCCCGGGATCGTGGTGCCAGCAATGGCTGACCTACCGCGATGTGCAAACCTATCAGAACGTGGTGAAGCGGGGGCCGCTGTATCCGTTGAATGCGCTGATGTCCCACGGGATCATTTACGCGACAAATGCGCTGCATCTGTCAGCCATGAGCGATGCGGATTTTGCCGCGCAGGTGCGGGTGTTTTTTGGCAGCGGCACGCAGTTGCAGGAGCTGTATCTCACGCCGGCGCGGTTGAACCGGCAGAACTGGGATGACCTCGCGGAGGCGGCCAACTGGTCGCGGCATAATGCCGATGTGCTGGTGGACACGCACTGGGTGGGCGGCGATCCCGGAGCCGGGCGGGTGTATGGGTGGGCGGCGTGGTCGCCCCGGAAAGGGATTCTGGTCTTGCGCAATCCGGGCGCCCAGCCGGCGCAATTCAGCGCGGATGTGCAGGAGTTGTTCCAGTTGCCGGGCGGAGCCGCGAAGGTCTTCCGGGCGGCGAGCCCGTGGAAAAAGGATGGCAGTGTTCCGCCGGTGTCATTGCAGGCTGGCCAACCGCATTTGTTTACGCTGGCACCCTTTGAGGTGCTGGTGTTGGAAGCCATGCCGGGTCAGGAATTGTCCCGGGCTGACGGCGCAAACAAGGTGGCGGTGTCGGATGGCCTGGCCGGTGACTCGGTGACGCTGAAAATCCGCTGACGGCAACGAGGATGGAAGATTGAGGGTGGAGTCTGGAAAGCCCGCTGTGATACGGCGGGCGGACTTGACTCCACTTTTTTTATTGGGAGGGAGGCAGAAGATCGGAGATTGGTTTTCCTGCCGGTTTGGGGTTGCCTCTGACCTCGAATGGCTTACGATAATTTTTGCCAACATGAGCAAATCCCAAGAATCTAATTCGCCGTATGGAGGACAGTTTTTGGTCTATAAGACGGATGATGGGCGGTTGCAAATTGACGTTCGGCTGGAGAATGAAACTGTCTGGCTTAGCCAGCAGCACATGGCAGATCTGTTTCAGACTTCGCAGCAGAATATCAGCCTGCACTTGCAAAACATTTACCAAGAGGAAGAATTGCAATTGGCGGCAACTCACAAGGAATCCTTGTCAGTTCGCCAAGAGGGCAGCCGACAGGTTAAGCGGCAAGTGGATTTTTACAATCTCGATGCCATCATTTCCGTCGGCTATCGCGTCAAAAGTGCCGTGGCTACGCGGTTTCGCATCTGGGCGACGAACAAATTGCGGGAATACATCGTCAAAGGCTTTGTGCTGGATGATGAACGTCTGAAAAATCCCGATCAGCCCTTCGATTATTTTGAAGAGCTGATCCGGCGGATTCAGGACATCCGCACTTCGGAACGGCGATTTTACCAGAAGATAACGGATATCTACGCCACCAGCATTGATTACGATCCCACCCAGCCGGAGAGCATCGAATTTTTTCAGACGGTGCAGAACAAAATGCACTGGGCCATTACGGGGCAGACGGCGGCGGAGATCATCCATAAACGCGCCGACAGCACGAAGCCGCACATGGGCTTGACCAACTGGCGCGGAACCAAGGTGCGCAAACAGGATGTAGCCCTCGCCAAGAATTATCTCAATGAAGAGGAACTGGCCGCCTTGAACAATCTGGTGGAACAGTATCTGGTTTTTGCCGAAGGCCAGGCGATGCGCCGGGTGCCCATGCACATGAAGGACTGGATCGCGAAGCTCAACGGGTTTCTGACCTTGAACGACCGCGCCATTTTGAATCATGCGGGAACCATTTCGCATGAATTGGCAAAGGAACAGGCGGAGGCGGAGTATAATAAGTTTCATACCAGGCAGATTCAGCAGGCTGACCAGGTGGGTGGAGATTTCGATAACGTGATCGGGCAATTGACGGCAACGCCCAAACGCAAGCGGGGAAAAGGGAAGTAAGTGGTTCAATCCAACCGGTTGGCGGGCGAATTAGCTTGCCGCCACGGTTGGCCTGCGCAAAATATGGGGATTCGGCATGTCCGTTGACGATGCGGGGCGGAGCCGGGTAAAATGGATTTTTCATCCAGCGGGCTCGTAGCTCAATGGTTAGAGCAGAGGACTCATAATCCTTTGGTTCTCGGTTCAAGTCCGAGCGGGCCCACCAAATTTCACTTTGCTGCCCTTTCGCAGATGGTGCGGGGTGGTATATTCAACTTTCGAATTCGGTTACTTTTCTTTTTTCATGAATTTATTTAAATACATTGTGCTGCTGGCGACGGTGCTGGCGGGTGCAATCGGCGGAGCGGTGGCGATGGCGGAGACGTTGCCGGGGTTGCCGCCGGGGAATCTGCTGGCGTTGCCGGTGGTGGGGGAGGCGGAGTTGCAGGTGCTTTCGCCGACGGTGCTGGAGCTGTCGTTGGTGACAACGAAGACGCTCAAGGGGCCGGTAGCGGAGTGGGATTTTGTGGGGCCGGACAACCATTTGCATTTGCCGCCGGCAGACCAATTTTCCGTGGCAGTGAACGGCCGGCCGGTAACGGTGGCGACCGTAGGCTTCAAACGCCGGGTGCTGTACGCGCCGCTCAAGCAATACGATTTGCGCATTGGGAATCACCTTTATTTGGAGCTGGCGGCGCCGGTGCCCGAGGGGGCGCGGGTGACGGTGACGATGGCCGGTGGTCGGACGTTTGCCGGGACAGCGGATCCGCTGCGCTGGAGCGAGGCGATTCACGCGAATCAGGTGGGCTTTGTCGTGGCGCTGCCGAAGATGGCGCGCGTGGGGTTTTATCTGGGATGCTTGGGCGTTCTGGCGGTGCCAACGAACGGTCCTTTTGCGCTGGTGGACGCCGGCAGTGGGGCGGAGGTGTTTACGAGTGTGCTGACGTCGCATCCGGATAACGGTTGGCGCTATGCGGTGGATCCATATCAGCGGGTGGCGGAGGCGGATTTCAGTGCGTTCAACACTCCTGGATTTTACCGGCTGAAAGTACCGGGGTTGGGGGCGTCGCTACCGTTTCGCATTTCGGATGGCGCGGCCACGGCGATGGCGCGGACGTATGCGCTGGGGCTGTATCATCAGCGTTGCGGCATGGCGCTGGAACTGCCGTTCACGCGGTTCACGCACGCGGCCTGTCATACGAATCTGGCGGAAATTCCAACAGCGGATTTCCGGGTGGTGGAATTGATTTTAAGCAAGCTGAACAATGCGGGTTCGCCGCCGCCGGGACAGACGGCACCGGTGTTGACGAATCTGGAATCCTCGCTGTATCCCTTCGTGAATTCGGGCAAGCTGGATGTTTCCGGCGGGCATCATGATGCGGGGGATTACAGCAAATACACGATCAACTCGGCGGAGCTAATCCATTACCTGACCTTCGCGGCGGATGCGTTTCCCGGGGCGGCGGACCTGGATAATCTCGGGTTGCCGGAGAGCGGGGATGGTAAGAGCGACCTGTTGCAACTCGCCAAGTGGGAGGCGGATTTTCTGGCGAAATTGCAGGATGCGGATGGCGGGTTTTACTTTCTGGTGTATCCCAAGAACCGCAAATACGAGGATAACGTGACGCCGGATCACGGGGATCCGCAGGTGGTTTATCCAAAAAATACGGCGGTAACGGCGGCGGCGGTGGCGGCCCTGGCGCAACTCGGCAGTTCGCCGCGGTTTCAGAAAGAATTTCCGGACGAGGCGGTGCGCTATCAGGTGCAAGCGCGGCGGGGCTGGGTCTTTCTGGAGCGCGCCTGGGCGAAGTACGGCAAGCTGGGGGCGTATCAAAAGCTGACGCATTATGGTGATCAATTCTTTGACCGCGATGAGGTGGCCTGGGCGGCGGCGGAAATGTATCTGGCGACGGGCAAGGAACAATATCAGCGGAAGTTGCTGGCGGAGTTTGACCCTTCGGACCGATTGACGCGGCGCTGGACCTGGGTGCGGCTGACGGATAGCTACGGCAATGCAATTCGCAGCTACGCCTTTGCGGATCGGACCGGCCGGGCGGCGGGCAAGACGCTGGACCCGGAGTTTCTCCGCAAGTGTCGCGCGGAAATTCTGGCGGCGGCGAAGGACGATTACAACCGCTCGCAGTCCAGCGCGTATGGCTTGAGCTTTCCGATTGAGTCGAAGCATTTCCGGTCGGCAGCCTGGTTTTTTGCGGTGCCGGTGGCGTTTGATTTGTTTGTGGGCGACCAGTTGGAGCCGCATCCGGAATGGCGGTCAGCAATGGTGGATGATATGAACTATGAGGCGGGCGAGAATCCGGTGAACATGACGTACCTGACCGGCTGCGGCTGGCGGCGGCAGCATGATATCGTGTCGCAGTTTGCGGAGAACGACGGTCGCAGTCTGCCGCCCAGCGGGCTGCCGGTGGGGGCCATGCAGGAGGGTTTCATGTATCTGAACCAATACCAGCGGGAATTGGGTCAACTGACATTTCCCGGCGATGGCGACACCAATAATCCCTATCCGTTCTATGACCGGTGGGGGGACAGCTTCAATACTTCCACGGAATGCGTGAGCGCGCAGCAGGCGGAAGGTTTGGCGTGGCTGGCGGGGCTGATGGCGCAGTCGCCGCAGCGCAACCAAATGTGGCGGTCGGCGGCGGCGCAGATCACGGGATTGCCGGCAGAAGCGCCGCTGGGCAAATCCCTGACGGCCAAGCTATCCGTGCGGGGAATGAACCTGAGCGAGGCGCAGACGGTATGGGAGGTTGTGGGGCAGCAGCCTTGTTTTGGCAGTCAATTGAGCTTTGTTCCGGTCAAAACGGGACCGCAATGGGTGGAGGTGGAGGCGATGTGGGGCGACGGGCGGCGGGCCTTTGCCCGGGCGCAGGTGGTGGTGAGGTAATCGGACGGATTCCAAACTGCGGGTCTTATTGTAATTGCCCGGGCGGGCGATGCGGCCTAGTCTGGGAGCGGTTAAACATCAATTTATGAAAAAGTTTTTAATTCCTTTGGCGATCCTGGGGGTATTGGGATTCATGGTGCTGGTGGTAGTGCTCATCGCGGCGGGCAGCTACAACGGGTTGGTGGGCAAGTCGCAGGGCGTGGATAAACAGTGGGCGCAGGTCCAGAATGTTTATCAGCGGCGCAACGATCTGATTCCCAATCTGGTGGCGACGGTCTCGGGGGCGGCGAATTTTGAGAAAACCACGCTGACGGCCATCGTCGAGGCGCGGGCTTCGGTGGGCAAGGTGACGCTGAATGCGAGCACGGCCCCGACGGATGCGGCGCAACTGGCGGCGTTTGAGAAGGCGCAGGGGCAGTTGTCCACCGCGCTGTCGCGGTTGCTGGTGGTGTCCGAGCAATACCCGGATTTGAAGGCCACGGCGGGTTTCCGCGATTTGCAGGCAGAGCTGGAAGGCACGGAAAATCGCATCAGCGTGGAGCGCGAACGGTTCAACGAAGCGGTGCAGAGTTATGACACCGCCATTAAGTCATTCCCGGCGGTGTTTTATGCGGGGGCGATGGGATTCAAGGAGAAGCCTTATTTTACCGCTACCACAGGAGCCGACAAGCCGCCGCAGGTGCAGTTTGATTTCAATACGCCGGCGAAGCATTAATTTATGAAACCTTTGCTGGCCATCCTGATCCTGTTCGCGGGCTGTCTCGGCCTGCGGGCGGAGGTGATGCCGCCGGCGCCGGCGCATTATTTTAATGATTATGCAGGGGTGGTCTCCCCGGCGGTGGGACTGCAACTGGATCAGACGTTGCAGCAGTTTGAGCGCCAGCACGCCAGCCAGATCGTGGTGGCCATTTTCCCGAAGATGCAGAGCGAGTCCTCGGTGGAAGATTACACGGTGCGGATTGCGCAGTCGTGGCATGTGGGGCAGAAGGACAAGGATAGTGGGGCGGTGTTGTTCGTGTTTGTGCAGGAACACAAATTATATATCCAGGTGGGCTATGGCTTGGAAGGGGTGCTACCGGATGTGATTTGCAAGCGGATTATTCAAAACGAAATTGTGCCCAAGTTGCGCGGCGGCGATTTCAGCGGGGGCATACAGGCCGGGGTAACGGCCATGCTGTCGGCGGCGCAGGGCGAGTATAAGGGCACAGGGCAGACCGTGGCGGAGCGGGGGCAAAATGCACCACCCATGCCGTTGATTGCTCTCGTTGTGCTGATCGGCGGTGTGATTTTAGTCACTTTTATTCTCTCGTCGGTTTTCAAAGGCATGATCTCACCCGGGGCGGCAACGTATTCCAAGCGCGGTTATGTACCTCGTAGTGGCGGAGTGGGCTGGCTTGGGGGCGGTTGGGGCGGCGGTGGCTGGGGTGGGGGAGGTGGTGGCGGTTCATCGGGGGGCGGCGGTGGAGGTGGCGGATTTTCCGGCGGTGGCGGCAGTTTTGGCGGCGGCGGCGCGGGAGGGAGCTGGTAATGAAACACCACGATTTCATGAAGGGATTGCGGCACGACGATATCGTCGCGGCGATTCAGGCGGCCGAGGCGAAGACTTCGGGCGAGATTCGAATTTTTGTCAGCCAGAAGCCCGCGACGGATGCGGTGGCGGCGGCGCAGAAACAATTTGAAGAACTGGGGATGACCAAGACACGCCAGCGGAACGGGGTGCTGATCTACGTGGCTCCGGCGGCGCGGCAGTTTGCCATCATCGGCGATACGGGCGTGCATCAACATTGCGGTGATGCTTTCTGGAGACAGGTGGCGGACGAGATGTCCAGCCATTTTCGCAAAGGCGATTTTAGCGCGGGTATCACCCATGGCATTCAAAAGGCGGGGTTGCTGCTGGCGGCGCATTTTCCTCCCGGTGACGGGGGGGGAAACGAATTGCCTGATGAGATTGCGCATGATTGAATTGGAATTGGCAACCGTGTAAAGTTTTGCCCCAATTCATGACGCAACCGCAATCTGCATCCAGTCAGCCTGCCGTGCGGCCGGCCATTTTTGTCCTCGGAGTGGGCTCCTTTGCCCACAGCATTGGCACCGCGCTGGCGGATGATGGCGCCAACGTTTCAACTTACCTTACCCGCAGTTACGGCCACTACCCGCCGTCGCTGGTGGGCCCGACGTTTTCCTACGATACCACCGGCAATCCGGTGCCGTTGCTGCGCCAGCATCAGGCGCAGGTGGTGATTCCCCAATCCATTGACTGGGCGCAGCAGCCGTGGTCGCAACAGTTGATGCAGTCGGGCATCGGCATATTCTGTCCGGTGGGCGAAGGCATGCGGATTGAGCGTGAACGGGATTTTGCGCGCGAATTGTGCACCCGTTTCAATATTCCCTTTCCGCAATCGTATGTGGCGTCCAACCGGCTGGAGGCGGAGAAGATTCTGGCCGCGCACCACCGGCCGTTTGTGATCAAGAATCCCCTGTGCTCGCCCACGAGCCCGGTGCATACCGTGCTCTGCGAGACGGTGGCGGATACGCGGGCCTGGCTGCGGCATGTGAATTATGCGGAGGGCGTGTTTTTGCAGGAATATCTGGGCCGGGCCGAGGCGGGGCATATTGTGCTGGTGAGCGATGGCGAGATTCATTCGCTGGTGACGAATCAGGAATACAAGTACGCCTACAACGGCAATCAAGGCATCGTGGCCGGGGCGCCGCTGGGCGGCCTGGTGGAACGCGATGAAAATGACAAGTACGGTCTCGCGCGGGAATTGATTCATCCGCTGAAACCGTGGCTTCGCGCCTGCGGTTTCAACGGGCCGTTGCAGGTGACGGCGATCAAGAAGGACGGCCGGTGGCATGTGATCGAATACAACATCCGCATTGGGGTGACGTCCGGGCCGATGATTTTGCGGATGCTGACGAATCCGGTGGAAACCGTTTTGCGCACGGCGCGGAATCAGCCGTTGAGCCTGTCGTTCCGCGAGGGATTGAATTTTGGCTGTTCGCTGACGCTGGCGGGGTATGGGTATCCTTACACTCAGGTGCAGGGGCCGCATCTGCCGCTGGAAGTGACGTCGCCTTTTGATACGGATGTGTGGTGGAACGAGGTGGCGCGGGATGCTGACGGACATCTGCTGGCGACCGGGCACCGGATTGCGGATGTCATTGCGCTGGGGTCACAATTGGAAGGAGCCATCGCGAAGGCGTATGAGAACATCCGCAAAATCCGCGTGGTGGGGAGTTATTTTCGGACGGATGTGGGGCAGAGTTTGTGGCCGCCGGGGACGGTTTGAGAATCCGGTTTTCTCTGGTTCGATATTAAAATTCAACCGCAATAATGGAGCCTCCTGACGTCGTCGCCTACAGGATGAGCTATTATTTTTCGGATGCCGGGAGGGTTTGTTGCGCGGACTCGACGAGTTCGCGGATGCGGCGGGCATCGGCCTTGGAGTGGCCGTGGCTGGCGAGCGGGTCGGAGCCGCCGCTGGATTCGATGAGGATGTCCGCCCAGACCATGCCGGTTTTGATGTGGACGGAGGCCACCTTGGAAATACTGATGCTGATCTCGTCCTTGCTGAACCAAGAACGTTTGTGTCGAATGACCGCCTTGTCCGATACTTCGATGACGGTGGGAAAGAGATGGTTGCCGCTGGTCCAGCGGCTGGCTTTGAATCGTTCCGGTTCCATGGCGGCAGTGTGACCCCTATCCTGTTTTCTGCAAGTGAATTGGGGTTGAATAAACCGGACTCCAGGCAGGGAATGGCCAAGTCCGGATTTGACAGGCGGCCCGGGATGGAGCGGCGGTCATTCGTTTCCGCCGGTTGCGAGTTTTTGGAATTCGGCAGCGGCGCGGTCGCAGAGGTCTTTGCGGGCGGATGACAGATCGATGGTGCAGCCGGCATCGGTGGCGATGTCGAAGACGCGGATCGTCAGCGGGGCCGGAGCCGGTTGCTTCCGGATGCCCAGCGCGTACCAGCGTTCATCGAGCAGTACCGAGGGTGGCAGATATTTCGCGGTCTTGTCGTTCGGATCAAAATCATCGGGAATTTTAATTCCATAATTACCTTCCGTAGACCAGGCCAGCGCGGTCCGTAACGGCTGGTCCTGGTCGCGCCCGGCGAGAAGCGGCACGAAGCTCACGCCGTCGGTGGGGCCGGGCAGCTTCGCGCCGGAGAGTTCACCCGCCGTCGCCATGAAATCATAAAAACCGATGGCCCGACCGGTCTTGCCCGGTGCCACGCGGCCCGGTCCCCAGGCGATGAACGGGACAATCACACCGCCGTTGCTGTTGACGAATTTGCCGCGATTCCACGGGCCTTTGTTGTGAAAGAGGGGATCGTCCGCCCAGGTTTTGCGCCCAAAGTAACCCCACTCGGAATAGCCGTTATCAGCGGCGAACAGCACGACCGTATTCGTCGCCAGGCCGGATTTTTTCAATTCGTCCAGGATGAGGCCAACGGAGTGATCCAATTCGACGACCTCTGCGGCCCACGCCTTGTGCGCCATGCTCCAGGCGGCGGGCATGTCCTTGAATTGGCCGAGTTCTTTGACCGCCAGCGGTCCGTGAACGAGCGGAGTGGCATAGTAGAGGAAGAATGGCCGTTTTTGATTTTTCGCGATGAATTTGATCGCCTCGGCGCGATAAATGTCCTCCGCATACCGCAAATGGGACGAATCTTTGCCGGTCTTGTCCACAAACCGGCCTTGGGGGTCGTATATATCAGGAGAACGGTAATGGTTATTTTTGGACAGGTAATCGTCGTCCACGTCCCGGTTTTCCGGCAGCGGGATTTCCGTGGCATCGCCAGTCTCAATCTGATGCGGAAAATAAGGATTCAGCCCGAACGAATAGCCGATGCGGCAGACGTCAAACCCGCGATGCCAGGGCATTTCGGCCGGGTTTTCCATCGCCCGTTGTTCGGCGCGGGTCGGTTTGTTGAAGAACCACGTCTCGCCCCCCTCCTGCATGTGCCATTTGCCAAGGATGGCGGTGGCGTAGCCAGCCGTGTGGAGCATCTCGGCCACGGTGGGATTGAACTGGGTGCCCAGTCCTTGGGCATTCTTTTGCAGCGGGGCGAAATGCCGCGCGGTCCGACCGGTCAACAGCGCAGTTCGCGAAGGGGCGCACCAGGGCGCGCCGGCATAGGCATTGGCAAAGATGCGACCTTCAGACGCGAGCCGGTCAATATTCGGGGTCGCAAAATGTTGCTGGCCGAAGCAGCTCAAATCCCCATAGGAAAGATCGTCGGCCAGAATGAAAATGAGGTTGGGCCGGTCGGTCCGCGCCGCCGTTTCCGCCGCGTGGATGGCCATGGCTTGAAAAATTATGGCGGCCAGGATTCCCAGAATCGGCGGGGTGTGTTTGTAGTTCATCATGGAGTTTCTGACTGGAAACAACTTTTATGGGAATTGAGCTAATACGAGAAAGTATTCGGTATCGCCAAAGTTTTCTGCCGGACTAATCGGTTTCCGGGTTATTAATGACCCCGATGAAGAGGATGGCGTCAGTGTCTTCGTCTTCAATGATGAAGAGGAACGGGCGGTCCACGATCATTACGAAGGGTTTGGGGCGTTCCATGGGCAAACCAGATAGCATTGTCACGCCGACGCCAGTAACGGCTGCCGCTTCTGTACCTTGCTCATTCACTTCGACGAAACTCTTTTGGAAGACTTCGCTAATACATAATTGTTTGTCCGAAATGCCGGAAAAATTGGCGCTATCGGAGAAGGCGGTTTTCAGGCCCAAAGTTTTCAGCGGAGTGTTCAGGCTGGCGGCAAAGTCCATTTTAAATTTGGGCAGCATGAGGGTGCCGTCGCGCGAGGCGAAGGCGGGCAGGATATTTTTGGTCCAGATGCCGGGACGGCCAAAGGTTTGGAGCAGCCGTTGCGGAGTCTGGTTTTTGGCGGGCAAAAAGATGGTCATGCGCAAGCCGCCGTTGTAGGGCAGTCGCACGGCCTGATAGCTAACGGTTTCCTCATACGGCAAGTCCTCGTGCCGTGACATCAGGGGTGTTTGTTTTACGGAGCGGTCGGGCAGGTGGAAGTCATGCGACCGGGTGGCGGATTTCTCGAAAGGCTTCACCCAGGTGCCTTTGAAATAAATGGCGTTGGCGAGAAACAATCGCAGATAAGGATCAAAGGGATACTCCACCAGCTTGGGGATTTTTCCGTGAGTCTGCCGACTGGCCCAGTCATTGATGGTTTGGGCGGCGGCGGGTTGGTTGAAATCTACCGCCGCCAGTTCGGCTCCGAAATAGTGTTGGTTCTCGGTCACAAAGGCCGGTTTAAGTGTGAAGTCCTGGCGGACCCACATCCCATTGGCCAGGGTCAGGATGACGTCTTTTTTATCGGTGAAGGAATGGTTCAAACCGGCGAATGCTTCGTTGATGGCGCTGCCTTTGAGGCCGGCAGTATGGAGCGTGCCCTCCAGTTCCTTTTTTGTAAGTCCGACCGCGCCGTTAGCCACCATCTGTAGGGCGGTGGCGGCGCTAAACGGCGAGAGAAAGACATTGGCGTTGGTTTGCGCCGACACGACCTGCTGCATGAGGTCGAAGGAAAACTGGTTGTTGGCGGCGACGAGGCGAGCTTGGTCCGCCGGGGTGGCGGCTGGGGTGAATATGCCTACCAGACAGGTGGCGACGATTGCCAGCAATTGCCGGGCGGAGTTGAGTGTACGTGGAATACTCATGGACCCGGGTTTAACTCCGTTGTTTGTTGCTGGCAAGGTTTTTATGGCACCCGTGATGCCTTTGGAGGAACGATGTCTGGCCTAATTCGTTTCCGGGTTGTTGATGATGCCCATGAAGAGGATGGACCCGGTAAATGCATCTTCGATGGTGAACAGGAATGGACGGTCCACGATCGTTTCAAAGCCTTGGTGAGTGGAACCATATAAGGAAACCTGCGTCGCGGCGACGGCTTCGGTGCCGGCTTCGTTTACCTCCACAAAACTGTTTTGCTTTACTAGGCTGATGTATAGCGGTTCCTGGGAGATGCCGAAAAAATTGGCGGTATTGGCGAAGGCCCTGTTCATGCCGAGGGATTGGAGCGGCCGGTTTAGATTAGCTTCATAGGCCATTTTAAATCTGGGTAATCCAATGGTTCCGGCGCGAGTGTGAAATGCCGGCTGGATGTTGTTTTGCCAGATGGAAGAATTGCCAAAGGCATGAACCAACTGTTGCGGGGTGTGATTGGTAGCAGGCAGAAAAATGGCCATCTGCAACCAGCCATGGTAAGGCAGTCGCACGGCCTGATAACTTTCGGTCTCTTCATATTCAAATTCATGATGCTGCGACATCAAGGCCGTAGTTATGGTATCCCCGCCGGGCAAATGGAAATCATGTGGTCGGGTCAGGTTGGTTTGAAATGGATCAACCCAAGCACCTTTGAAATAAATCGCGTTGGCGAGAAAGAGGCGCATATGGGGATTAAATGGATACTGCACAACCTCAGGGATCTTTCCGTGAGTTTGCCGGCTGGCCCAATCATTGATGGTTTGGGCGGAAGCAGGCAGGTTAAAATCCAGCGCCGCCAGGTCGGCACCAAAATAGTGATGGTTTTCGGCCACAAAGTCGGGTTTCAGCGGAAACTCCGGCTGCACCCACAGGCCATTGGCCAGGGTCAGGGTGACATTGGAACGTGAGGTGAAAGACTGGTTGAGCGTTTGGAAAGATTCATTCAGGGTGGCATCCTTCATGCCGATGGTATGAAGCACCTGCTGGATTTCGGTTTTGGTCTGGCCGGCCGCACCATTAGCCACCATCTGGAGGGCGGTGGCGGCACTGAAGGGCGAGAGAAAGACGTTGGCGTTGGTATGAGCCAATACGACCTGCTGCATGAGGTCGAAGGCAAATTGATTGTTGGCGGCGACGAGGTTCTCCTGATCCGCCGGGCTGGCGGCAAAGCCGGTCAGGCTGGCCGAACCGGTGAGGACGACGGTAAGCAGTTGCCGGGCAGCCTGGAAGGCACGTTGGAAGCTCATCTAAGCGGATTTTCCTCCGTTGGCTCCCACTGGCAAGGATTTTTGTGGGCGGGATGACAGGCAAAATCCGGTCAAATGCAAAGTCTTTTCAAAAAATGGTTGAAATAAAATCGCTCGCGGAGCGATTATGAGCTTATGTCACAACCCGACAATGGCAGTCAACCGCTCGCTTCGCTGGAGGCGATTCAGCAGCAGTGGGCCGGATTGACCCTGAAAGTCGCGCAGCTCGAGACCGAGCAGGATGCGCTGGAGCATGAAAACAAGGCTTTGCGCACCCTGCTGGAAATGGTCATCGAGCATCGCAAGAAGTCGCACGGCGAGCTGGTGAACCAGATCACGAATCTGGTGAGCAAACTGCCATTGAACGATGTGGCGGTGGTGGTGGCGCGGCTGGTGGAGCACAGCTCCCAGGTGGCGGAGGTTTCCAATGCGCTGATCAAGGGCACGAGCGAAGGGGACATTCTGCAACCGGCCGTGCTCAAGGCCATGGCGAAGTCCAAGGTGGACATGCGCGCGGCCGTGAAACCACTGATCGAGGAACTCATCCGGCTGGAGGCGCCGTTTGATCCGCCGATGTTGCAGGCGGTCATTGCGAACCCGGAAAGCTTTTTCCTGCCGGCGACGGTCCGCGCCTGCCGCGGCTATGTCAAAGGGCAGGTGCCCCGCGAGCGCATTGTGAAGGAATACGGCGAAGAGGCGCTGGTGTTCTTCAAGGATGTGACGACGGATGTGAAGTTCAATCCCAAGCCGAAGCCGGAAGAGGTGATGCTGGCATTCGCACCGGATTTCGAGGCGGTGCTCCAGCATAATCCCGGCGTGCTCCCGGCCCGCCATCCGGACCTGCTGGCGCTGTATCGCAAATCGCGTGGCAGCCGGGCGGCCACGGAAGAGGCCCGGGCGCAGAAGATCGCCTTCCTCAAACTTTCCTTTGTGCTGGAACTGCTGCATTACTACGACAACCAGCAGATTGAATCGCCGGACATCATTTTTGCGCAGCGGCTCCCGCCATTGATCGAACAGCTGGTGATCTCGCCCGAATCGGACAAGCTGGATGAAAACCTGATCAAACAGGCGGAATGGCTGCTGTCGTTTGTGCTGCATCCGGACCACCGGCAGGCGGTCATCAACAATTTCGGCAAGGTGGGCGGACTGCCCAAGAGCCTGCGGTTTGTGCTGACGTTCCGGCCGGGCAAATTCACGGAACATGATCCGGAGACGGCGGAGTTCGTGAAGCACCTGTTTTCATTCTCGAAGGTGCCGAGCCCGCCGGCGATCGCCGCCGTGCTGCGCCTGATCGGTCCAACCATGCAGAAGTCGGTCATCCGGGGCGTCATCCAGTCCGAACGCATGCGCCGGGAAGACGCGCTGGAACTGGGCAAAGCGATTGCGCATGAGCTGGGCCTGCCGGACTTCATTGCGGTAGTGGAACAGCAGGCGGCCACGGTGATGGACACGAAAAAAGCCTGGGAACAGGTCAAGGAACTGATCTACGCACGGTCGAGCCCCAATGAAATCGCGCAGGCGTTCCGCAAGCGGTTGCATGAAAAATATGACGCGGAGGAAGTGCGCGAAAGCTGGCTGACGCTGGCGGAATCGGATCCGATGCTGCTGATCCGCGTGTTCTGTCTGCTGCCGTATCTGCCGGATGGCTCAACCGATCCGATTGCGCGGCCGGTGTTGGAATCCTACGCCACGCGGCTGACGCATGAAAAGTACGAGGCCATCTATGGCAAGGTGGTGCATGCCTTGCGCAACCTGTTCAAGGTGAAAGCGGACAGCCCGGCGCTGGTGAATTTCATTGCGCTGGTGAAGTGGGTGGACCCGGCCTCGGCGGACAAGATCGCGAAAGACGTGGGGATGGCGGGCGCTTAGGCCTGAGCGCGCTGATGATAGGCAATGTACGGTGTGGGTGGGAACCGGTGAAAGCGAAGGTTGCAGTTAATATGTTTTAAAGGTCGCCCTCACCCCGGCCCTCTCCCCCGT
>CAIJGS010000374.1 GCA_903820285.1 uncultured Verrucomicrobia subdivision 3 bacterium | reverse complement strand
TGGGTCCGCTTGACAGCTTTGGAATCGCATTTATAGTGCGAAATACTGAAATGCAGCCTGACCATTCATCCGCGGCCGACGAACCGCCCGGCGCGAACCTGCCCACGCTGTTAAAACAATTCCGTTCTGCCGGACGCGGTTTCTGGCACGACGTTTCCGATGCCAATTGGAATGACTGGCGCTGGCAACTCAAGCATCGCATTACCACCGTTGAGCAGTTGCAACGGCTCATGCCCACCCTCACGCCCGAGGAGCTCGCCGGGGCCACCCTCGCCAACCACAAACTGGCGCTGGGCATCACCCCCTATTTCTTCAATCTGATTGATCCGGCGGATGAACATTGCCCGGTGCGCCGCCAGATGATTCCCCGCGTGGAGGAAACCCAGACCGCCCCCTGGGAAATGAGCGACCCCTGCGGCGAGGATTCCCATTCTCCCGTGCCGGGACTCGTCCACCGTTATCCCGACCGCGTGCTTTTTCTGGTCACCGACCGGTGCGCCAGCTACTGCCGTTACTGCACCCGTTCCCGGCTGGTCAGCAACGCCAGCGGGTATGATTTTCATCCCGAATACGACAAGCAGATTGCCTACATCGCCGCCCATCCGGAAATCCGCGACGTCCTCCTGAGCGGCGGCGACCCGCTGCTGCTGAGCGATGAAAAACTCGAGAACCTGTTGAGCCGCCTGCGCGCCATTCCCCACGTGGAATTCCTGCGCATCGGCACGCGCATTCCCATCTTTTTACCCCAGCGCATCACGCCCGAGTTTTGCGCCATGCTGAAACAGTTTCATCCGCTGTTCATCAGCATTCACTCGAATCATCCGCGCGAGCTGACCACCGAAGTCCGCGATGCCCTTGGTCGTCTGGCCGATGCCGGCGTGCCGCTCGGCAATCAGACCGTTCTGCTCCGTCACGTGAACGACACGCCGGAAGTGATGAAGGCACAGGTCCAGAAACTGCTCATGTGCCGCGTGAAGCCGTATTACATCTACCAGTGCGATCTGATTGCCGGCTCCGCCCATCTGCGCGCCAGCGTGGCCAAGGGTCTGGAGATCATGGAAAAATTGCGCGGCCACACGACTGGTTACGCGGTGCCCACCTACGTCATCGACGCCCCCGGCGGCGGCGGCAAGGTGCCCGTAAATCCGGAATACGTTCTCTGCCGCAACGCTGGCCGCGTATTGGTCCGCAACTACGAGGGCAAAATCTTCGAATATCCCGAAGCACCGGATGGCACGCCCACGGTGAAGGCTCCGGCGGAAACCTCGCCGTCTGAATTCGTCTGAGTGGTTTTCGATTGATTAAAAAAGGCGGGAAACGGTTATCCGTTTCCCGCTTTTTTCATTGTGGTCTGGTTCATTAGCTCCTTCATGGATACTGCGACTGAAACCGATATTCACCCGCCCCCACCTCATAGACCGCCACGTTGTTTTCCAAACGCAAGAACTTCACACCTTCCGCCTGCGCCGCCGGTTGGCCGGATTCCGTAACACTGGCGGCGTTCTTGGCCGGCACATACACCGTTGCCGTGGTGTTGGGAGGAATGATCGTGTGTAGAGCAAAGATTCCATTTTCACACGTCCAGTCACTTATGATGAGTCCGCGAACGGAATCATAGCTGCCGTGCGCTGAAGTCAGACCGGTGGCCGGATCGGGCTGGGGAGCGATGATGATTTTTTTGAAGCCGGGACCTGCCGGGTCAAGGCGAATGCCGAGGACGGACTGATACAGCCACAGGCCGATCGCGCCGCCGCAGGAAGGCATCTGGGCGCCGCCGCCATTCCAGCCCTCGGCGAGGACGCCGTCGTGGATGAGTGTTTTCCAGCCCGGATAATCCTGCTGGTTTACGATTTTATTGGCCAGCGCCGTCTCGCGGTGTTCGGCCAAGGTCTCCAGCAGAAAAGGCAGCCCCACAAAACCGGTGCCCAGATGATCCTTGCGCGCATGGATCGCCGACAGAAATTGCTGATACGTGAGTTCCTGTTGGTCGACCGGTACCACGTCCAGCGCCAGCGGCAGCACCTGTGCGGTCTGGCAGTTCGTCTGGGTGCCATATAAACCGTTTGTGGGATTGAGATATTTCGCGTTGAAGCGATCCTTTACGCCTTGCGCGATGGCGGCATATTTCTTGGCCTCGGCCTGCTTGCCGAGCAAGGCTGCCGTCTCGCTGACAATGGTGGCGTAATGATACCAGGCGGGCATATCCAGCAGCGGGGCGGGCACCGCGTCCTTGGAGCCGAAGGGGTTTTGCCAGTCACCGGCGCCTTTCCAACTCAGGATGCCTTCCCGGGCCTCGGCTGAATTGGTGTTGCCCAGGTTGATATAAGTATAATCATCCCAACCCCGCACCGAACCGCTGGCGGTGAGCGCGCCGAGAAAGTCCACATATCGGCGCATCGTGTCATAGGCTTCGGCCAGTATCCGGCGGTCGCCATAGTATTGGTATTGCTGCCACGGCAACAGCACCACCACGCCGCTCCACCACGGCGAGTTCCAATCATAGACCTGCCGCCCCACCACCGGCAGCACCGAGCCGACATAGCCGGACTCATCCTGCCCGTCGGCAAAGTCCCACCACCACTTGTGATAGATGCCCGCCACGTCGGTCAGATAAGCCGCCGTTTCGTACATCCCCTGCATATCCTGCGTCCAGCCCTGCTTTTCGCGCATGGGATCCATCGGTTGGTCGCCGTCGTAGTTGAGATGGGTTTGCAACAGCGCGGCGTAGATTTGATTGAACCACGGATTGGAGCACACAAAGTTGCCGGCCATTTTCAAATCGGCATGGACGAGTTGCAGGGTCACTGCGTCCGGTGCCAGCGGTTCAGTCAATCCTTTCACTTCAATGGACAACGGCCCGGAGAGATACATGAAGCGCGGCTCCAGCACGGCCGGCCCGTTCGTGGCCAGCGTGAAAGTCAGGGGCGGCGCCTGGTAACCGGGCGCGTGACCAATGATGGTGATGGTCTGACCGGCGTGGCCATTCAATTGCACCCGGGGCCAGCCGGCGCTCAAGACTTTGAAATAGGCGCTGTTGTTGGTCACGCGGTCGGGCTTGAGTTCGCCGACCACGCGGATCGGCGGTCCGCTGGGCGATACCAGCTTGCCGCCGAGCGAAGTGCCGATGGCAACCGGCTGCCATCCGCTATCATCGTAACCGGGGCGATCCCACCCCGCCTTTGCCAGCCGCCGATCCTCGGTGTAACCCGCATAGGTGTCGTTTAAAACAATCTCGCTGCGCGCCCACTTCCACGAAGCGTCTGATTTGATCGTCTGGCGGGTGCCATCCGCAAATTCCATTTCCAATTGGAGCAATAGGCGCGGCTGGCCCAGGCCGTTGAAGCGTTGGCCAAAGCCGCGTCCGGGCGTGCTAAAAAAGCCATTGCCCAGCGTGGTGCCCACGACATTTTCCCCGCTGGTCACCAGGGCAGTGACGTCATGCGTCAGGTAAACCACCCGTTTCGTATAATCCGTAAAAGGCGGTCCCAGGACGGTATCCGTCACCGATTGGCCATTGACGGTAACATCCGCCATGCCGAGCGCGGCCACATAGAGCGTGGCGCGCTGGACGGGTTTTGCAAGTGTGAACGACTTGCGCAGCAACGGGGCGGCCGGGCTTGGGCACGCGTCCGGCGGACACACGTTGCCGGTGTCCGCCGAGGGCATGCCATCCACCAGAAAGGACGCATGGCCGGAATGCCATTCGGTGCCGTACTCGCGGGTGGACCGCATCAACGCCACATTGTTTCCGCCGGACATCACCTCCATCTGGCGTACCTCGCCTTTGACCGGCTTGGTCAGCCAAAGCCGGATGCGGCGGAACGTGGCGTCCTTGACCGCAAACACCTGCGGCCCGGTGCCGGCCGGCTGATAATCCGCCGCCGACTGATCCACGAGCACGTGCGGGTGCGTAAAGTTAAGGTCATCCGCACCGAGAATTTTGAACCGTTTCGGGGCGGCATTGGTATTCGTGAAATAAAGTTTGATGGCCTCAATCGGGAACGGTTTGCCCAAATCCACATCCGCCCAGCCGCCGGCACCCACAATGAATCCCGGCGGACGCACTTCCGGCGGCATGAACCATCGCGAAGCCGTGATCCAATTCGCCTGCCAATCGTTGGCCTGGTACAAGCCCATCGTCCAACTTGCCGGCTCGCTCCAACTGGAGGGTTTTCCGTCGCGATCCCAGAG
>CAIJGS010000373.1 GCA_903820285.1 uncultured Verrucomicrobia subdivision 3 bacterium | reverse complement strand
TGGCTTTTTTCATCGCCCCACTGGCGCTACCGCGAATGACAGCCGCAAAAGCAAGCAAGCAGATCAAGTGTTTTGTGCATTTATTTGGCCGTCAGACTCTGCCAAAACACCCCCAATTTCCTTTTTCAGACGCACTCTTACCATAAACGTTGCGGTTGCCCCATCCAAAGTGGTTACATTGGCCGGCTCCCCCGTTATCACCGGCGGACTCACCACATTCAGCGTAATCACGCGATCCTGCACCGCCCCGTCGAACGCGTCGGTAAATTCCACCGTCCCTGAATAGGTTCCCACCATTAGATTGCTTGCGACATTATTCAGGTTTACCGCCACCGTAGCTGTTCCGTGAGCACTTAACGTCCCAGACACATTACTGACATCCAGCCAGGATGCCTCATTCACCAGCGACCAACTGATCGGGCTGCTCCCCGCATTCGTCAGTACCAGATTTTGCGAAGTTACGGTAAAGGGACCGCCCGCGCCACCGGCAGCAGTAAAACCCGTGCCCGGCAGTATCAGCAGCGGCTCCGGATCCGCCAGGGCATTAATTAAATACTGCCCCGCCGGCGTGCCCCAACCCGTACAAAGGTCATAGCCCGCCGCCGCATAATACTGGCTCGCACTGCCACTACTGGTGTTGTCGCCCGTAGTGATGTCATGAAAAGCCAGATTATAATCCGGTCCACTCCCTATCTGATACAATGCCGGGTTTAGAAAACCAACCGCCGGCTCGCCCGTGGCAGCCGCCTGCTGATTCACCAAGGCCGTAAATGCCGCCCACAATGGCGAAGCACAGCTCGTCCCACCATATGCCCCCCCGTTGCCATTGCCGAAGTAAACCCACACCTTGTCCGCCGCCATTGCCACATCGGGAATATTTCGCATGGTCGTCGAGCCACCATTGGCCGTCATATCAACGTTTGCCTGCCAGGCGGGAATCGTATAAACGGTGCTGGTTCCCCCGCCCGAACCAATTCCATTGCCCCAATTCCAGACCGTTTCCGACGACCACGCATTCCCCGCCCCATCCATCGTCAAGGTCGTGCCACCCACAATGGTAATATATGGATTATCACTCGGCGAAGGAATCGGCCCCACCCACGCATCACTGTCACCTGAAGCGTTAAAAAACGACTGCCCTTGCGCCGTGAACTGCTGGAAAATCTGCGCGGTTGTGTCATCCACCGGATAGGACCAAGAGGCGCTGATCTGTTGGGCCTGATTGTCCGTGGCAATCTGGTTTAAAATGTCATCGGCACTGCTGCCTTCATAGACCATCACGCTGGACAAACCCGGAGCCATGGATATCGCCATTTCGATATCCAGAGAAACCTCATCATTAGCAATACCCGGTCCCCCATCATAGCCATCCAGCAAAATCGTCTGGATAGGCACCGCCGATAATCCGGCAGCGGCCACGTAGGCATCAATATCGCTCTGGTAAAACCCCGAATTAAACTGCACCAGTGCCACCGACTGTCCCGAACCCGTCAGCGACGTATCCGGTACGTAAGCCATCCGGAAATCATTCCCCATAAAGCTCCCACTCGGCCCGGTGCCGTCGTTCGGCGTGGGCCCTGCCGTTGCCCCCAGCGCCACCTGCTTCAGATTCATCGGATGCGGCACCAGATAATTATCCAGCCCGCTGATATGGAGTACCGGCACCGCCAGATCCAGCGAAGGCTCCGCATCCGGCGCATAAAACGTCCGGTTCTCCCGCGGATGCCGATACGAATGCAATTTTGTGTGGAAAGCCGTTTGAATGTCCGCCACCGAACCCGCCACCTTCACAATCATCCGGTTGGAATAAGTACCCGTCACCGTCAACCCATGCGCCCGCGCAAAATCAACCACCGCCTGATAATCCCCCGCCGTCGGCCCAAATTGCGCTGCAAACTGGGCCGGCTTCAGATAATGGTGGTAATTCGTACTCTTCCGGTCATAAATCTGCCGGATCAAGTCGTCCAACCCTGCTCGATTGCGCAGCGGCAATCCAATCGACAAGCTCAAACGGTTGGTCCCAGCCACCTCGGCCACCGGAGCCAGACTTTTGACCATAGCCGGCACATGACCACCCAACGTTTGCCGCTCAATCGCCCCCCAGACCGGTTCCGCCAGCAGCAGTACGACCATGGCCAGCAACCGCCATTGCCCTGACTGAACCTTCCGGGACGCATTCATTGCCACCGGTGATAAAGTATTTTTCATGCTATTTATGCCTCTTGGATTTTCCACCACAGGTGAAGATTGAAACCACCAGTTTAATTTTGATTACATCTTCCCTTTGAAGTCCTGGTGTTATTTTTAAAGCGCCTCTCGCATGGGTTTTTAAAGAACCCCTTATTTGCCAAAGGTCAACAATTTAAACAACTTGGGCGTTATCTGTCAATGCAATTACTTGCGTTAAAGCTAACAACATACTTGATTCACCATGTTAATGACTGCTGACTCCGACTGAGCTTAGAGTGCGTCTGAAAAAGGAAATTGGGGGTGTTTTGGCAGAGTCTGACGGCCAAATAAATGCACAAAACACTTGATCTGCTTGCTTGCTTTTGCGGCTGTCATTCGCGGTAGCGCCAGTGGGGCGATGAAAAAAGCCA
>CAIJGS010000372.1 GCA_903820285.1 uncultured Verrucomicrobia subdivision 3 bacterium | reverse complement strand
ATTATCCATCATCAGAGCCATTACACCAACCCAGCTTTTAAGTCCGACAGGCTGCTAGGCAACACTTGCAAGCATGGCATTTTTTGCGCCAAAACGGGCAACAACCTCCGCCAGAGAAAGCCAAACAGGTTCTTGGTGTTGTCATTGAAGTTGGCATGCCAAATGGGTTGGATTTGCTCGCGGCTTACACTGATCGCTCCGCGCGTTACTATAATTATTCAGGTGCAGGCGTTATTTGGGAACACCCCGACGGATCATTGGACTCACCCATCAACAAATTACTCGTAGCTTCCAAAGAAATTGTTGATAAAATCGGGCCATGGGAACAAGCGAGGCCGACACCTCCGCCTAGAGGTCAGGTGCGATTAAATTTTCTTACGCCCAGCGGCCTCCATTTTGGTCAGGCACCAATGACCGCATTGTCACGCGATCTCATGGCAGGCCGGGTACTTCAATTGGGAATGGCTTTGATGCAAGCCTTGATGGCCAAAACGAATAAGCCATGAGCATTGAAACGCTGCCTGGTTCGCTGGCAAGTATCCCCTAAATTAGCGATAGATTTTCCCCACCTTCCGGGTATGCTGGCTCCGAATGATTCCCAAGGTTGTCTCCACGTTGTCTTGGACATGCGTCGCCATGAGTCTGGCGCTGGCCGCAACGTCATCAGCAGAAATAGTTTCCGCCACCATCACTAAACCGGCCCCGGCGGAAACGGGATACTTCAAACTGGGTACCACCAAAAATCCCGCCGGCCATGAACTTGGCCTGAATAGCCGCAGCTTGCTGCTGGATCACCAGCCGTGGTTTCCGGTGATGGGCGAATTTCATTACACCCGCGTACCCGCCGCCGAATGGCGTGAGGAATTGCTCAAAATGAAGGCTGGCGGCATCGATATCGTGGCCACTTATGTGTTCTGGGTTCATCACGAAGAAGTCGAAGGGCAATGGGATTGGTCGGATCAGCGCGACCTGAAAAAGTTCGTCCAGACTTGCAATGTGGTGGGGCTGAAAGTGCTCGTCCGCTGTGGTCCCTGGTGCCACGGGGAGGTGCGCAACGGCGGTTTCCCCGACTGGGTGCAGGCGCACAAGGACTGGAAGCTGCGCTCCACGGACACCAATTTTCTCGCGGCGGTCAAGGTGCTCTACACCCAGATCGCCGCCCAGCTCCACGGCGAACTCTGGAAGGACGGCGGCGCGGTGATCGGCATCCAGGTGGACAACGAATTTCGCGGTTCCCCCGCCTACCTGATGGCGCTGAAAGAACTCGCCATCGACGCCGGCATTGACGTTCCGTATTACACCAAGACCGGCTGGCCGCCCCTGCCCAAGCCGCTGCCGCTGGGCGAACTGATGCCGCTTTTCGGCGGCTATGCCGATGGCTTCTGGCTGCGTGAAACCAACGCCATGCCCGGCGATGAGTGGAAGAAATATCTCTTTTCCGGCACCCGTACGGATGCGGCCATCGGCGTGGATCAGCTCGGCAAACAAAAGGCGAAGGATCAGGACGACATCTCCCGCTATCCCTACCTTTGCTGCGAAATCGGCGGCGGCATGGAAACCTCGTATCACCGGCGCGTATGGCTAAGCCCGGAGGACACCGAATCCCTGGTGCTGAGTCAACTCGGCTCCGGCACCTCGCTGCTGGGCTATTACATGTATCACGGCGGCCAGAATCCGGACGGGAAGCTCACTACACTGAACGAATCACAGGCCACCGGCTATCCCAATGATTTGCCGGTAAAATCCTACGATTTCAATGCCCCCATCGGGGAATACGGCCAGCTTAACCCGCAATATCACTGGCTGCGGCGACTGCATCTGTTTGTGCATGATTTCGGCTCTGGGCTGGCCTCCATGCCCGCCACGCTCCCCGACCAGCAACCCAAAAACAAAGCCGATCTCTCCACCTTGCGCTGGGCGGTGCGTTCCGATGGCAACCAGGGTTATGTCTTCATCAACAACTACCAGCGGCTCCAGCCCTTGCCAGCCAAGCCGGTGATGCAATTCCATTTGCGCCTGCCCGGCGGCGACCTGCTGTTCCCTGACCGGCCGGTGACAATTCCGGCGGACACGTTTTTCTTCTGGCCATTTAACTTTGATCTGGGCGGCGCCCGTCTGGTTTATGCCACCGCCCAGCCGGTCTGCAAAATTGACGACGGCAACATCCGCACGATCTTCTTCGCAGAAATCACCGGGGTGCCGGCCGAATTCGCCCTGGCCGGAGAAGCCGGCGATCCGGAACCCGTCCGCGTCTGGCACCTGAGCCCGGCCAAAACACCGGGGTGCAAGATCAAGACCGCGAATGGGCGGGAAATTCATATTGTGTTGCTGAATGAGGCGGATTCCCTCGCCCTATGGAAAGGGCGGTTCGCGGGCAGTGAAAAGGTTTTCCTGACGCCTTCCGACGTCACATTTGATGGCGATGATGCCATGCTGACCAGCGAAAACCCGGAAAAACTCAAGGTAGAAGTCTGCCCGCCGCTGCCAGACTGGGCGGGCCATGGCGATGGCGTCTTCCAACGGCTGACGTTGCCCCGGATGCGCCCGGCCTTGCTGTCTGCCTGGGTGTCCCAGATCCAGCCGACCGGTGAGGCCCGCAAAATCCCCCTCAGCCCGGGCAAGGCCCACCTGCCGCTCGCCCCGGACAGTCTGGATTTCACCCACGCCGGCATCTGGAAAATCCAGCTCCCCGCCGCGCTGGATTTGAGCCTGAACCCGGTGCTGCGCATTCATTACACGGGCGACGTGGCCCGGATGACGCTGAACGGACGGCTGCTGGATGACAACTTTTATAATGGCCGCGAATTTGATCTGGGCCTGAAGCGTTACGCCCCGGAAATTCTGGGTGGCGACCTGTGGCTGCAAGTGCTGCCCTTGTCATCCGATTCGCCCGTCTTTATCGAAGACCGGGCCCGGCCGGATTTTGACGGGGAACAAAATCTCGGGCGCTTCCAGTCCGTGGAAATCATCAACCATTATCGGATCATTCTGCGACCGACCCCCTAGCCGGGTGGATTCCATCTTCCGGACAGCCTGAAAAAAGAAGGCTGCCACCTCTCCAAGTGGCAGCCTTGTATAGATGCTGGCGACAGCTTCGGGGCCTTTCGTCAAACTCCCCGGTTCCGGCGCCAACGTGCCCAACCAAACAGACCACAACCAGCACCGGCGAGCGCCCATACCGAAGGCTCAGGAACCGGTGCAACGAAAGCGGGAGTCGCCACCACCAGGACATCACTTATGCCCATGCTACCCAAAGCCTGCGCGCCATCCGTAATCACCACCGTATCAAAACTGCTGAGCGCGGGCGTATTGGTGACGGAAAGCGTTTCGCCGCCGATACTGGCGGACAGGATCATGCTGGTACTGGTGGCGTAGTTGAGTCGCAAAACGGCCGTATACCAGGTATTTGGCAGCAGGCCATCGGTCTGATGGGTCGTGGCCAAGGTACCCGCCTGAAACGGCGTCAGCAGGTTGTTGGCCGTGGTCACCCGCTGGGCCAGATGAAACCGCCCCAGCCCGGAAGGATCCGCTCCAAAAATTCCAAAGCCGGAATAACCCGTCCAAGAGTTGAAAATGCTGCTGTTAAATCCCGTGCCATCCGCCGTCAGCTGGTGACCGCTGGTATTATAAAATCCAAATCCAAAGCTGTAATCCTGGGTGGCATTCGCGGCATAATAATAATTGAAGGACAGGGTCAGCGTTTCGCCCACCGTGAGGCTCAATTCGGTGCCGGGACTTACAAACGAGGCTGCCACTCCCTGGCTGCCCAGCCCCGTACCCGTCAAACCGGATACCAGGAGGGTGTTATTGGTCACGTAAGTGTTCGCGCCGTTGCCGCCGCTATACCACTGCGCCGAATCAGGCAGACTGCCGCCGGAACGTGAACCATCCGCAAAAGTGTCATTCAACACCGTATTTCCCCAGACCGTGCCTTGCGACAGCAGCCCAAGCAATACGAGGGAATTTGTTTTCATGTGTTGATGTGGATGGGGTTGATTTGCGGGCAGGGACCCCTCCTGCCCGATCCCGGGGTGAAATCAGACCGTCGTGGTGGCCTGTTTGTTTTTGCGCACCGCGATCAGCGCCAGGCCCAGGCAGGCCGCGAACGTCAGCGGCATCGCCGGTTCCGGCGTCGCCAGCAGCGAGTTCACCGTCGCCACGCCCACATTCAGCGCAATGATCGTGTCATTCACATCCTT
>CAIJGS010000371.1 GCA_903820285.1 uncultured Verrucomicrobia subdivision 3 bacterium | reverse complement strand
CGAACATCTCGCGTGCAATGGACTTGGGATTGATGTTTTCCTCGCCCACCCACGGGTGGCGGTCGGCGAAGGCGTTGAAGGTGGAATAGATGAACTCGCGGTTGGGCTTGGGATATTCCAAGTGCTCCAGTTCCTCGATGCGTTGTTCGTAGGGGACGCCTTCCATCTTCATCTCGGCCATCTTGCGGTCTTTCAGGCGGTCGAGCTGTTTGCGCAGGATGATGTCCGGGTTCTCGACGATGGATTCCACCATGGTCAGCAAAATGAGGGCGTAATCCGCTTGCTCGGGATTCACGAGGGGAATGGTCTCCAGCAAATAGAGCGAGAGCGCCTGATCCATGGAGAAATCCTCCTGCAACTCCACATTCACGCGCAGGTAGGCGCCATCGGCGGTTTGGGGAATGAACTCCACCACTTTGCGATTCAGCAGTGAGCGGAACAACTGCCAGGCGCGCTGCACGTGGGCGCGTTTGGCCTTGGGCGACGGATCATGGCAATCGCGAATCAGCTTCTGCATGGCGGCGCAGCCATCGCCATCGCGGCTAAGCACGTTGAGCAACATGCCGTGCGTAACCTGAAAGCGGGAAACCAGCCGTTCGGGCGGCGAATTGACCAGGCGGGCGAAGGTCTTTTTATCCCAATTAACGAAATTGCGTTCCGGTGCCTGGCGCTTAAACGTTTTGCGGCCGTCGCGGGCGGATTTTTCCGTGAGGCGCAGATTTTCGATCATGTGTTCCGGCGCCTGCACGATCACCCAGCCTTTGTCATCGAAACCCTTGCGTCCGGCGCGGCCGCTGATCTGATGAAAATCTCGCGCGGTCAGAATGCCAACCTTCTGGCCATCGAACTTGCAGAGACGCGTGAAGAGCACAGTGCGGATGGGGACGTTAATGCCCACGCCCAGTGTGTCGGTGCCGCAGATGACCTTGAGGAGGCCCTGCTGCGCGAGCTGTTCTACGAGCACGCGGTACTTGGGCAGCAAGCCGGCGTGATGCAGGCCGATGCCGTGGCGCAGCCATTTCTTGATGTCGGGTCCGTAGGGGCTGCTGAAGCGGAAACCTTCGATGGCCTTCGCAATGGCGTCCTTCTCTTCGCGGGTCGAGAGATTGAGACTGGTGAAATCCTGCGCGCTCTGGCCGGCTTCCAACTGGGTGAAGTGAACGACGTAGGCGGGTACGCGACCATCCTTGGCGAGGCTTTCGACGGTCTTGGCGAGGGGCAATTCCGCGTAGGCGTATTCGAGCGGCACGGGGCGGTCGCTGGAGGCGACGGTGACGGTGGCTTTGCCGTTCAGCCGGGTCAGCGCCTGCTCAAAAAAGGCGGTGTCGCCGAGCGTGGCGGACATGAGCAAAAACCGCGTCTGCGGCATGGTTAGCAACGGCACCTGCCAGGCGACGCCGCGGTCGCGGTCAGCATAATAGTGAAATTCATCCATGACCACATCATGGATATTGGCGGAGGCGCCTTCGCGCAGGGCGATGTTGGCGAGAATTTCGGCGGTGCAGCAGAGGATGGGAGCGTCGTGGTTCACGGTGCCATCACCGGTGCTGAGGCCAACGTTATCCGGGCCGAACTCGCGGCAGAGGGCCATGAACTTCTCATTCACCAGCGCCTTGATGGGACAGGTATAAATGGAACGCTTCCCTTGCCCCAGGGCCTTGAAATGCAGGGCGGCGGCGACCAGGGATTTGCCAGAGCCAGTGGGGGTATTGAGAATGACGTTCTTTTCCTCGAACAATTCAAGGATGGCGGCTTCCTGCGCGGGGTACAGTTCCAGATGGCGGGCGGCGCAATATTCGAGGAAGCGTCCCAGCAACAGGTCGTTGCCGGGCGTTGCCTCGCGGGGAATCAATTCGTAAAGCGTGGTGGCCACTGGGCCGGAAGCTTACCGGTTGGCGGGGGCGCAGAGAAGCACGATTCGGAAAAGTTGTTCTTTTCTTTAACCATGTAAATTTGCCCCTTGACCCGGGGGCAGAATGAGGAACATTGGCCGCATGTTGAACGACTTGGATCGATTTTCCCTGCTTCCGGCCCGGCCGGTAGTGTATTCGTGGCATCCGCTGGCGACCGTATAGCCATCGGGTCACTGTTCATTCAACCCCACCCTTTTCGAACTGTCTGCCATCATGTCGCATACTGCACCCAACCGGGTTTTGATCATTCTGATTTTAGGCGCGCTATCCACGATCAGCCCGTTTGCCATTGATATGTATCTGCCGGCGTTCCCGGAGATCGCCGACGCGCTGCATACTTCCACCGCCAAGATTTCGCTATCCATTGCCAGTTACTTTGCAGGACTGGCGGCCGGGCAGCTTTTTTACGGGCCGTTGCTGGACCGCTATGGGCGGAAACGTCCGCTGTATGCGGGGCTGTTCTTGTTCATTGCCGCGTCATTGCTGTGCATGTCGGCGAAGACGGTGGAATGGCTGATGGCCATGCGGTTCTTGCAGGCGCTGGGCGGCTGTGCGGCGCAGGTGGCCTCAATGGCAATGGTGCGCGATTTCTTTCCGGTGCGGGAGACGGCGCGCATCATTTCGCTGCTGATTTTGATTCTGGGCGCTTCGCCGCTGCTCGCGCCGACCACGGGCGGTTTTGTGGCCGTGCATATGGGCTGGGTGTGGGTGTTCATCCTCCTCGCCGCGTTTGCGCTGCTAAATGTGGCCTTGCTGTTCTGGTATTTGCCGGAGGGGCATCAACCGGATGTGACGGTATCGCTGCGTCCGCTGCCGATTTTCCGCAATTATTGGGAAGTACTGCGCGAGCCACAATTTATCACTTACGCGCTGTCCGGGGCGTTTGCCTTTTCAGGACTGCTGGTCTACGTCGCGGGGTCACCGATCATCTTTATGGAAGTGTTTCACGTAAGCGCCCAGACGTTTGGCTTCATCTTTGCGGGGCTGGCGGCGGGGTTCATTGGCAGCAATCAGGTGAACGTGCTGCTACTGCGGAAATATTCGAGCGAACAGATTTTTCGCGCCTCGCTGCTGGTGGTGTGCCCGGTGGCCCTGCTGTTCTTGGTGGGTACTCATTTTGGCTGGTTCGGGCTGAGCATGACACTGGTGCTGCTCTTCATTTCCCTGTCCAGCCTTGGTCTGGCGTATCCCAATGCGGCGGCGCTGGCGCTCGTGCCGTTTGACCACAACATCGGCAGCGCCTCGGCCATGCTGGGGTTCCTGCAAATCGGGGTGTCGGGTCTGGCGTCGGCGAGCATCGGGATCTTTGATTCCCACGACATGCAGCCAGTGACGATTGTATTGGCGGCAACCTCATGGATCGGGCTGGCGATTTTTGTGATCGGCAAACGGCGGATTCCCAATGTGCGTTACGTGGAGGAAAAAGGGGCGGCGCCGCTGATACATTAAGGCGTGACGATGCAGTTTAACCACGAATGGACACCAAGGAACACGAATTAGGTGGTTGAGCGACAGTGGTTAACAGCCGATGGCGGGATGGGGCATCCATTCAACCGGACGGCTTTGTGCCTTTGTTAAATCAGAATCAGGGAGGCAACAAGTGCGGGAAGCTCTCGCAGGGAAAAATCCTTGGGGAGAGGAAACAGGTGAGGGAGGGCGTCCCACTAAAATGTCTGGCAACGTCGCTATGCCTACACCCCGCCAATCAAGGCATATCAAGGCATCCGCAAAAGAGCCCCCTGCCCCTTGGACGCTTGGTCCTTGGAGGTTCTCTGGAGCTTGGAGGTTGGATGCTTGGAGCTTCCCCGTCCCATCCATTTGCGTCTTTGCGTTAAAACCCCAGCAATCGTGCTTAATCGTGCCTCATCAAGCCAAACGCTGAAAATTTTTACGCAACCAAACACTTGCTGGGGTGGACCGGCAAACGTACCCGCCATATTTTTCCCTTTATCGGCGGGGCAAACCCCCGCAGAATCAGGCTACCAAGATGAGACCGATTTTAGCCGCCGCCCGCAACGTTTCTACCCCATGAAACGATTCCCCGCCTGCGGCCCGGTTGTGGCCAAATTTAACAAACCCTGATGGCCCTCTCGCTCCAGTTCACTTTCCCGCTGCCCAACGGCCTGCATGCCCGCCCCGCCAGCCTGCTCGAAGCCGTCACGCGCCGCTACCTCGCCGGCATCACCCTCACCAACCGCCGGACCGGCGCCATCGCCGATGTCAAAAGTGTGCTCGCCCTTATCGGCCTCGATACCCGCCATCACGACGCCTGCGAACTTACCGTCAGCGGACCCGACGAACGCGAAGCCCTCGCCGCCCTCACTGTTTTCATTCGCGATACCCTGCCGCATTGCGATGACCCGTTGCCCGATGGCGTTGGCGCGGCGGTGGCGTCCCGGTTGCCACCCATGGTGCAACCGGAACCGGTCGCGGTGTTTTACGGCACCCCGGTGGTGTCCGGCATTGGGATCGGCCGCGTCGTGCTTGCCAGCGGGTTTCAGATTCCCGCCAGCCTGCCACGGACCGGCTGTACCGATCCCGCCGCCGAATGGGAGACCCTCGCCGCCGCGCTCCAACGCGTCATTGCCTATTATGACCAGCGGCTGGCCGTGGCCAAAAACCAGCTCATCCGCGATCTGTTGACGGCCCATCAAGCCATTGCGCGCGATCCCGAACTCAGCCGCCGGCTGCATC
The DNA here is from genome assembly GCA_903820285.1 of uncultured Verrucomicrobia subdivision 3 bacterium. Lineage (GTDB taxonomy): Bacteria > Verrucomicrobiota > Verrucomicrobiia > Limisphaerales > UBA11358 > UBA11358. The sequence continues at coordinate 2,865 of CAIJGS010000371.1, read as the reverse complement.
AGGCCATCGCCCAGGATGGTCGCACCGCCGCCGGTGCCATCGCCGACACCACCGCCCATTTTACCGACCTTCTCGCCCGCAGCGGCAGCGCGCTCCTGCGCGAACGCGGCCTCGATATCCAGGATGTGGCGCTGCATCTGCTCCGTCAGGTGTACGGCGCCGCCGCCCAGACCCGCGAGATCAAGCTGGAAGCTCCCACCATTCTCCTCGCGGAATCCCTCACCCCCGGCCAGTTCCTCGCGCTGGATCGCACCTTTCTGCGCGGCCTCGTGCTATTGCACGCCGGCACCACCTCGCATACGGTCATCCTCGCCCGCAGCTTTGGCCTGCCCACCCTCACCGGCGCGGCCGTGGCAGATGCCGCCGCCCTGGCCGGACAGGAAGCCGTGCTCGATGGGTTCGCCGGTGCCTTGCTCACGCAACTTACGGATACCACCCGCCGCTATTATGCGCGGGAACAACTCCGTCTGATCGGCCGGCAGGAACACCTGCAAGCCATCGCCGCCCGTTCCGCCGCCGCCCCGGTGACGCGAAAAATCGAAATCGCCGCCAACATCGCCACCGCCGGCGAAGCCGCCGCCGCCTTCGCCGCCGGAGCGGAAGGCATCGGCCTGTTCCGCACGGAAATGCTCTTTCTGGACCGCGAGTCCCCGCCCGATGAAGCCGAACAGTTCGCCGCCTATCGCGAAGTCCTGGCCCAGGCCGGCGAACGCACCGTCATCATCCGCACCCTGGACAGTGGTGGCGATAAACCGCTGGATTACCTGCACCTCCCCGCCGAGGACAACCCATTCCTCGGCTTTCGCGCCGTCCGGATTTATCCCCGCTTTGAAGATCTGTTTCGCACCCAGATCCGCGCGCTTCTCCGCGCCTCCGTCCATGGCAAACTGAAGTTGCTCGTGCCCATGATTGCCATGCTCGACGAAGTGCGCTGGGTGAAACGTATCATTGCCGAGGAACAGGCCCGCTGCCTCACCGCCGGCATTCCCTTCGCCGCCACCATGGAAGTCGGCGCCATGATCGAGGTGCCCGCCGCCGCCTTCATCATGGATACCCTCTGCCATGAGCTGGATTTTTTCAGCATCGGCACCAACGACCTGTTGCAATACTTCACCGCCGCCGACCGCGCCAATCCCAACGTCGCTGCGCTCTATAATCCCTTGCAACCCGCCTTTCTCCGCCTGCTGAAACTCGTCGTGGATGAGGCGCACAAGCATGGCAAGTGGATCGGCCTGTGCGGTGAAATGGGCGGCCACGCCCGCTGGCTCCCGCTGCTCGCCGGCCTCGGCCTGGATGAAATCAGCGTGCCCGCCCCCGCCATTGCCCAGATCAAGGCCGAACTTGCCGGCTGGCCGCCGGAGCCCTGCCGCCAGCTGCTGGCCGCCGCCCTCAATTGCGCCACCGCCAATGAAGTGGCCGGCCTCCTCCGGCAGGCCTCTGCCCAGGCGACCGTCCCCCTGTTCACCCCGGAACTGGTGCTCACCGGCCAGACCGCCCTCACCCGCGAGGAAGCCATCAAGCTCGCCACCGACCGCCTCTTCGTGCTCGGCCGCACCGACGATTCCCGCGGCCTGGAACAGGCCATTCTGGACCGGGAAAACAACTGTTCCACCGGCTTCGGCTTCGGCTTCGCCATTCCCCATGGCAAGACCGATGCCCTGCGGTCCGACTCCCTGGTCATTGTGAAGTTGAATACCCCCGTCGCGTGGAACGCCCTGGATGGGCAGCCCGTCAGCGTGATTTTCCTCCTATGCGTCCGCGATAGTGAAACCGTCGCCCCGCATCTGCCCATCCTCGCCCAACTCGCCCGCCGCGTCATGGACCCCGCCTTCCGCACCCGCGTGCAAGCCGGAAACGATCCTCACTCCTTGTATACCTTGCTCCAGGAAAATCTCGGAGGCGGTTAAAACCAGGGCTAAATTTTGGAATGCTTATGGCTAAAGCAATCCCCGGATGGGATGAAGGAGAGGGATTTAGGTTAACAAAGCGCGTGCCAGTCACGCGCAGGTATACAAACGGGTAAGTCGTGTACCTTCTCGGCGCATTTGTGACGAAATTGCCGGATTTGTGTCAACCTTACCAGTATAAACGGTAACGCGCCCATTACGGGCGTTTTTCAATTTCGATCAAACCTAAAGGCCGCCAGTGCGGCCAGTTTCAGGTTTTACTTGTAAATACTCCGGCCGGATCGGCCGTAAATTCATTCCGCCTGGGTGCATCCAGGACAATCGCCGCCGGCACCGATCCGCGCCGCGCTGGCATGTCTTTGGCCGGGGCATCTTCCGCCGGTTCCGCCGGAATGCGGTTTTCAGGGGGCTGGCAGACCGGTTGCAACGGGCTTGCAGACGTCTTTACGCGACGGACCCGGCCGCGTGCATCGCTGGCATTCATGGCCGCCACAAATGCAGAATCGGAAGGCATGACGCTTTCTTTGATGGCACGCTGGATGTCGGCCAGCTGGATTTGTTCCCGGCCTTCCTTTTGAGCGATGTACTGCGCACGGCTCACAGCAGCATCAATGCCGGCCAGGTACTTGGCAGACAGTTGCGCATAGTGAACCAGCAGAGCGATAGAATTGGCCGATCCGCCGGGCAATAGCGCCGTGGCCACGGCTGCCAAATCTTCATCGCTCAGGACATCCGGCAATTTTTCGTAATGCTTGATCCGGCCGGTGAATTGTTCGCCCGTCCAACAGGTTTTGGACTCCATTTCCTTCTGGGAGCGCATGAATTGGGGCGTGGTGATAAGCGCCACCGGCACGCCCTGGTTAATCAGCGCCGTCATCAGCCAATTGATCCGGCCGGGCGTGGTGTTACGGTAATGACGTTGCGGCCAAAGGTAGTGCGCTTCATCCAGGACCAGCAT